>NZ_JAMYSF010000017.1:0-149546 GCF_040321775.1 Mesorhizobium sp. M0243 | reverse complement strand
ACCCGCCCCCCGCCCCCCCCCCCCCACCGCCCCCCCCCACCGCCCCCCCCTCGAGACCCTGCCCCCCCCCCCACTCCTCCACCCCCCCCCCCCCCCCCCCCCCCCCCGCCGCCGCGCCCCCCCCCCCCCCCCCCCCCCCACCGGCCTTGGGAGGATTTAGCGGGCTGCGGTCCAGCCCTTGTAGTCCTTCAGGTTCTCGGCCGTGATGAGCTTCGGGTCGAGCAGGACGGTCGGCTCCGCCGGCTTCTTGCCGGCCAACAGTTCGGCCGCCATCGTCAGCGACTGGCCGGCCATCACATAGGGATCCTGCGAGGCCGAGGCCTTGATCATCGAGGTGCCGGAGGAGAGTTCCTTCTCGATATCGGGCGCGCCGTCGACGGCGGTGAAGATGAACTCCGAGCGGTTGAGCTGCTTGGCGGCAAGCTGGGCGCCGATCGCCGTCGGATCGTTGATGGCAAACACCGCATCGATCTTGTCGAAGCGGGTGAGCAGCGACTGGAACACCTTCAGGCCGCCGTCGCGCGAGCCTTCGGCATTCTGGTCGTCGGAGAGGATCTTGATGTCGGGATGCTGCGCCAGCACGTTCTTGCAGCCCTTCACCCGCTCCAGAATCGACGACGATGCCGGTCCGTTGAGGATGACGTAGTCGCCCTTGCCGCCGGTGTGGTCGACCAGGTATTGGCAGGCCTCTTCGCCGGCCTTGACGTTGTTGGTCATCACGGTCACGTCGGCGCCCGGCGCCGAAACGTCGAAGGCGGCAACGACGATACCCGCAGCCTGTGCCTTCTTCACCGCCGGCGCGATCGCCTTGGCGTCGACGGCATTGAGCATGATCACGTCGACACCGGCGGCGATGAACGAATCGACCTGCGAGACCTGCTTGTTGAGGTCATAGTCGGCCGACACCGAGGTCACCTCGACCTTTGGGTTGATCTTCTTGGCCGCGTCCTCGATGCCCTTGATGGTGGCGACGAAGAAGGGATTGCCGAGCAGGCCGACCGAGATGCCGACCTTATTGAGGTCCTTGGCCGAAGCAGGCGCGATGGCGAGCGACGCGAGTGCGACGCCGCAGAGCAGTTTGGCGATGGTCTTCATTGCTTTCCTCCGATTGCCCCGCGCCTCTCACGGTGCGTTACATGAAACCGGTCGTTGACGCCGGCGACTAAGGTCAATCACGTTCTTGCTCCTGCCTGGAGCCTGTAGCGGTCGAGGGCGACCGCCACGATGATGACCAATCCCTTGATGATGTACTGCCAGATGTCGGAGACACCGGCCAAGATGAGCCCGTTGGAGAGCACCGCGATGATCAGGCCGCCGATCAGCGTACCCCAGATCGAGCCGACGCCACCGACGAAGCTGGTGCCGCCGAGGATGACAGCGGCAATGGCGTCGAGTTCATAGGACTGCCCGAGCTGCAGCCCGTTGGCGGCATAGAGCCGGGCCGCCGACATGGCGCCGCCAAGGCCGGCCAGCAGGCCGGAAATGCCATAGACGAAGAGCAGCACCAGCGGCACCTTGATGCCGGTCAGCCGCGCCGCTTCGGCATTGCCGCCGACGGCATAGATCCAGGTGCCGAGCACGGTGCGCTTGAGCACCAGCCAGGACAGCACCACCACCGACAGCGCGATGATGACCAGCCACGGAATGCCGAACAGCGAACCGTTGCCGATGAAATCGAACGGCAGGTCCGAATTGAACACCGTGGTGTCCTGGCCGAGCAGGCGGGCGACGCCGCGCACCGCGGTCAGCGAACCCAGCGTGACGATGAAGGGCGGCAGCTTGATATAGGCGATGAGCAGCCCGTTGATGAGGCCGAAGCCGAGGCCGACCAGAATGGCCGCCGGCACACCGAGCAAACCCCAGTCGGGCACCAGCGACACCATCACCGCCACCATCGCCGATGCGGCCAGGATGGCGCCGACGGACAGGTCGATACCGCCGGTCAGGATGACGAAGGTCATGCCGGCCGCCAGCACGATGTTGATCGACGACTGCTGGGTGACGATCAACAGGTTGGTCTCGGTCAGGAAGCGCGGGTTCAGGAACTGGAAGCCGGCCGCCAGCAGGATCAGCACCGGCAGCATGCCAAGGGCAGCGAAAGCCGTGCGCAACCGTCGGCTGGTGCCGGTGGCCTGGCCGCCTGCGCTGATCTCGGTCGCCTTGTCGGTCATTGCTGAGCCGCTCCCGTTGCAAGTTCCATGATTTTTTCCTGGCTTAGCGGTTCGCCTTGCGATGCCGTCACCTCGCCCGATATCGTGCCGTCGCGCATCACCAGCACGCGGTCGGCGACGCCGATCACCTCGGGCAGTTCGCTGGAGATCATCAGGATGGCGATGCCCTGTTTGGCGAGATTGTCGATCAGCCGGTAGATTTCCGATTTCGCCCCGACATCGACGCCGCGGGTCGGCTCGTCGAGGATGACGACCTTCGGCTCGGTTTCGAGCAGGCGGGCGAGCAGCACCTTCTGCTGGTTGCCGCCCGACAGCGAGCCGGCATTGGCCTGCACCGAACTGGTGCGGATGGAGAGACCGGCAACGGCCTTGGAAGCGCGCCTTTCGGCGGCCGCGAAGTCGCGCAAGCCGCCGGCGCGCGAATCCCGCGCCAGCACGCCCATGCTGATGTTGTCGGAAATCGACATGTCGAGGAACAGGCCGAGTTCCTTGCGGTCCTCGGTCAGATAGGCGATGCCGGCATCGAGCGCCTCGCGCGGCGAGCCGATGGTTACAGGTTTGCCGTCGAGTTCCAGCGTGCCTGACACGCGCCTGTCGGCGCCGAAGATCAGCCGCGCAAGCTCGGTACGGCCGGAACCGACCAGACCCGCCAGCGCCAGCACCTCGCCCTTGTGCAGGTCGAACGAACAGTCTTTCAGGAGACGGCCGTCGGACATGCCACGCACCGAGAGCGCCACCGCGCGCTTTTCGTCCGGCGGCCGATGATCCTTCTTGTAGAAAGCCGACAGATCGCGGCCGACCATCATCGAGACGAGGCGCGAGGCGCTGAGGTCGGCACGTTCGAGCGTACCGACATAACCGCTGTCGCGCAGCACGCTGACGCGATCGGCAAGCTGGTAGACCTCTTCCATGCGGTGACTGATGTAGATGATGGCGATGCCTTGCGATTTCAGCGTCGCGATGACCTCGAACAGCCGGTCGGTCTCGCGCGAGGTCAGCGACGTCGTCGGCTCGTCCATGACGATGATGCGCGCATTGGTCGACAGCGCGCGGGCGATCTCGACCAATTGGCGCTCGCCGAGCGACAGGCTGGAGACCATGTCGCGGGCCGAAAAGGAGACGCCCAGACGCGCGATGATCTCCCTGGCGCGCCGGGTGCACTGGTCACGATCGACGATGCCGAAGCGTCGCGGCTCGTTGCCGAGGAAGATGTTCTGCGCCACCGTCAGATTGGGCGCCAGCGACAGCTCCTGATAGATCACCGCGACGCCGCTGGCGCGCGCCTTGATCGGATCGCCGGTCGCGGCCGGCATGCCGTCGATCAGGATCTCACCGCCGGCATCCGGCCGATAGGCGCCTGAAAGCACTTTCATCAATGTCGACTTGCCGGCGCCGTTCTCGCCCATCAAGGCGTGCAGCTCGCCGGCATGGACGCTGAGCGAGACATCGTGCAAGGCACGGATGGTGCCGAACGTCTTGGAGATGTGGCGCATCTCCAGCACCGGCTGGCGCACCGTCTCGGCCTTGGCAATCGCACTCATCGCGCGCCTCCCGCCACCGCACCAGCGACGCCCCGGTCCATGGTGGCGGCACGCCAATTGCCGCGATAGCCTGCCAACCCGGTGAAACGCGACGCGCGCACCGGCTCCGGAACTTCGGCGGCGAATTCGCGCTCAACGCTCTCGAAGGCGAGCGCCGCTGCACCGGTGGCACTGCCCTCCAGCGTGGCGCCCTGCAGGAAAGCCTGGTCGGGACGCAATTGCGCCAGCAGTCCGGCGAGCAGACCGCCCGTGTTCAGCCCGCCATCGACGATCACCGTGTTGTTCGAATGGATGAGATCGAGCGACAGATCGACCATCAGCGCGACGTAGAGCAGCGCCGTAGCCGCGCGTTCCTCGGCATTGGGCGCGCGCCCCGCCAGTCGGCCGGAATGCCCCGCCATCGGCCCGCCCGGCGCGAAGCTCGGCAGCGCCATGATGCCGGCATCGATCACCCGCTGCACCGCCGGGCCGGCGATCTCGCCTTGCCAGCCGGCGCTGATGGTTGCGAATTCACGCCCGCCCATGAAGCGGATGGTCGGCACTGGGCCGCCGCCGACATCGACATTGACCAGCATGTCGCGGTCCCGGTCGAGCGCGTCGAGGGGACAGGACGGATTGAGCACGACGACCCAGGTGCCGGTAGAAACGACGGTGACCGGGCCAAGCTCCTGCCGGCGATAGGCATGCAGCGCCGCATTCGAGTCATGGACGCCGTTGTGGATGGCGATCGGGCTTGCCGCAGCGCCGAGGCGCTGCTCGCCGATAACGGTGCCGGCGCGCTCGAAGGCAGGCATCCGGTCACGCCAGCCCTGCGCGTCGACCAGCGAGGAAAAATCTTGGCGGCGCGGCGCCCACAAATGCGAATGGCAGCCGAGATAGGATACTTCCGAGACCGCCCGTCCGCCAAGGCGCCAGCTCCAATATTGCGGATAGCCGAGGATCGATTTCGACGCGGCGAACGCGTCGGGCTCGACCTCCTGCAGCCACAGCATGTGGCGGCCGTAGTTGAAGCCCAGCGGCAACCGCGGCGAGAAGGTCTCGGCAAAGCCCGGAATGCGGCGATCGATCCGCGCGGCAATCTCGGCCGGCGGCTCTTGCTCGTAATCGAGGATCGGATGCGTCAGCGCCGCCTCGTCGACCAAGGCAAAGGTGCAGCCATGGCCCGAGACCATGACCCCTTCCACTCCATGACCATCGACCGCATCGGCAACGGCGCTGAGCGCCCAATGGTGGAGCGCCGCCTCGTCGAGCACGCTGAAGCCGCCTTGGCGCACCCATTTCGGCTGGGTCCGGCGCTCGTCGACAATGCGCCCGTCCTGGCCGAAGACGAACAGCTTCGAATTGGTCTTGCCGAAATCGAGGACAGCCACCTTCACTGGATGGCTCCCGAGGCTATCCGCACCATGACGCCGGCGTCTTCCAGCATGCGCGCATCGGCATCGGAAAGACCGTCGTCGGTGACCAGCGTGCCGATGCGGGAAAGCGGGAGCGCGACATTGCGCGCGTGGATCGACAGTTTGCGGCTGTCGGCCAGCACCACGATCTGGTCGGCGCAGAGGCTGAGATCGACGATCGAGCGCACCAGCAGCGGGTGCGATTCCATCACGCCTTCCTGGCCAAGGCCTTGCGCGCCGAGAAAGAATTTGGAGGCGTAGAAGGGCACGGCCTGGGTGAGCGAATGAATGATGCCGGGTTCGCGATGCAGATCACCGCCCGCAACCGTCAGGCTGCAATGGCCGTGGTCGCTGAGATAGGCCGCCAGCGGCATCGAGTTGGTGTAGAGGCGGATGTTGCGCTCGGCGAGCTTGACCCCGAGATGGAAGCAGGTCGAGCCGCCATGCACGATGACGGCGTCGCCGTCACGCACCATGGTCGCCGCGAGAGCGGCGATCTGCCGCTTGGCCTCGACCGCAAGGTCGCGGTTCTCGTCATAGGGCCGGGCGTAGGCGACACCGGCCTGGGAAGCGCCGTCGAGCGCCGAGATGCCGCCATAGACCTTCCGCGCTTCGCCGGCTTCGTCGATCCTGTCGATATCGCGCCTGACCGTCGCGGCTGAAACGCCAAGCCGTTCCTGCAGCTCGCGCACCGAAGCGAACGGACGATCCCGCAGCAGTTCGACGATCTGACGCTGGCGGCCGGAGTCTATCAATTCTTTCCTCCCGGATGCCATTTCCATGGCAGTTGGCGCAACTTACTCAACATTAGCCGGATTGCAAGCGGGTTTTGATGATACTAGATCACTATTGACGTAGATCACTCGTATCTGCGATATCAGCGCCAATTCGACCCCGGCAACGGGATTTCGCGCAGGACACGGCCGAGCCGTTGGAGGAAAAGCGCCATGGCGACCCAAGCTGACGCGCAGGAACTGGCGGCCTTACGGGCGCTTTCGGCCAGCATCGGGCAGAGCCCGCATCTGACCCAGGCGGCAGGCGGCAACACCTCGCTGAAAGCCGGCGACACGCTGTGGATCAAGGCCTCCGGCACCTGGCTGAAGGACGCGCTGGTCGATGACATCATGGTGCCGGTGGCGATGGCGCCGTTGCTGAGAGCCGTCGAACAGCGCGATCGCGCCGCCGACCAGCCGCAGGGTTTCACCATTGCAGCGCTCAACCCGCGCGGCCTGCGGCCGTCGATCGAGACCACGGTGCACGCCCTGATGCCGCAGCGCGTGGTTCTTCACGTCCATTGCGTCGACACCATCTCGCTTGCCGTGCAGGCCGATGGCGAGGCCGAGGTCGCCAGGCGGCTCGATGGCATCGACTGGGCCTATGTGCCCTATTTCCGGCCCGGCCTGCCGCTTGCACGCGGCATTGCTGAAAAACTGCGGCCTGGTGTCGACGTGCTGATCCTTGGCAATCACGGGCTGGTCGTCGCCGCCGAAACCGTCGCCGGGGCGGAGCTTCTGCTGCGCCGTATCAGGTCATTGCTGGCCCGGCCGGCGCGCGCGACCGCCGCACCCGACCTCGATGCCTTGGCGGCGCTTGCCGGCGACAGCTTCTACAGATTGCCGGCCGATGTCGAAGCGCATGCGGTTGCGCTCGACCCTGAGAGCCGCCGCATGGCGCAGGCCGGCAGCCTCTATCCGGACCACGTCATCTTCCTCGGCCAGGGCTCCATCGTGGCGAAACCGGGCGAGGCGGTGGCCGATGTCATTGCACGACTGGACACGTCGCCTGCGGCGATCCTGTTTCCCGGCGCAGGCGTGCTGATGCGCGGCGACGCCAGTGCCGGCGCCGATGCCATGCAACGCTGCCTCGCCGACGTGACGGCGCGCATCGACGTCGCCGCACGGCTGAACTATCTCACCGCTTCCGAGAATGACGAGCTGGTCAACTGGGACGCCGAGCAATATCGCCAGAAGCTCAACGCGGCTGGCGGCTAGCATGGACATGATGCCACTTGTCATCGGCATCGACCTAGGCACATCAGGTGCGCGCGCCGTCGCCATGCGCCCGGATTTTTCCATAGCCGGGCATTCGGCCGTTCCACTCGACAGGTTTGGCCGCGATGACCGAGCCCCCACGGCATGGTGGCAAGCGGTCAAGGCGGTGCTGACGGACCTGCTTTCCGGCATCGACCGCACGGCGGTCCGCGCCATCGCCATCGACGGCACCTCCGGCACGCTGCTGCCGGTCGACGCCGCCGGGCGGCCGCTGGCCGAACCGCTGATGTACAACGACAAGGTCGATGACGACGACATTCTGGCCGCGATCGACCGCACCGCGCCGGCTGCAAGTGCAGCGCACGGAGCGACATCCGGCCTCGCCAAGGCCCTGCGCTTCCAGCATCTGCCGGGCATTGCGGCGGTGCTGCATCAGGCCGACTGGATTGCCGGAAACTTCTCCGGCCGCTTCGACGTCAGCGACGAGAACAATGCCCTGAAGACAGGCTATGATGTCGAGGCCCGCCGCTGGCCGGAATGGATCGCCGCGACCGGAATGCGCGTGGAGTTGCTGCCGCGCGTGGTCGAGCCGGGCGAAGTCACCGGCGCCCTCACCGCGGAAGCCGGGGAACTGTTCGGCTTGCCGCGCGATGTGGCCGTCGTCGCCGGAACCACGGATGGCTGCGCCTCGTTCCTGGCGACCGGTGCTGCCGCGATCGGCGACGGCGTCACCGCGCTGGGATCCTCGCTGACCATCAAGATCCTGTCCGACCGGCCGATTTCGGCGCCGCGCTTCGGCATCTACAGCCACCGGCTCGGCAACGCCTGGCTGGCAGGCGGTGCGTCGAATTCCGGCGGCAAGGTGCTGGCTCAGCATTTTCCGCTCGCCCGTATCATCGAACTCAGCGCAAAAATCGACCCGGAGACCGACACCGGCCTCGATTACTATCCGCTTCCCGCCACGGGCGAACGATTTCCGATCGCCGATCCGGCGCTGCCGCCTCGCCTTGCACCCCGGCCGGCGGACGACGCCGATTATCTGAAAGCGATGTTCGAAGGCATCGCCGCGATCGAAGCGCTCGGCTATGACAGGCTTGCCGAACTCGGCGCGCCCGCGCTGATATCGGTCAGGAGCGTCGGAGGCGGGGCGGCGAACCCAGCCTGGACGGCAATCCGGCGGCGCAGGCTCGGCGTCGATTTCCTGCCCGCGCTTTCCGACGAGGCCGCCGCCGGCACGGCGCGGCTGGCGCTGATGGGTGCAAGCCGGGCAGGACTCCTATGAGCGCGAAAACGATCGAACGTCTCGACGGCATCGGGCCGCTGGCGGAGCGCTACGACGTGTTCCTGCTCGACCAGTTCGGCGTGCTGCATGACGGCACACGGCCCTATCCGGGCGCGGTGGCAGCGCTGTCGGCGCTGAAGCGCGCCGGCAAGACCGTGGTGCTGGTTTCGAACTCCGGCAGGCGGGCACGACCCAATGAAAGCCGGCTCATAAAACTCGGCTTCGAAGCGGGAAGCTGGGATCATTTCGTTTCTTCCGGCGAGGTGGCGTGGCGATCCTTCAGGGAGATGGCGACGTCGGGGAAGCTGCGCCCAGGGACAAAATGCCTGCTGATCAGCCGTGAAGCTGACCGCTCCGCGATCGAGGGCCTGCCTTTTGTGCTGACCGGGTCCGGCGATGAGGCCGAACTGGTGCTGATCGCGGCCAGCGAGGGTGACCGCTTTGACCTCGAGCATTATCGCAGGCTGTTCGCGCCGGCTGCAGAGCGGCGGGTGCCGTGTTTCTGCACCAATCCCGACATCATCATGCTGACGGCCGTTGGCCCTCGCTTCGGCGCCGGCCGTCTGGCCGATCTCTATGAAAGCCTGGGCGGCAGCGTTACCCGCATCGGCAAGCCCGACAAGGCGATTTTCGACGCCGCGCTGGCGCTGGCCGGCGAGCCGGACCGCGGCACCGTGGTCTGTGTCGGCGACAGCGTCGAACACGATATATCGGGGGGAAACAGCACCGGCATCGCCACCGCGCTGGTGCTGAGCGGAATACTGGCGGACACACCGGATCTCGCCGCTGTTTTCGACGAACAGCAGGCCTGGCCGGACTACATCACGGACAGCTTCAGCTTCCGCTGACCGCTTCCAGCATGCGCCGCGCGCTCTCCTCGTCGGTGATCAGGATGGTTGGGGCGATGAGGGTCATGGCGCCGAGCAGCGCTTCGGTTTTCTCCTCGCCACCGGAAGTGAGGATGCGGATCGGCGCCTTGCGCAGACGGTCGACATCCACCGACATCACGTGGCTGTTGACCGGATGGTCGACCAGATCGCCATTGCGGTCGAAGAAATGGAACAGGAGGTCACCAACGGCGCCACGCGCAAGCAGGGCCTCCCGATCCGCCTCCTTGAGAAAGCCGCCACGAGAGAAGGTGGTGGCGGAGGCGATCCCGCCGACGCTCAGCAGAACGGCATCGAGCACGTCGGCCATTTCGAAAATCTCCTGCAGGCCGCAGCGCTCGATCAGTGCGATCTTGGTCTCGACGCTGTCGACGACGGCTGGTGTCGGCATCAGATAGCCGTCGCCCTGGAATATCTGAGCGAAGCGCCAGGCGAACTCGGCTGGGTTGACCCGGCGCACGACGCCGACGCCGCCAAGCAGCGAAATCACCTTGAAGTCGGTGAGCGACTTGGCGCTGATGAAGGGCAGGCTCGAGAACAGCGTCTGCCCCCAGCCGACGCCGACCCGCATCCCGGACTTCATCGTGTCCGACAGGAAACTGCCGGTCTTGGCGCTGATCGCTGGTATCGGATCGGCATCGGGTGCCGAAAGCGGCGCCACCAGCGCCTGCTGCAGCCCGAACGTCTTCTCCAGCGCGCGCTCAAGCCGCACGATTTCCGACAATTCGCTCTCGATGGTGATCTTCACTTCGTTGCGCGCCCGGGCATCCGCCAGCATGCGCACGATGGTGACGCGACCGACGCCGAGCACGTCGGCGATCTCGTTCTGCGTCATCTGTTCGACGAAATACATCCAGGCGGCGCGAATCCTGAGGCGATCCGTCCGGCTTTCGCTGGCGACCTGCTCGGTTGCCTCGCCTCGACCGTCTTCGCTTTCGCCCTGTCGTCGTCTGCCCAAGTCTGTCTCTCCCCCTGCGGCGACGGACGAGCGCGCCGCCGCCGATTCTGCATGCTGGTCTAGTATCGCCTATTGATCTACCAATCGATAGGAGCAATGTAGAGAGTGGCGGCTGCCCCGGTTGGCGGCTATCCGCAGCAAATTTCAAGGCGATCCGCGATGCTCCGACAAATCTCCGAGGATGTCCGCGTCAATCTGAAGGACCGGCTGCGGGAAGTCCGCGAAATCATCCGCCAGAGCCGCCATGACGGCAGCGGCAATACCAGCATCCTGCGCGAAGCAACCAGCCATCTGCCGCCGTTTCCAGGCAAGGGCATCGAAGGCCTGCTCAGCCATGCCGCGAGTGCCGTCGACGAAGCGCTGTCGATCGCTGAAGCTTTCGTCCCGCATGAGCGCCCGATCAAGGTGGACGGCACCACGGTGAAGGGCCTCGGCACCTATTTCCCGGTCGGCAACGAGGATCGCCAACTGGGCGCCGAGCGCCTGTTTCGGCGCGATATGTATTATCTGACCAAGGCGGTGCTTGCCGGTCTGAACATCGACAGTGCCCGCATCCACGAAGCCGATTTCGCGGCCGTCCATGCCACGATGCGCAAGCGGCATGGCGATCTGCTGGCCGCGTTGGCCGCGCCAGGTGCCGGACTGCAGGCAATCGCGGCCACCTGTTCGGCGCTGCTGGTCGAGTGCCTCGGCCAGCGTCCGGTCCGCTTTGCCGAAACGGTGTCCGAAACGCCGGCGGTGGTGGGCAGCAGCGCACTTGACGTAAGCTGCCTGGCACCGCTCGCTTTGGCCTGCGGCCTGGCCACCGCCGGCAGGCACGGCGCGCCGGAGCCGGATATGCTGGAGATCGCGATCCTGGCGGCGGATATCCGCCACGACCGCATCGTTCAGGCCTGCGCCAAGGCAAACCCGATCGCTGAACTGACACCGGTGTTCGCCACCTTGCTTGCCCATCTGCCGTAGTTGGCCGGCCTGGGCTAGCCTTCAGCGGCCATGGCCATGATCGCTTTCTTGGCGCGCTGGATGGAAGCCGGGCTCATCGAGAGTTCGGTCAGCCCCATCTTCACGAAGGTCGCAATGAGATCGGGACGGCCGGCCGCCTCACCGCACATGCCGACCATGATACCGGCGGCGACGCCGGCTTTTGCCGTCATTTCGATCGCCGACATGACGGCCGGATTGGTGACATCGTTGAGCTTGGCGACCGTCGGATTGAGCCGGTCGGCGGCCATGATGTACTGGGTCAGATCGTTGGTGCCGATCGAGAAGAAAGCAACCTCCTTGGCCAGCGTCGGGGCGATCAGCACGGCGGCCGGGGTTTCGATCATTACGCCGAGATCGAAGGTCGCATGCGGCACGCCTTCGGCTTTCAGCTCGGCCGTGCATTCGTCAACCAGCACGCGCGTCTGCCTGACCTCCGAGAGGTCGGACACCATCGGCAGCATCACCTTGATGTTGCCGTGCACGGCTGCGCGCAGCAGCGCCCGCAGTTGGCGCTTGAAGATGTCGGGCCGGTCGAGACACATGCGGATGCCGCGCCAGCCGAGGAAGGGGTTTTCCTCGTCGGGAAATTCGATGCCGGCAATCGGCTTGTCACCGCCGATGTCGAGCGTGCGTACAATGACCGGATAAGGCGCAAAAGCCTTGGCCAGCGCCGCATAGGTCTCGGCCTGCATGTCTTCCGAGGGCAGATGCATATGGCGCATGAACAAAAGCTCGGTGCGGAACAGGCCGATGCCCATGGCACCAGCCTCTTGCGCCGCTTCGATTTCCTCGAGTGAGCCGATATTGGCCGCGACCTCGATGATCCTGCCGTCGGCAAGCTTCGGCGTCACCGTCTTGAAGATGGTCAGTCCGGCGCGCTCCTTTGCCGCCGCTTCGACGCGGCCGGCGAAATCGGCGCGGGTCGCCTCGTCGGGGTCGATGATCACATGGCCGGCATTGCCGTCGAGCGCGACGTCTCGCGCAGTACGCAAGGCATTCACCTGGCCGCCGAGGCCGAGCACTGCCGGAATGCCGTGCGAGCGGGCAATGATGGCGATGTGCGAGGTGGCGCCGCCATGGCCGCACACCACGCCGCCGATACGCTTCAGCGGCGCGCGTGCCAGATCCCAGGCGCCGATGTCATCGGCAATCAGGATAGCCCCTTCGGGTATGTTTTCGAGGCTGACATCGTCCTGCCCGAGCAACACGAGGCAGATCTGCCGCCCGACCGCATGAACGTCATCCGCCCGCGCGTTGAGATAGTGATCGTCGACCGCGCTGAATTCGGCGGCAATGTTGGAGGCGGCGGTGATGACGGCGGAGACCGCGTCATTGCCGCCCTTGATCAGGCCCTCGGCCTCACCAGTCAGGCTATCGTCGGCGGCGATATCCCTGAGCGCGGCGACGATGCCGCGGTCTCCAGCCGACAGGCTGTCCTGCGCCAACGCATAATCCATGCGGGCCTGGACCGCGCCGACAGCCGCGCGGAACCTGTCGATCTCGCCTTCTATCTCCTCGGCCCGCAACATGCGGCCCTGTCCGGCGATATCGGGCGGGAAATGCGCAAAGGCCGGGCCGATGGCGAAACCTTCGCTCGCGGCCACGCCACGCAGGCGGTTTGCCCCGTCAGGTGCCGCTGGCGCCGGTTCGGACGCGGGTGCCGCTTCCTGTCCGGCATCGTTCGCCGGACTCTGTGCTTCTGCTTCATCATCGAGGCCGGCCCGCGGATTCTCGAGATAACCGATCAGCGCCTCAAGCGCCTCGATGGCATCGGCGCCATTCGCCCGCACCGTGACTTCCTGGTTCTCCTTGACCGCCAGCAGCATCAGCTTGACCGAGCTCTTGGCGCTGACCGCCTTGCCGTCCTTGACCAGTTCGACGTCGGATTCGAAGCCCTTGGCGAGCTTCACGAACCGCGTCGCGGGACGGGCGTGCAAACCTTCATGCACTCTGACGATGGTCGAGCGTTCCATGGCAATACTCTGGTTTTGGGCGCCGCTCCCAACATAGGCCACGGCGCGAATGCTGTCAGGCGGCGATGGTGATGATCGCGCCGGTCTTCAGGGCGGCCACCAGCGCTTGCGGGTCGACTTGCGACGCACAGATCTCGCCCGGCCTCTCGGCCTCGGTAGCGCCGTTGAACGAGATGACGACATGGCCCATTTCCAGCACCTTGCTCCACGCGCTGGAGCCGACCGCTGTGATAACAGCGACAACCGGGCCGAGGGTGATCGAAGCGCCCTTGGCGGGCGCTCCGTCACTTGGTCCCTGCTCCGCCTTGTGGAGCACCGAAACCTCGGCAAGCTCCGGCGGCGAGCCATCCGCAAACAGGATGACCACGCCCCCTTCGGCAAGGTCCGCCACTTCAGGGCCGATGGCAGTGACCCGTGTTCTCAGCAGAACCGTCATATGGCGAACCTCATTTTCTCAACTTTCCCTAGAGCGGTGAACCGCTCTATCTCTTTGTTTTGACGCAATTTCCAAGGGAAAGCATTGTGCGCTTTTCCCTGGAATTGCCTTAGAACACGATCAGGCTGACAACCCAGGCGATCAGCACCGAGACCGGGCCCATGATCTGGCGGCTGATCAGCACCGCCGGAACACCGATTTCGATCGTCTTCGGCTTGGCCTCACCAAGCGCCAGGCCGACGGGGACGAAGTCGCAGCCCACCTGGGTATTGTAGGCAAACAGCGCCGGCAGTGCCATCGCCGGCGAAATCGTGCCGTTGGCGATCTGCGGGCCGATGATGGCGACGCCGATGACCTGCGCGATGACAGCGCCTGGCCCGAGAATGGGCGACAGGAACGGCAGGCCGCAGATCGCCGAGATGATCAGCAGGCCGACGATGTTGTTGGCCAGCGGACCCATCGGCTGCGCCAGCACATCGCCGATGCCGGTATACAGGATCAGACCGATGAGCATGGTCACGAAGGCCATGAACGGCAGCACGTTGCGGATGACCTGGTCGATGGTGCGGCGGCCGGCATTGAAGAAGATGCCGACGATACGTCCCATGACCCGGCCGATCGTGCTGATGAGGCCGATCAGCCCACCCTCGCTTGGCAGCGGCTGTGGTGCCGCGGCCGCATTGTTGCTTGAACTCATCGCTGCTGCTCCCCCTGCAGTCGTGACCGTTTCGGATCCGTCCGCCATTGTGATGTTGGCCGGCTTCACGCCCGAAACGTAGATGTCCTCGGTGATGAACTGGGCCAGCGGCCCCGATTGACCGACCGGCGTCAGATTGACGGTCGGGATGCGCTTGCGCGGATAGACGCCGCATCGTGCGGTGCCGCCGCAATCGACGACCACCACCGCCATCTCGCTTTCGATCGGCGGCGCCCTGAAGCCGTCGACGGCTTCGCCACCGGTCATGTCGGCAATAAGCTGCGCCACCGGGTGAATGCCACCACCGGTGACGGAAACCACCTTGCTGCGCTGTTCGGTCGGCTCGATCACGAGCGGGCCACCCCAACCGGTCTTGCCCCGGGAGATGCGTACGGCTTTGTATGTCTTGGCCATGATGTCCTCCCCGCCCTTACAGCTCGACGCCCTGGCGGCGTGCCATGATAGCGGTGATGCGTTCGGTCAGCATGCCCTTGAGCAGGATGACGACGAGACCGACGATGGCGTACCAGATCGCCACCTTGACGTGGTAGCCGGCGACGACGACGCCCTTCTTTTCCAGCTCCAGCAGCGCGACGAGAATGCCGCCCCAGACGAAATACTCGCCGGGATTGATGTGCGGGAACAGGCCGAGCGGCGGGTGCACATAGGACACGGCCGCGTCATAGAAGGCCGGCTTGTGCTTTTCTTCCAGGAACGATCCGAACGTATAGGCCATCGGATTGGTGAGGAAGAACACCGCCAGCAGCGGCAACAGCGTGTAGCGCGTCAGCGCGATCCGGCCGGCGCCGCGCGCCAGGCCATGCACGCGCTCTTCGCCGACCAGTTCGGTGACGGCGTAGAAGGCCGTCATCAGCACCACCAGCGTCGGGATGATGCCGGTGACGAAGCCGGCGAAGACCTCGCCGCCCTTCTGGAAGATGCCGATGAAGTACTTGCCGATGGCGGTCAGCCAGCCGAGCTGCTCTTCCTGCTGGACGTCCTTCAGCTTTTCCTTGAACTGATCGACGGTGATCGGTCCGCTGTCCGCTTGTGCGAGGACAACGAGATGGTCGGAGGCATGCTCGACTGCGAGCTTGCCATGCAATGCGGCATCCGAGACCATGGCACCTGCGACATGCAGATTGTGCACGGCCATGTCGGCATGCTGCGCCAACAACGAAAATACAGACATTTCTCCTCCTTATGCCACCCGCCGGTTGATCCCAGTCGGTGCGCGGCGTCCTCTATCCCTTTGATTTAGAGCCCGAAATCCTCCGGCCCTAAGCCCTTGCTATGTTCAAGCCGGACAGGCCCGGCTTCTTCCCCGGCTCCGACCGTGTCTTGTCGATCTGCTCGATCGCCCGTTTCACGGCCTCGGCCACACCGGGTTCCCCCTCCCCCATGATTGCAGGGTTGGACCGGAGTTTATCGAGGGGAACACCCTCGAATTCTTCATGTCTTTTGAATTTGGTGAAGACGGAACGGCCGCTCATCACCATCAGGCGGCGCACGACCAGATCAGGCGTCACCACGACGAGCGCGATGGTGCCCTTGGCCAACCGGCCGCGAAAATTGCCGGCTCCGACGAAGCCATCCTTGTACTGGTCGGTGACGCCCCTGAAGACATCCGAATAGTGCCGCATCTGCAGCCAGACGCCGAGCGACTGCAGCGCCCACACGATAACCAGCAGAAGCAGTCCCCACTGCCAAATCGCCATTCGGTTCTCCTCCCGAAGCCTCAGTTGAACCGCACCTTGGACCGGCGCGTGACAACAGCAAAGTGAGAACATTTGTTTCCGAGAATGTCAATATGTATGATATTGGCCTCGGCTGCGGTCATCTACAAGGGCGCTGACCGATTTCGGCCGTGGCGCTGTTGTGCTAGGCTGACCGGGAAACAGGATACGAGGAACATGGAGCTGCCCTTCAGGGACGAGCTGGCCTTGATGCCGGATCTTCGCCATCGGCTGCGGCAGCTGCGCTGGTTCCGCGCCACCTTTCGCGGCAGCGCCAAGGTGGTCTCGGACACGTTCGGCGTGCGCTTCGAGATCGACGAGGCCAAGCTCACCAGAGCCTTTCTCGACTGGGTCGAGATCATGGAAGCGCAGAAGCGCTTCGCCGCGATCGACCGCGCCGACTTCATCGTCTTTGCCGCCGGCCTCGTGCTGCGCGAGTTGATAAAACAGGCGCCGGCAAAAGAAATATCCGGCCTCACCCAACTGATCGAGACGGAAACGAACGCCGGCACGCTGGAAATCGTCCGCTTCTGGCCGGAGGGTTTCCTCTACACCAACTACTGCGTCTCGGTGATTTCGGCGATCCACGAGCAGGAATTCGGCACGGCACCCGGCATCGACAAATGCGCCGACGATTTGCGCACATGGTGGTCCTATCGCGAGAATGTGACCGAGATGCCGGCCTATGCGGTGGCTTTCCTCGACCGCTTTCTCGGCGCCGAACCGAACTGGATCACCCCAGATCGCGCGCAGTCCCGGCAAGCCATGCAACGGGCGCTCGGGTCTTCCCGTGCGAGCGATGCGTTGCGCCAGCTTTGAGCCCACTCTTCGCGCCCTCAAAAACGCACCCGCTATTGAACATTTGACTTTTTGCCGATAGCGATGTGCGAAAACTGACTCGAGAGGGAAACGCGTGGCGCAACCAAGGCCTATTATTTTCGATTGCGACGGCGTTCTTGTCGATAGCGAGCCTCTGGCCGCCCGCGCCTACGAGCGCGTCTACGAAAAGCACGGCATGCCCGGCGTCAACACCAGCATCATCGCCCAATGCATCGGCATGAAGCAGTCCGATATCATCGCCAGGATCAAGGATTTGACCGGGCACCAGTTTCCGGCGGCGGCGGACGGCGACATCTGGGCCGAGACCAAGGTGCTGTTCTCGCAGGAATTGAAGCCGACACCGGGAATCGCTGCGTTCCTCGAGACGCTTGCGGGCGACCGCTGCGTTGCCTCGTCCTCCTCCGTCGAGCGCATAAACCACAGCCTTGCTGTGACCGGGCTGGCGCGTTTCTTCGGCGATGCGATCTACAGCTCCTCGATGGTCAAGAACGGCAAGCCCGCGCCGGACATCTTCCTCTTCGCGGCGGACAAAATCGGCGCCAATCCCATTGACTGCATCGTCATCGAGGACTCGCCCTTCGGCATTCAGGGCGCGGTCGCCGCCGGCATGACCGCGATCGGCTACACCGGTGGCGGCCATACCTATGCCGAGCACGCTGCGCGGCTGACGGCTGCCGGTGCCGATTTCGTCTGCGCCGACTGGCAAGAAGTTAGCCGGCAATTGTCCGGGCTTGGCGTGCCGGCCTAATTCAGCGGATACTTGGCGAATCCACGACTGGCCCATTCGCCAGGCGGGACCAATGACCCCACACGGAAATTGAAGGATAGGACCCTCGTCGCATCGGGGTCGACTTCACACCGGAAGTTTAGATTGTACCAGGTATTTCTGGTGCTGAAGGCCGCCTGAGCAGGATTGAGGACATTGCCTTTGTCCAGCGTAATGGTTGGCACCCATTTGACCGTATAGTCCGCACTTTGCAGTTCCCGGCTGAGGACATTGCCGCAAAGGGTGGCCACGCGCTGACCGCGCGGCACATTCTCCATGGAGCTTGTAGCGAACGCATTGCCGGTGGCCCCTTGCGAGTAAAGCTTTCTGACGCCCGGAAGGCCGGAATAGATCGGTGATCCTGCAACGT
Source organism: Mesorhizobium sp. M0243 (assembly GCF_040321775.1). NCBI lineage: Bacteria > Pseudomonadati > Pseudomonadota > Alphaproteobacteria > Hyphomicrobiales > Phyllobacteriaceae > Mesorhizobium > Mesorhizobium sp. M0243. The sequence continues at coordinate 131,520 of NZ_JAMYSF010000017.1, read as the reverse complement.
CGTTGTTGGTGGGATTTGACCTTCCAGCATTCCCGATCGGCGCTTTGAAAGCTCTTGCGGGTTTGAACGTCATTGTCTTGGCAGGCTTGGTTTTGGGCTTTGCCTTTCCAGTCGAGGCTGGAGGCGCCGGCTTGTCACCGGTCTCAGCCGCCAATGGCTTTGGCGTCACGACGGCGTGCTTTTCGGCGGGTTGCGGTGCGAGTTCTTGTTTGTCCGGCTGCTGTTTGTCAGTGTCCTCGGTCGCCTGCTTCTCCTCGCTTTGCGCGGGCTTTTCGTCCGGCGCAACGGTGGCTGGCTTCTCGTCAGACTTGCTGGGCTCTGCCTTCTGCTGTGGCGTTGCAGCCGGGGCGGGCTGGGTCGGCGCGGGTGTCGGTGCTACAGGCGGCTTCGGCGCCTCATCCTTGGCCGGCGACGGCGTGTTGGGTTTAGCGCTGCTTCCGTCGAGCGATTTCTCCGGCCCGGTATCTTTCTGGCCGTACTGGAAAACGCGCTTCAAAACCTGGTCGTCTGGCGGTTTCGGCGGTTCCGGAGGCGGCTTTTGTTCAGGCGGCTTTTCAGCCTTCTTTTCAGGTGTCGGCTCCGGTGGCTTTGGAGCAGGTTTCGGCTTGGGCTTTTCGGGCGGGGGCACGATCGCGACATTGACGGGCTGTTCCTGCTGAGCCGGCTGCTGCTCGGGTCTCGGCAGGCCATAGACCAGAAACGCCGCGATGAGTGCATGCAGGATCAGCGATGCGGGCAAAGCCCACAGCAGATGCCGCCGCCGTTCTCCTGTTTCGCCCTTCATCCGCACCGATGTGGAATGAAATGGCGGCGGCTTCAAGCATAGGTAGTGGATTGGCTTGATTTAACCGCTGACAGGTTGGTGATCGGATGACGACGCGCGGATCAGCGCCGGTGAGATATGGCGCGACTCAAACCACCTCCACAATCCGATTGAAGCCCTGAGGTCAGCCAGTTTGCCGCTGGCGCGCGATCCCGTCCAGAAACCGTTCGTCCAGCCGTGTCTCGCCAAACCAGTTCAGCCGGTTGATGCTGATGAAGCCGGCATCGATCGCCTCGTTCTCGTCGCCCGGCTGGCTGTCATGAGCCCGACCGCGCGGCACCGTGATGACAGTGCGATCGCCGTCGCTTTCAACGATTTCGGCTCTGCGGGCGATCTTGTCGCGACCGATGCGCGGCTGTCGGATTTCGGCCGGCAGCAAGGTCGGCAGGTTGATGCTCAGCCAATGACCCTCAGCGGCCCAGTCGGCGCGCGATTGCCACAATGAAGCGATCAGCGCGCCAAGCCATTGGTCGTCGCCATCGGTGAAATCAGGATTCTTCACGCGGGAGAAGCCGATGGCTGGAACGCCCCAGAAAGTCGCCTCCCGCGCAATGCCGAGCGTTCCGGAATAGGCAAGGTCCTCGGCAACGTTGCGGCCATCGTTGACGCCCGACAGCACAAGGCCCGGTTTCTCGGAATCGGCGAACAGCCAGGTCATAGCGCTTACCACGCAATCGGCCGGGGTGCCGGAACAGGAGTACCAGTTCGGCTTGACGCGCCGCATGGTCAACGGCCTGGCAATCGTTAATGACGAGCTGGCAGCGGTGCGCTTGCCGTCGGGCGCGACCACCCAGACATCGTCGCTCAACGTGCCGGCGGCCTTGACGAGACGGGCAAGCCCCGGCGCTTCGATGCCATCGTCGTTGCAGATCAGAATTCTCATCGTTTTCTTGCCTCAGGCACCGTGATGCGCTGGCCGGTGCGGCATTGCGTCCGCAGCGACGGGATGTGGGCTTGCAAATCGCCGAGAAGGTCCGGCGTGCAGGAATGACCGAGTGCGGCGGGACGGCCGGCCGTTTCCCAGATGTCGACATTGCCCGACAGCGTCGGATGGGTCGGCATGCGCACCCAGTCCGCCCGGCCGGCCTTGTGCAACAGATCGCCCGGCGAACCTGACGGCAGATGGCCGGTAAGCAGCACCGGAAAACCGGAATGGTCGGCACGCGGCAAGAGGCGCGACGACGGGCCGGCCTCACCCATACCGTCATCCGCCAGCAACGGGATTGGCGGCAGGGGATCGGCATCGGTCCAGTCGGCTGCGTCTTGCAGGCGGCGAAGCAAGAGTTCTGAGACACTTGGCAACAGGGATGCGGTGGCGCCGATCTGCGCTTCCAGCGACGAACGCATGCCGGCATGGATCGCGAACGGCCCAGGCAAGGCCGCGATCAGCTCCAGCGACCGACCCGAGAGCGGCGTCGGCAAAAGACACCCGCCCGAATGCGTCGCAACCCACTGCGATATTTCGAGCGCCCGCGCCGCCCCCGGCACCGGATCGGCGCCATAGGAAGCATCGAGGACAAGCAGGTCGCAGTGCGGGATCGTGTCCATGACGAAGACATTGCTGTCCGGCACCACATCGGCCGAATAGGCGACGCGGCTCTCGCCATCGTCCACGGCAAACCAGACGCCGCCCACCACATGCCCGGAGCGTCCCGTTCGAATCGTGAGATTTCCGCTCTTCAGCGTATCGCCGGGTTCGAACAATTGGATGCGGTCTTCGGGAAAAGGGAACCGCCTGAAATCCTCGAGCTCAGCATAGCCCGCGAGCGTGGCAGGCGCCTCATTGCGGGTCTCCGCCGTCATGAAAATCGGGCCGGCATAGCCGCGCGACAGCAGCCAGCTCAGCGCGCCGACATGATCCTCATGCGCATGCGAGACGAACAGCGCTTCGATGTCGGCGGCCGACCCGTTCAGCGCCGGATAGTAGTCCGCCCCCGAGGCGCCGACCTTGATGCCGACGTCGAGCAGGATGCGATCCTTGCCGCTGCTCACAGCAAGGCTGGTGCGGCCCTTTTCGCCAAAGCCGCCGAGCAGGTCGAGCATCATCACGATGCCGCCCCCGCCGCCGGGATCAGCCAGCCGGACCTTATGCGCAGACGGGCCCGGGACCCGCTTTCCAGCATGACTGGGTCGGGCTGTTCGAAGTGCAAGGTGATGTCGGGACTGGTCGAAGGCGTGAATTCGATACGCGCCGAGCCACCCTGATAGATCACCCGCTTGACCAGGCCATCGAAGCCGGGACCGTCCGGCGACACGTCAAGATCGGCTGACCGGCAGCAGATCTTGGCGCCAGCGCGCGGCCGCTCGCCAGGCCGGCAGCGGACAACCAGTTCCGCGCCGAGAACCCGGACCTTGCAGTGGCCTCTTTCTTCCACACTCAACACATCCGCAGGCAGCAAAATGCCTTGCGAAATGAAGGATGCGACCATTTCATTTGCCGGCTCATGATAGAGCTCGCGCGGCGTCGCCAGCTGGGCAAGGCGCCCGCCATCCATCACCGCGATGCGGTCGGCCAATGCCATCGCCTCGGCCTGATCATGGGTGATGTAGACGATAGTGGTGCCGGTGCGCTTGTGGAAGGATGCGAACTCGTCCTCCATCGATGCCCTCAGATGCACGTCGAGATTGGCGAGCGGCTCATCGAACAGCACCAGCGAGGGCGCGGCGACAAGGCAGCGCGCCAGCGCCACGCGCTGGCGCTGGCCGCCGGAAAGATTGGCCGGCCGACGCTCGCCCAGCCCTTGCAGATCGACAAGGGCCAGTGCGTCTTCAACCTTCCGGCGGGCGACGGCCTTGTCGAGCTTCGCCACCTTCAGCGAATAGCCGATGTTCTCGGCCACCGTCATATGCGGCCACAGCGCATAGTTCTGGAAGACGATGCCGACGCGCCGCTTTTCCGGCGCGACGCTGCCGCCCTTGCCCGACACGGCCTCGCTGCCGATGCGGATTTCGCCCGACGTCACTTTCTCGAATCCAGCGACCAGCCTCAGCAACGTCGTCTTGCCGCAGCCGGAAGGGCCGAGCACTGCCAGGAACTCGCCGTCGGCGACGTCGATCGACACGTCCTTGACGGCATCGAAATTGGCGAAGCTCTTGGTCACATTGTCCAGGCTCAATCGCGCCATGGCAGCACTCCGGTCGGAAGGTAGGGGGCAAGCAGATTGGTCACCAGCATGAGCACGAAAGTGACCGCCACGGTGATGACGGACATCGCCGCCGCATAGTTGGAATCGCCGCCCTGCTCGAAGGAGAACATCACCACGCCGATGGTTTCCGAGCCCGACGACCACAGCAGTGCGGAAACGGTAAGTTCGCTTAAGGCCGTCATGAAGATCAGCAGGCCGCCGGCGATCGCCGCCGGTGCCACCAAGGGAAAGATGATCGTGCGCATGCGGGTGAACAGCCCGGCGCCTGCCACTTGCGCCGCTTCCTCCAGCGCCCGGTCGATCTGGTGATAGCCGCTGATGGTTGGCCGCAGCGCCAGCACCAGGAAGCGGGCGAGATAGGCGTAGAGGATGATCCAGACCGTGTTGTAGAGCTGGATGCCGGTGAGCGGGATCGGCCGCAGGAACATGAGCAGCGAGGCGATCGCCAGCACCACACCGGGCAGAGCATAGGGCAGTTCCACCGACAGATTGAGCAGCCGCACCCAGCGCTGCTTGCCCCAGGCGATCAGATAGCCGATCGGCACGGCGACCAGGACCGCGAAGAACGCAGCCGCGATCGACAGCCAGAAGCTGTTGAAGAAGGCACGGCTGGCGGCATCATGCTCGAACAGCACGAAGCGATAATTGTCGAAGGTTGCCGTCTTGGCGGTGAGCGCGATGCCGTAGCCCGGCACCAGCGATGTCAGAACCAGCCCGAACAGCGGCAGGAACAGCACCACGATGATCAGCAGCCACATGCCGGCCTGCACGGCCGGCCGCCATCGGCCGAGTTCGTATGGCTCAGCCGCCAGCGACGTGGAGCTGATGCGATAGTCCCGGCGGCGGCTCATGATCTCCTGGGCAAGGATGCCCGCCATGGCGATGATACCGATCAGCACCGACAGGAACGCGGTTTCGCCGAGCACGGCGGGGCCGCCGCCGGCCAGCTTCTGATAGATCAGCGTCGGCAGCACGAGATAGTTGGCGGGAATGCCTAGAAAGGCCGGAATGCCGAAATTGCCGACGCAGGAGACGAAGGCGAGTGCGGCGGCGGCCATGATCGAGGGCGTCATCAACGGCAGCACGATGGTGACCAGCACGGTGAACCAGCCGGCACCGCCCGCCCGCGCTGCTTCGACCAGCTCACGCGGCAGCTTGCGCAGGCCGGCGCGCACCAGCAGGAAGACCAGCGGGCCATACTGCACGCCGAGCAGCAGGATGATGCCCGATGTCGAATAGAGCGGGTTCCTGGTCCCGAGCGGCGGTGCCGCCCCGAACAGCTTGAGGAACGGGCTTGCCGGGCCGAACAATTGCAGCCAGGCCAGCGCCGTCACCTGCGGCGCGATCATCAGGGGCATGACGTAACAGAGCACCAAGGCGCTGCGAGCGCGGATATCGGTCAGCGTAACGAGCACTGCCACCAGCGTTCCCGACAGCACCGCAAGCAGGGTGCCGCCGATACCGACGACCAGTGTGTGCCAGGTGGCGATCCAGGTCGCCGGACTGGCGAGCCCCGCCTTTATCGCGACGGTCGACAGCGTGCCGCCGGGTGCCACGATTTCCTTGATCAGGCGCAGCATCGGCAGCAGCGAAAGCAGGACGATGACGATGGCCACCGCCGCCGTCAGGACCATTTCCTGGCCCCGGCTTTCCCTGATCCGTGTTGACATGATTGCTTTTCCTGGGATTGATCAGCCGATGCGCTCGGATTTCGCAGTCGGCATGCCGCTAGGGGGGCATGCCGACTGGATTGCCGGCTCAGCCGCCGAACAGTTCCGAGAACTTCGCCTTGTCGGCGTCGGTCTTGGCGACGATTGCCTTGGTGTCGAACGACATCACCTTGACCTTGACGCCTTCCGGCAGCCATTCGGGGCGGCCGACCGAGGCACGCGCCGGCAGATAGCCCATCGAAAGCGCCAGCTTCTGGCCGTCATCGGAAAGAATGAAGTCGACGAACTTCTTGGCGCCATCGACATTCCTGGCGGTCTTCATGATGGCGACCGGTTCGGTCACTGCCGGCACACCTTCCGAGGGGAACACGAACTCGACCGGGGAACCCTTCTTCTTGGCGTTCATCGCCATGAAGTCGACGAGGATGCCATAGGGCTTCTCGCCCGATGCCACCGACTTCAGCACCGCACCATTGCCGCGCACGCTGACGGTGTTGTTGGTCTTCAGCTTCTGGAAGAAATCCCAGCCATAGTTGGTATCGCCGACGAAGCCCGAAAGCAGGTAGGCGGCGGCACCCGAATAGAGCGGGCTCGGCATGACCAGGCCATCGGCATAGGCGGGCTTGGCAAGATCGGCCCAATGCTGCGGCTTCTCGGTCGCCGCGGTGTTGTAGACGATGCCGGTGGTGATCAGCTTGCTGCCGAAATAGGTCTTGTCGGCATCATAGGCATCCGCTTCGATGCCGTCGAGCTTTGCCTCGGGATAGGGCAGCAGCCGGTCGTCCTTCTTCAACAGCTCCATGCTGACCGCGTCAGCGATCAAAAGCACATCGGGCTGCGGGCTGCCGGCGGCAAACTCGGCCGCCATCTTGGTCAGGATGTCGCTCGTTCCGGAGCGATAGATATTCACATCGATACCCGGCTGCGCCTTCTTGAAGGCATCCACGGTCTTGGCCGCGTCGGCTTCCGGCTGGGACGTGTAGAGAGTCAGTGTTTCGGCGTTTGCCACGCCGGCAAACAAAGTTGCCGCGAGCGCCAGCTGGCTGGCCAGCAGCTTGATGAAGTGCGTCTTCAATGAGACCTCCTGTCTTTCTGTGCATGACCGGTCCGGCTCTGGCCGGCTCCCCGTCTCTTCCTCCCTGCACGGCGCATATGACTGGTGGATGACACAGCGCGTGAAACCCACAAAATATGTTCATATGTACGATGTCAATTACAAATGAACAAAACTGTGCGACAATCGACGCGCCTGCGATCGGCATCAATTGACATCCGGCCGGTGTTTCCTTGATGAGCACCGGGCAGGCCACGGCTCATGAGGGACAGGAACCGATGACCACAGAAAAACCCAGACAGGCTCGCCTACCGATGGTCTCGTCGGACCTTACCGTCAAGACGGCATGGCTCTACTATGTCGAAGGTTTCACCCAGGAACAGATCGCCGAAAAGCTCGATGTTTCCAGGGTGAAGGTCATGCGTACGCTGGCCTCCTGCACCGCCGAGGGCATTGTCGTCACCATGATCAACGCGCCGACCGCCGGGCAGGTGGCGCTCGAGCGGGAACTGGAAAAGCGCTGGGGTCTGGATGCCGCCGTCGTCATCCCGACACCTTCGGCGCATGACCATCTGGAGAAGGCCATCGGCCATGCCGTCGCGGCCTATCTCGGCGAGCAGATGCAGGACGGCATGACGCTGGCCATCGGTGGCGGCGCGACCCTGCATGCCAGCCTCGGCTTCCTTGCCCGCCGGCAATTGAAGCGTGCCTGCGTGGTGGCGCTTGTCGGCAGCCTGCCGCACTCGCAATGGATCAATCCATCCATCGTTGCTGCCAAGGTCGCAGACGTCTTCGAGGTCGACAGCTATCAGATCACCGCGCCGGTGACGGTCGACAATTCCTCGCTGCGCGATCTCCTCTGGGCGCAGCCGACCCTGCAGGATGTACGCCAACGCGCGGCCGCCGCCGACATCGCGCTGCTCACCGTCGGCGACATGTCGCCGGACGCCACCATCTTCCGGCACGGCATCGTGCCCTCATCGCTGATCGCTCCGCTGAAAGCGAAGGGCGCGGTCGCCAACATGCTGTGCTATTTTGTCGATGCCGCCGGCGGGCTGGTCGACCACGAGGTCAACAGCCGCGTCATGGCCATCGATCTCGATGTGGTCAGCAACGTGCCGAATGTGGTTCTCGCCGCGGGCGGCAAGCGCAAGGTCGCGGCGATCCTCGCCGCGCTGAAAGCCGTCGACACCAACGTGCTGATCACCGACAGCGATACCGCCACGGCGCTGCTTGCCAAGGGCGGCTGAGCCGGTTCGACTGGCCAAGGTGTTTCCCGCTACCCGTGTTTCCCGCTAAATGAGCCCGCGCTCGCGCAAAAAATCCTCGACACCGACATGGGTCATGGATTCGAATTCGGCGATCGCCTCGGCCACCCGCTTGCGCTGCGCCGCCAACAGCGTGAAAACCTGCTTCATCTCGCCGGAAACACCAAAACGGCTCCAGCGCTCGGCGATATGCGTGGGCAAGCCGATATCGGCGCAGAACGCGTCCAGGCTGTCATAGCCGAGGCTGGCGACAAGCTGCCTGGTCTCCTCCGCCGACATGCGCGGCTCGAAGGCGTGGTCGTGCAGGCGCTGCGCCACCAGCTTGATATCGGATGGCGACGCGCCCATGACCTTGCCGAACAGGGTTTTGACGTCAGATGGGTCGAATGCAGGCATATTTGGCCTCCCTGGATCGCAATCCAGATAGAACATGGGTCAAGGGTCGGCGCCTGACAAGTCGTTTCTGTTTTAAGCCGGCGCATCATTCGGCGCCGGCTTCTGCTTGGTGGATCAGACCAGCAGGCCCATCGGATTTTCAAGGAGGTTCTTGAAGGCGACCAGCAGTTCGGCACCCAGCGCGCCGTCGACGGCGCGATGGTCGGTCGACAGCGTCACCGACATCACGGTGGCTATTCTGATCTCGCCGTTCTTGACCACTGCCCGCTCCTCGCCGGCACCAACGGCCAGGATGGTCGCATGCGGCGGGTTGATGACGGCGGCAAAGTCCTTGATGCCGAACATGCCGAGGTTGGACACCGCCGTGGTGCCGCCCTGATACTCTTCCGGCTTCAGCTTGCGGCTGCGCGCCCGGCTGGCCAGATCCTTCATCTCGTTGGAGATGGTGGACAGCGTCTTTTCGTCGGCATGCCGAATGATCGGCGTGATCAGCCCGCCCGGGATCGACACGGCGACGCCGACATCGGCATGCTTGTGCTTGACCATGGCGCTTTCGGTCCATGAGGCATTGGCATCCGGCACTGCCTTCAGCGCCATGGCCATCGCCTTGATGACCATGTCGTTGACCGACAGCTTGTAGGCGGGCGCATCGCCCTTATCGGTCTTCTTCACCGGGGCTGCGGCGTTGATCTGCGTGCGCAGCGCCAGCAGCGCATCGAGCTCGCAGTCGAGCGTCAGGTAGAAATGCGGGATGGTGGTCTTGGCCTCGACCAGCCGCCGCGCAATGGTCTTGCGCATATTGTCATGCGGGACGAGGTCGTAGGAGCCCTGTTCGAACAGTTTCAGCACCTGCTCGTCCGACATCGCCTTCACCGCAGGCGCAGGAGCGCCAGCAGGAGCCTTGGCGGCAGGCGCCGCCTGGGCACCTCCACCGGCAATTGCCGCATCGACATCGGCCTTTACCACACGGCCATGCGGGCCTGTGCCACTGATGCTGGCAAGGGCAAGGCCCGCCTCGCGGGCCAGGCGTCGGGCAAGCGGTGTTGCACGGCCGGCCGATGGCGATTGGCCGATCCCCCCCCTCGTGGGGGAGATGCCAAGTGGCGGCAAAGAGGGCAGGGCAGAGGGGGGCGTGACAGAATGCGACGTTGGCGGGGCAGCGCCCCCCTCTGTCGGCTTCGCCGACATCTCCCCCACGGGTGGGGAGATTGGCGCTTTGTCCTGCTTTGTCGCAGCGACATCAGCCCCATAAGCCTCATCGTCAGCATAAATCCACGCGACGGCAGCGCCGACCGCAATATCGACACCTTCCTTGCCGCTGACATCGCGCAGGACGCCGCTGGCCGGCGCGTCGATCTCCATCGCCGCCTTGTCGGTCTCGATCTCGAACAGCACATCGCCCTTCTTGACGTGCGCGCCCTCCTCGGCGAACCAGCGCGAGATCTGTCCGGTCGCCATGTCCATGTCGACCTTGGGAAGAATGACTTCGGTCGGCATTTCTCAGCGAACCCCTTTCACGAGGTCGCGCGCGGCGGTGATGATGTCGGGAACCTGCGGCACCGTCGCTTTCTCAAGTTCCGGATTGTAGGGGATCGGCGTTTCGGCGCCGCCCAGCCGCACGATCGGCGCATCGAGATAATCGAAAGCCTCGCTCTCGGCGATCATGGCACTGACTTCGGCGCCGATGCCCAGCGTCTTGACCGCTTCGTAGACGCATAGCAGCCGCGACGTTTTCTTGACGCTGTCGATGACGGTCTGCTTGTCCATCGGCCGGATGGTCCGGAGATCGACGACTTCGACGTCGATGCCTTCGCTCTCCAGCGCGGCAGCCGCGTCGAGCGCCTTCTGCACCATGATCGAGGTGGCGACGATGGTCAGGTCCCGGCCCTCGCGGCGGATATCGGCCTTGCCGATCGGCACGGTGTAATAGCCTTCGGGCACCGGTCCCTTCATCTTGTAGAGCAGCTTGTGCTCGAAGATCATGACTGGATCGGGATCGGCGACCGCCGCCAAAAGCATACCCTTGGCATCATAGGGGGTCGCCGGCTGGATGACTTTCAGACCCGGCACATGGCCGAGCCAGGCCTCGAGGCTCTGGCTGTGCTGAGCCGCCGCACCGGTGCCGGAACCGGCGGGAAAGCGCATCACCACGGGAACCGAAACCTCGCCGCCCAGCATGAAGCGCATCTTGGCCGCCTGGTTGACGATCTGCTCCATGGCAAGCGTGGCGAAATCGGAAAACTGGAACTCGAAGATCGGCCGCATGCCGGTGAGGGCAGCGCCCACCGCAACGCCCGCGCCGCCCAGTTCCGAAATCGGTGTGTCGATGACGCGGTCAGCGCCGTAACGTTCGACCAGGTCGCCAGTGACCTGGAAGGCGCCGCCATAGACACCGATATCCTCACCCATCAGGAAGACGCGTTCGTCCATGTCCATGGCGATCGCCATGGCTTCCTGGATCGCCTGGGCGTAGCTCAGTTCACGCACCATCGCGTCCATCACGCCTGCTCCGTATACACGTAATTTCCGGTCTCGCTGATATCGGGCGATGGGCTCGCCTTGGCGAACTCGATGCCCTCGGCGATCTCTTGCGCCACGGCATCGCGAATGGCCTCGATGCCCTTGTCGTCGATGAAGCCGAATTCCCTGAGCTCGCTTTCGAACAGGGTGATCGGATCGCGGTTCGACATCCAGTCCTCGATCTCTTCCTTGGTGCGATAGCGGTTGCGGTCGCTCTTGGAATGGCCGCGATGGCGGTAGGTCTTGGACTCGATCAGCGTCGGCCCCTCGCCGGCGCGGGCTCGGGCGATGGCCTGATGAGACGCCTCGGCGACCTCGGAGAAGATGTTGCCGTTGACGATGACGCCGGGCATCGAATAGGCGGCGGCGCGCTCGGCGATGTTCTTGACGGCGGTCGAGCGGGCCGTCGATGTCGACATGCCATAGCCATTGTTCTCGCAGACGAAAATGACAGGCAGCTTCCAGACCGCCGCCATGTTGAGCGCCTCGTGGAAAGCGCCTTCATTGTTGGCGCCATCGCCGAAGAAGGAGACCACGACCTTGCCGGTCTTCATCATCTTGGAGGACAATGCCGCCCCGACGGCGATCGGGATGCCGCCACCGACGATGCCATTGGCGCCGAGATTGCCCTTGCCGACATCGGCGATGTGCATCGAGCCGCCACGGCCCTTGCAATAGCCTGTGGTCTTACCGAAGAACTCGGCGAACATGCGCTTGACCTCGGCACCCTTGGCTATGCAGTGGCCATGACCGCGATGCGTCGAGGTGATCTGGTCATCCTCGGCAAGCGGCATGCAGATGCCCATGGCGCTGGCTTCCTGGCCGATCGACAAATGCATGGTGCCGTGGATGAGACCGCGCGTGTAGCACTCCTCCGCGCCCTCTTCGAAGCGGCGGATCAGGTACATCTTGTGGAGCACCTCCCTGAGCTGCTCGGCGCTGTAGTGGCGGTAGACGAAGGGCAGATTGGCGCGACTGTCAGTGACGGCTTTGCTGGCTGTGGCCATGATCACGCTCCCACGGCCCCATAGACAAGCTTGTCCTGGCGGGCGCGCAGTTCGGCGATCTTGGAGCCCGCCGCGGGCGCTGCATTCGCGTAGGTTATGAGCTCGCCCTTCTTGATCGGCGCGGTGACCGAGCCGCCCTGCAGCAGGCCGCAGGGAATGGCCTTGGCGGCGCGCGCCTCAGGCGTCGTCATGATCCAGGCACGGTAGCAATATTCGCCGATCGCATCGAGCTTCTCGCCGGGCTTCATGTCCTTCTTGGCCACGGCGGCGACTTCGGCCACCGGTTTGGCCAGCGGCACCATGTCGGCCTTGCCGTAGAGCACGACGCGGGCGCAGGTCAGCGGCACTTCGAGCGAGGTCAGGTGATAGGGACGATGGAAAGTGAAATACGGGCCTTTGCCCATCTTCAAATCTTCCATGCGCTCGGAGATACGCGGATGCGACATGTCGGCAACGACGAAGACGCCTGGCGCGACACCCTTGCCGATCGAATAGTCGACGACGCCGACCCTCGACAGCACGCCGCCATCCTTCTGCGGCACCAGCACCTTGGACAGTTCGCCAAGCGTCGCCGCCGGGCCATGCATGCCGGCCTTGTCTGGAACCAGGCCGGTGGCATTGGCGATCGCCGCCATCTCGACCATGGTCTTGGAGCCGTCGACGAATTCGACCAGCATCCGCACGTTCATGTGCCGGCGCTTGGCTTCCTCCTCATAGTCTGGGGGAATGGCGTCGATGTTGAGCGGATTGTTCTTGCCCTTGCCTGCGGCAACGATCGGATGGCCCATGGCCGAAACGAATTCGATGAGTTCCATGCAGGAGGACGGCTCGTCGCCGGCGCCCAGCGAATAGGTGACGCCGAGCCGGTCGGCCTCGCTCTTCAGATAGGCGCCGATGGTGACGTCGGCCTCGACATTCATCATCACCAGATGCTTGCCATGTTCCATGGCGCGCAGCCCGATCTCGGCGCCGACGGCGGGAACCCCGGTCGCGTCGATGACGACGTCGATCAGATCGTTGTTGATGACCAGATTGGCGTCGTTGGTCACCGCGACCTTGCCGGCTTCCATCGCCGCGGTCATCGCCGAAGCGTTGGACACTTCGCGCGCATGCCCGGTTTCCTGGAAGGCGATATCGACCGCCTTGCTGGCGGCAGGCAGGTTCAGTTCGGAAATGGCGCCGATCTCGATGCCCGACATATGGGCGACACGAGTGACGATGTCGGTTCCCATCTCGCCCGAGCCGATCAGGCCGATGCGGATAGGCTTGCCCGACTTGGCGCGTTCCTCGAGATCGCGGGCAAGGCCCGTCAACGAAACATTGGAAGCCATACCGCTCGTTCCTCCCATAATGCAGGCTTGTTCGATTGCCTGACGGGTATTGAACATCTGTATTTCTGTCAAGACTAATGTCCAGATTCTCGTGCTTAAAACCACTTTCCCGGCGGCCCGAACCATGGCCGAAAACGAGCCACGAACCGCACGGCGCGCAAAGACAGCTTCGCTCGCAGGCGCGCTGGAACGGCGCCAGCGCTGCACGCTTTTTGGGATTACGGCCGGCCGTGAAATAAAAATACCGGAATATAAAACTGTAAAATTTATCTTTCATGGCGTGTTCTCGCGTGCTAGCGTCACGTCATGAACTGGAAATGAAGTGCGCTTCCTGGGCGGCATTTCCGGTCTGTTCCAAATAGGTCTACCAAGGGACGTTGCGGTCGATGAAGACGAAAACGCCTGGCGAGAAGGCTGTGTCCGGTGAGACCGAGGTGGCCAGCGCGCTGGAAGCCAGGTTGCGTGAGGGCTGGCTGGATTTCGCCCGGACCGAGCAGGCAATGGCGCGATACCTGCTCGCCAACATCCATGACATTCCCTTTGAAACTGGCGCCACCATTGCCGCCGGCGCCGGTGTAAGCGAGGCAAGTGTCACCCGTTTCGTACGGCGTCTCGGCTACACCGATCTCAAGGAAATGAAGCGTGGCCTGCGCTCCGCACCGAAAGCCGCTGGCCCGGGCCTGGACAGTGCCGAGTTGCGTTTCCGCATCGGCGGCGAAAAGCAGGAGCGGTTGGCTCGCAGCCTGGAGATGGAGCAGCAGGCCTTGACCGCGGCCTATGGCCTTGCCCAGGGCGAGATGTGGTCCGAAATCGTTCATCTGCTGAGCACCTGCGATCGCGTGAACTGCGTCAGCTTCCAGGCAGTGAAGGGATTGGGGCTCGATTTCGCGACGCGTCTGCGCTGGGTGCGTAGCGATGTCCGCTTTGCCGAAGGTTTGGGCGGCACGTTCTCGGAAATCCTCACCGATAGCGGCGAAAATTCTTGCGTGCTGCTGATCGACACGGCGGAATACGCAGCGATGAGCTTTCGGCTGTGTGCCCAGATCAAGCGCCGGAAGATTCCTCTGATCATCGTTACCGACAAATACAGTCATTGGGCATCTGAATACACAAAACTGGCGCTCGAAGTATCGACGCGCGTCGACCTGTACTGGGATTCGACGGCCGCGATAAGTTCGGTTCTGAACCTCCTCACGCATTCCGTTGCCGAGAAACTCGGCAAATCGGCCGAGACGCGGATGAATGAGCTGGAGGATATCGCCGGGATCCTGCGAACCTTCCACAAACCGCCACGGCGCGTCGCACGGCACATCAAAGAGGAAGAAGTCGAAGAATGACGATGCATCACCCGTTGCTGAAACCGCGGACTGTCAGGGCAAGCGCATGAAGTTGACGGAATACGCCGCCTATGACGGCGTTGGTCTGGCCGAGCTCCTGCGCAAGCGGGAAGTTACGCCGCGCGAACTGGGAAACTGCATCATTTCAGGGATCGCCGCGGTCAATCCGCAGCTCAATGCCGTGATCGAAACCTATGCCGATACGATCGAAGCGCTCGGCGAGGTCCCCGGACCCGCACCTTTCCACGGCATGCCGACATTGACCAAGGATTTCCCCATCGAAGCTGGCCGGCCGGGAGAGTTCGGCAGCGTTCTCGCCAAGGGTTTCATCTGCGGCGACGATCACGCCTTCTGGGTGAAAATGCGATCCGGCGGCCTTGCCAATATCGGGCGTACCACCACGTCGGAATTCGGCATAGCGGCGGCAACCGAATCCTCCCTCTATGGTGCGACACGCAACCCCTGGGATACCAGCAGGGGTGTTTCGGGATCGAGCGGCGGCGCAGCGGCAGCCGTTGCCGCCGGCATCGTTCCTTTCGCGCAAGGCGCCGATGGTGGCGGCTCCATCCGCACCCCCGCCGCCTTTTGTGGTGTCGTCGGCCTGAAGCCGTCTCGTGGCCGGATCAGCGGCGCGCCGGAATCGAATGCGCCAATGCTGGGTCTCGCCATTTCATTCATGCTGACACGCTCGATCCGCGACACGGCGGCTTTGCTTGATCTGGGGTCTGGTGCGCTTCCCGGCGACAGCTATGAGATCGTCCCTCCAACCACCAGCTATGCCCAGGCGATCAAGACGCCACCCAAGGCTTTGCGCATTGCCCTGTGCACAACGTCCTGGTCCGGCTTTCCGCTCGACACCGAGGTGAAGGCGGCAGTTCTCGAAGTGGGCAAGAGGCTGGAGCAACTGGGCCACAAGGTCGTCGAAGCCGGGCCTGTGTTCGATTATGAGCGCTATCTGGCGGCACAGAAAGTGATCTGGGCAGCTTCTACGGCGCAGTCGCTCGACGAGTTGGCGGGCTTGCTGCGACGGCCAGTCGAAGAGGCCTGCCTGCAGCAGACGACACTTGCTGTCTATCGCCATGGCCGAACGCTGGACGCGGCAAGCCTGATCGCGGCCCTCGCTGTTTATGACCAGATCACGCGGACGGTTGGCGAATTCCTGGCCGTCCATGACGTGCTGGTGACGCCGACTTGCGCGATCTCGCCGGAGTTGCTCGGCACGTACAACCCGGATCGTCCCGGCCGCGACATCGATACGGTGTTCGCCGATCTGGCGCCGAAGGAGACGTTCAGCGCGCTCTTCAACGGCACTGGATCGCCGGCGATATCCCTGCCGCTCGGCTGGACGCAAAACGGCCTGCCGATCGGCGTGCAGTTTGTCGCCGCATTCGGACGCGACGATCTGCTGCTACGGCTAGGTGCGGTGCTTGAGGCCGACTACGCCTGGCACCAGCGCCAACCACCTACCCACATCACCAAGACTGCTTGAACCAACAAGGACTGCTTGAACCAACAAGCATGGAACCGCCCCGGGAACATCATCAACGAAAATGGGAGATTGTCATGGACCGCAGAGTATTCCTCAAAAGTGCGGCGTTTGCCGGCTTCAGCATCGCGACGTTGCCGGCCACATTGCTTCGAGCCAATGCTGACGGCAGCAAGATACTGCGTATGGCCTATGGGGCCGAGGTTCTCACCCTGGACCCGATCAAAACCACTTACGGAGCCGATATCCTTATCCAGGGCATGATGTATGCACGCCTGCTGCATGCCAATGCCGATCGCACAGAAGTCGGCCCGGGCCTTGCCGAGAGCTGGGACATCGCGGATGACGGCAAGACCTATACCTTCCACCTGCGCGAGGCCAAATTTTCCGATGGGTCGCCGATCACGGCCGAGGACGTGGCGTTCAGCTGGAACCGCATGCGCTTCCAGAAGGATTCCGCCTATGCGGCGCCGTTTCAGCCCCTGACCAAGGTCGAGGCAAAGGACGCCAGGACAGTGGTGATGACGCTCGACCGCAAATTCACGCCCTTCATGACGCTGACCGAAATCTGGAATACCGGCATCGTGCCGAAGGCAGCGGTCGAGAAAATGGGCGACGACGCTTTCGCCAAGGCGCCGGTCACATCAGGGCCGTTCAAATTCGTCGAATTGAAGCCGGGAGACCGCGTGGTCCTTGGCCGCAACGAGCATTATTACCGCCAAGGCGAGCCCAAGATCGACGGCGTCGAATTCCGCTATGTCCCGGACGACAACACCAGGGTCTCGATGTTGCAGGCGGGCGAACTCGACGTCTGCCTCGCAGTTCCGGCCCCGCGCATGGCCGAGTTGAAGGCCGCCGGCTTCCGGGCCGACCCTGAACCTTCGAGCACCACCTATGACATGCTGATCAACCATTCGGCAGAACCCTTCAACGACCTCAAATTCCGCCAGGCCGTCAGCTATGGCATCGACCGCACGGCCATCAATGCCGCGGTGACGCTGGGTCTCGGCACGCCGGCCAGTTCCATCATGAGCCCGACGCTCGATTTCTTCGACAAATCGCTGCCAGTCATTGCCCGAGACGTCGAAAAGGCCAAGGCCCTGCTGGCAGAATCCGGCAAGACCGGAGCCAGTTTCGAACTCATCCAGAATGCCGGAAGTGCCGACGAGGAAAAGGCGGCGGTGCTGATCCAGGCGCAGTTGGCGGAAGTCGGCATCACCGTCAACATTGCCAAGATCGATTCAACCCAGGCATGGACCCGCCTCGCCGATGGCGAGTATCAGGCGGAAATGAACTGGTGGTACAACGAGACGCGAGATCCCGACAACGCATTGCGCTGGTGCGTCTGGGGCGCGGGCGACAACAAGTCCTACTACACCCGCTACAACAACGAAACGGTCGACAAACTGATCGATGAAGCCTCGGGTGAGGCGGACAATGCCAAACGGGCCGAGCTCTATGCCCAGATCCAGAAGACCGTGGTGGACGAGGTGGCGCAGGTGGCGCTCTATCACCCGACGTGGCTCAACGCCTACGCTCCGAGCGTGAAAGGGTTGGTCCTGAACGTCGGCCTGCAATTCTCGTCCATCGGCGGGACCAGCCTGGATTGATCAGCACAGGATGCGAGACGGGGACGAGACACTTCGTCCCCGTCTCGCATCGATTTGACACCAGGATCCCGACCATGAATCGATTCTCCTTCGTGCTTAGACGGCCGATACAGTTGATCCCCGTGCTGCTGGGTATCAGTGTGATCACCTTCCTGCTGCTGCAAATGACACCCGGCGATCCGGTTCGCCTCATGCTTGGCCCCAAGGCCAGTCAGGAGGCGATCGAATTCGTGCGGGCGCGATACGGTCTCGATCAGCCCATCCCCGTGCAGTATTTCTATTACGTGCTGAATTGCCTGCGCGGCGATTTCGGTCAGTCGATCGCCTTCCGGGGTCCCGTCAGCGGCGTCATCGCGGCACGGATCGCGCCAACGGTTTTCTTGATCCTCTACGGCCTCGTGATCTCGCTGCTGTTGACATTCGCGCTCGCGGTCACCGCTGCCCGGCAGCGCGGACGGTGGATCGATCACCTCATCCGTCTCGTCTGCGTCGCGGGCGTCGGCGTGCCGTCCTACTTTGTCGGCCTGCTGTTGATCATGGGCTTCTGCCTGCGGCTGAAGATTTTCCCGGTATCCGGTTACGGACCGACCTTTATCAACAATCTGTGGCATCTGTTCTTGCCGGCCCTGACGATCGGTATCGGGGTGACGCCGATCCTCGCGCGCAATCTGCGCGCGACCTTCATTCAGCAGCTGGACAAGGATTATGCGATCGCCTGCCGCTCCAGGGGCCTGCCGGAAAGCTACATCTTTTCCCGGCATGTGTTCTGGAATTCCCTGTTGCCGACAGTCAATCTGCTGGGCGTCGTGGTCGCCTTCCTGATCGGCGGGACGGTCGTTGTCGAAAATGTCTTCAACATTCCAGGGCTCGGCAACCTGCTCATCCGCGGCGTTCTCACGCACGACCAGTTCGTCGTCCAGGCAGTGGCCCTGCTGCTTGCCGTAGGTGTCGTCATTTCGAATTTTGCCGTCGATGTCTTGACCGCCATTCTCGACCCACGGGTGGAATTATGAGCGATGTGATGCGAGGCAGCGGCCCCTTGGCCATGGCGCGGATCCGCACGATGCCGGCAACCTTGGCCATTGGCGGCGCCATCACCTTGGCCTGGATCGTCGTGGCCATTCTGGCGCCGGTGCTGACCAGTTTCGACCCGATCAAGGTCGATGTGATGCAGGCGCTGAAACCACCTGGCGCCGAGCATTGGTTTGGCACGGACGCCATCGGCCGCGATGTCCTGGCGCGGACACTGTTTGCCGCGCGCTACGATCTCGCCATGGCCTTCTTCGGCGTGGTCGGTCCGATCATCCTGGGGACGACCATCGGCCTCATCGCCGGCTATCTGGGCGGCAGGATCGATGCGGTGCTGATGCGCATCCTCGAGGTCACCGTATCATTTCCCTATTTCGTCCTCGTGATCGCCATCGTGGCCGTGTTGGGGCCCGGCCTCAAGAGCTACTTCATCTCGCTCACCTTGGTGAACTGGGTCAGCTATGCCCGACTTGTGCGGAGCCAGGCGCTGGTGCTGCGCGGCGTCGATTTCGTGCTGGCGGCACGTGGCATGGGTTTTGGGCATTTGCGCATCATGCTGTTCCACATCCTGCCGAATGCCATCGTCCCATCGATCGTCTTCGTCATGACCGATGCCGTGCTGGCCATCGTGCTCGGATCATCATTGGGTTTTCTCGGCCTCGGCGTACAACCGCCGACGCCCGAATGGGGCGCCATGATCGCGGATGGGCAGACCTACCTGACGACCGCATGGTGGATTGCGATCTTCCCAGGCATCGCCATCTGCCTTCTGGCGCTCGGCCTCTCCTTGACCGCTGATGGTCTCGCCCGCCTCCTGAACACGGAATCCTGAGATGAGCGACCTCGTCAGCGTCGAGAACCTCACCATCGACTTCACCACCGATTTTGGCGACGTCCACGCCCTGCGCGGCGTCAGCTTTTCACTAAAAGCGGGAGAGGTCCTTGGGATCGTCGGTGAATCCGGATCGGGCAAGACGGTGGCCTGCAGAGCCATCCTCAAGCTGATTGCCGGCAACGCACTGGTGAAGTCGGGCCGGATCATGTTCGAGGGCAGCGATGTCCTCGCCATGAAGGATGCCGAGCTGGGCCGGCTGCGCGGCGGGCAAGCGGCGATGATCTTCCAGAACCCGTCGACGCATCTTGATCCGATCATGACGGTCGGGCGTCAGGTGGGCGAGGCGATGGTGGTCCATCAGGGCATATCCTGGCGGCAGGCCAATGCGCGGGCGGTCGGACTGCTCGAAGACATGCATATCAAGGACGCGTCAAGGCGCGCGGGCGCCTATCCTCACGAGCTGTCCGGTGGCATGCGTCAGCGGGTGATGATTGCGGCGGCCCTTGCCTGCGAACCGAAACTGCTGATTGCCGACGAGCCCACGACGGCACTTGATGTCACGGTGCAAGCTCAGATACTCGACCTGCTCCGCGGCATCCGGCGTGAACGCAACCTGTCGGTCATTCTGGTCTCTCACGACCTTGGCGTGATCGCGGAAATGTGCGACCGCGTCGTCGTCATGAAGGACGGTGCGGTGCTGGAAATCGGCTCGGTCGATCAGATCCTGCGTGACCCCGCCCATGAATACACGAAGCGCCTGATCGCTTCCCAACCCTCGCTGATGAAGCCGACCACGCATGCCTGCCCCGTGGCGACGGAACCGCATCTCCTGGTGAAGAACCTGTGCGTGAACTTCTACCCTGGGCAGAGCCTTGCGGCCTGGGCGACGCGCAAGCCGCCGCAAATCGTGCGCGCCGTCGACAATGTTTCGCTGGCATTGCGGCGCGGTGGGGCGCTGGGGATCGTCGGCGAGTCCGGTTCCGGCAAGAGCACCATAGCCCGGGCTATTGCAGGCCTTGTGCAGCCGCAACAAGGAGAGATCGAGGTGGACGGCCAATCGCTCGATCGCGCACTGAGGCAGCGCCGACCGGAGCAGGTTCGCAAACTGCAGATGGTGTTCCAGGACCCGTTCATGTCCCTCAACCCGGCGTTTACGGTTGCGCGAACTCTGGCCGAACCGCTGCGGCAACAGAACATCTGCCCGGAAAGAGACATCCCGGAGCGGATCCGTGAGCTGATGGAAAAAGTGGAATTGCCACGCCAGTTGCTGGACCGACGCACCACGCAGCTTTCCGGCGGCCAGCGGCAGCGCGTCGGCATCGCCAGAGCCCTGGCGCTGGAGCCCGAGATCTTGATCGCCGATGAAGTCACCTCCGCTCTGGACGTCACCATCCAGGCCCAGGTGCTCGGCCTCTTTGCGCGGCTGCGCCGCGAATTGTCGCTGACGCTGATCCTGATTTCCCACGATCTGGGCGTGGTGCGTTATCTCTGCGAGCACGTTGCGGTCATGCAGCACGGCAAGCTGGTTGAGTATGGCAATACGGAAGACGTTCTGGATCGTCCGCAGCAGGCCTATACCCAAGAGTTGATCGCCGCTATCCCGAAACTCTCGCGTCGAACGAGCAGCGGAATCCAACCAGGAGACACCCCGCTACTGGCCGCCGGAAGCAAATGCTAGACTAAAGCCTTCAGGGCCGAGCGTGATCGAGCACGCCGGCGAACCGCGTTGACGCACAGGCCTGGCCGAAAAGCGGGTGGGCGACCTATTTGGCAATCTCGAGCAGGGACGATACCAACAGCTCGCGCTCGTCTTTCGACAGGACATCCGAATCGAAGAGGTTCATGCTGCGCAATCCCTCGATGGCGAGATAGCAGATCAATAGCGATTTGAGATCCGGCGTTTCGCCCTTCAGCCGCTCGAAAAGCTGCCGCTTGAAGGTCTTTATCGGCATCATGAAATCGGGATCCTCGGCGATGGCCGAGAAGATCCAGGACGCCGACGGCTGCTTTTCCTCGCAATCATTGGCCGACAGCCTGATGTAGACGGCCAGGGGATTTTCGTCCTTGTCATTTGTGCGGGCGGCTTCCAGCGCGTGCTCGAACTCACGCAGATAGCCTTCGACCAAACCTTGCATCAATTTGGCCTTGGTCGGGAAGTTGTAGAGGAGCCCTCCCTTCGACACGCCGGCACGGCTGGCGACGGCATCCAGCGACAGGCTGCCTGGTCCGGATTCCCGGGCAACATCAGCCGCCGCGGCGAGAATCTTCTCGCGCGAATTCGGTCGTTGGGCTCTCATGGTGCCTCCCATCGCAAGCTTAGGCCCAATTGACAAGACCGTCCAGACGGTACAGTAAGACCGCCATTATTTGAAATCGGGACCCGCAGTCGATATGTGTCCCGATATCCGCGCTTCGCGCCGGATTTCGACTGAGGGGACTTCCTTGTTCAAGCGCATACTCCGTATATTTATCATTGTTCTGGTTTTGGCCCTGCTCGTCGTCGTGGTCGGCGGCATCGTGGGCTTCAACTTCCTGCGTGACAACGGCATCAAGCAGTACTTCGCATCGATGAAGCCGCCGGCAGCAACCGTTTCGACAACCATCGCCAAGCCTTCGGCCTGGACGCCCGGCGTCGAGGCGATCGGTACGGTCAAGGCCGTGCGCGGTGTCGACCTGACGGTCGAGACCACCGGTATCGTCAAGGACATCCTTTTCCATGCCAACCAGAAGGTGGCGGACAATGCGGTTCTGCTGCAGCTCGATGACGCCGTCGAGCGCGCCGATCTCGACGCACAGAAGGCTCAGGCCGCGCTCGATCAGACATCGCTTGCCCGCGCCATCGAACTGACCAGGCGTGGCGTTGGCTCCGACTCGACGCTGGACACGGCGCGTGCGGCGGCCTCGGCCTCGGCGTCTCAGGTCACCAAGCTGCAGGCCGTGCTCGAGCAGAAGCAGTTGACGGCGCCTTTCGGCGGCACGGTGGGCATTCCGAGGATCGATATCGGCCAGTATCTGGCGCCCGGCACCGCCGTGGTGACATTGCAGGATCTCGACACGATGCGGGTCGATTTCTCGGTTCCCGAACAGCAACTCGCCTTGCTCAAGATAGGCCAGACGATTCGATTGGGCTTTGGCGGTGAGGACAGGCCATTCGCAGGCGCCATTCGCGGCATCGACCCGAAGATCGACTCGTCCAGCCGGCTGGTGAACATCCGGGCGGAAGTCGCCAATCCCGATGGCAAGCTGACCCCCGGCCAGTTCGTGCAGGTGCGTGTCGAGCTGCCCGAAGAGCAGAACGTGCTGACCCTGCCGCAGACGGCGCTGACGACAAGTCTCTATGGCGACTACATCTTCGTGGTGCAGCCAGCCAAGCCCGCCGAGGCGGCGCCAGCTGCCAAGCCGGAGGAAAAACCCGCCGCGCCGGCAGCCGACAAATCGGCTGATGCCAAGCCTGCGGACACCAAGCCGGCCGATGCCATGAAGCCGGCGGCTGATGCTGCCAAGCCCACCGCCGATGCGGCAAAGCCGACTGACCAGGCTCCCGATGCGGCCAAGCCGGCGGCGGAAGGTGACAAGCCCGCGCTCGTGCTGTCGCAGGTGTTCGTCAAGCCCGGCCGCCGCAATCAAGGCATGGTCGAGATCGTCGAGGGGCTGAAGGCTGGCGACGAAGTCGTCACCGCCGGTCAGAACCGCCTCTTCAACGGCATGTCCGTCGTTGTGGACAACACCATCGACCCGACCAAATCGGCAAACAAGCAGGCCGGCCAGCAATGAGCATCTCCGATCTCTTCATTCGCCGGCCTGTTCTTTCGACGGTCCTTGGCTGCATGATCCTGCTTCTGGGTTTCCAGGGCATCTTCAACCTGTCGATCCGGCAGTATCCGAAGGTCGACGAAACGGCGATCACCATCACCACGGCCTATCCGGGCGCCAGCGCCGATCTGATCCAGGGCTTCATTTCCGCCCCGATCGCGCGCGCCGTCGCCTCGACCGAAAACATCGACTACGTCACCTCGTCCAGCCGCCCGTCCTCCAGCACCGTGACGGTGCAGATGAAGCTCGGCTCGAACCCCGACGTCGCGCTGACTGAAGTTCTGTCCAAGGTCCAGGGCGTGCGCGGCACCTTGCCGGACGCATCGAAGGACCCTGTCATCGTCAAGGGCACCGGCCAGCAGTTCGCGATGATGTACATCTCGATGCAAAATCCGAACATGACGAAGGAGCAGCTTACGGAGTATATCGAGCGCGTCATCAGGCCGCGCATGTCGACGGTCGAAGGCGTCGCCGACGTGCAGATCTTCGGCGCCCAGGAATACTCGATGCGCGTCTGGATCGATCCGGTCAAGCTTGCCGCGCGCGGCGTGACGGCCTCCGAACTGCTGACGGCGATCAACAATTCCAACTTCCTGTCGGCGCCCGGCAACACCCAGAACGAGTATGTCGTTTCCTCGATCACCGTGCGCTCGACATTGCAGACGCCGGAGGCCTTCGCCGAGCTGCCGC
Organism: Mesorhizobium sp. M0243; assembly: GCF_040321775.1. Classification (NCBI taxonomy): domain Bacteria; kingdom Pseudomonadati; phylum Pseudomonadota; class Alphaproteobacteria; order Hyphomicrobiales; family Phyllobacteriaceae; genus Mesorhizobium; species Mesorhizobium sp. M0243. The sequence goes on along the minus strand of NZ_JAMYSF010000017.1, from coordinate 107,505 downwards.
TGCGCTCGACTGACGGCAATGTGGTGCGGTTGCGCGACGTGGCTCGCGTCGAACTCGCCGCCGAGAACACCGACACCAGGGTCTCGTTCAACGGCAAGCCCGGCACCTTCCTCGCCATCTTCCCGACGCCGGCGGCCAATCCGCTGACCACGGCGGCGGCGCTCACCAAGCTGGTGCCACAGATTCAGGAGACACTGCCGAAGGGAATGACGATCGAGGTCGTCTACGACGCGACCGGGCAGATCAGCGCCTCGATCGAAGAGGTGTTCAAGACCATCGCCGAGGCGGTTGCCATCGTCATCGTCGTCATCCTTCTGTTTCTTGGCTCCTTCCGGTCGGTGATGATGCCGATCATCACCATCCCGTTGTCGCTGATCGGCGTCTGCTTCCTTTTGTTTGCGGTCGGCTACTCGATCAACCTGCTGTCACTGCTGGCCATGGTTCTGGCGATCGGCCTGGTCGTCGACGACGCCATCGTGGTGGTGGAGAACATCCATCGCCATATGGAAGAAGACCACATGTCGCCGATGCAGGCCGCGTTCAGCGGTATGCGCGAAATATCGTCGGCCATCGTTGCCATGACCATGACGCTGGCCGCCGTGTTCGCGCCGCTGGCCTTCACCGGCGGCCTGACCGGCGCGTTGTTCCGTGAATTCGCGGTCACGCTCGCCGGCTCGGTGGTGCTGTCGGGTGTCATTGCCATCACCATCACCCCGATGATGTCGGCACGCCTCTTGAAGTCCGGCACGCCGGGCCGTTTCCAGCGCATTGTCGACGGCACCTTCGCGCGCGTCGAGCATGTCTATGAACGGGCCGTCACCGGATCACTGAACTATCGCCCATTGACGCTGATCATCGTGCTTGCGCTTGTCGGCGTCACCGGCTTCATGTTCACCAAGACCTCAAGCGAACTGGCGCCGGAAGAAGACCAGGGCTTTCTGCTCTCGATTGTGACGGGGCCGCGTTATGCGACCTCCGATTACACCGAGACATACGTCAACCAGATCCTCGGCCTGGTGAAGGATATTCCCGAAACACGGGCGCAGTTCTCGGCCGTGGCCTTCGGCGGCACGACAAACAGCGCCTTCGTCGGCTATGCCTTCAAGGACTGGGCGGAACGTAAGCGCAATTCGAAGGAACTGCAGGCCGACATTACGGCCCGTATCGCCAAAGTGGCCGGTGTCGAGGCCTTCGTCTTTGCACCGCCGACGTTGCCGGGCTCCGGCGGCGGCCTGCCCATTTCCATGGTGGTGCGATCGACGGGCGCTTCCTCGGAGGTGTACGAGGTGGCCGAGCAGATCAAGAACAAGGCGCAGGCCTCCGGCCGCTTCATCGTCGTGCAGAATTCGATGGCCTATGACGCGCCGGAGGTGACGGTGACCATCGACCGCGACCGCGCCGCGGCGCTGAACCTGCCGATCGCCGATATCGGCCGCACGCTGACCTTGCTGGTCGGCGGCGCCGAAGTGGCGCAGTTCGACCGCGACTCCAACAGCTACGACATCATCCCGCAGGTGCCGCAAGAGTTTCGCGACAACCCCGACAAGCTCGGCGAATACTTCGTGCGCAGCGTGACGGGCGAGATGGTGCCGCTATCGGCGGTGGTCAAGATTTCGACCAATGCGGCGCCGGCGGCAATCGAGCAGTTCAACCAGCTGAATTCGTCGACGATTTCGGCGCTCCCGCTGCCCGGCGTCACGACCGGCGACGGGCTGAAGGCGCTGGAGGACATTGCCAAGGAGAGCCTGCCCGACACCTTCTTCCTCGACTATTCCGGTCAATCGCGGCAGGAAAAAGAACAGGGCAACACCATCCTGATCGCTTTCGCGGCCGCCGTGGTCGTCATCTATCTGGTGCTGGCGGCGCAGTTTGAAAGCTTCCGCGACCCGCTGATCATCATGATGGCGGTGCCGCTGTCGATCTTCGGCGCGATCGTGCCTCTCAATCTGGGCCTCGGGACGCTCAACATCTACACGCAGGTCGGCCTGATCACACTGATCGGTCTGATAACCAAGCACGGCATCCTGCTGGTCGAGTTCGCCAACCAGCAGCGTGAAAAACATGGCATGCGGCGGCGCGACGCCATCATCGCCTCGGCCAAGGTGCGCCTGCGGCCGATCCTGATGACGACAGCGGCGATGGCGCTCGGCGTTGTGCCGCTGATCACGTCCAGCGGCGCTGGTGCCGCAGCCCGCTATTCGATGGGCCTGGTCATCTTCACCGGCATCCTGGTCGGCACCCTGTTCACGCTCTTCGTCGTGCCCATGTTCTACACCTTCATCGCCAGCAAGGATCTGCCTCATTTGGCGGAGAAGCCGGACCCCAAGCTGATGCCGGCACTGCCGAGCTAGGGCGGTCGAGGGAGTCCCGCCCGGAAATGTGCAGGACAAATCGATGGAAGCAAAAGAAAAGAGGCCGGGAATTTCCCGGCCTCTTTCTTTTGGCTGGGCTCGATACCCCGGTTCGAGCTTTGCTCGATACCGCCGGTTTGCGCTGTACTCGATACCGCAGCGTTTTCCGGCGGGAGCCTTGAACAAGGCGCGACAGCATGCTGACACGCCACCGTTTCCAGCCTGCTACTTGACGATGACGATGCTGGTGTTGGTCGCCCCGAAGGTTTCGACGAGCTGGTAGAAATCGGCGGCGTTGTCGGGGTGCAGCCGCACGCAGCCATGCGAAGCCGGCTGGCCGAGGCGCTTGATCGCGTAGGTCGCGTGCACCGCATAGCCGCCGCTGAAGAAGACCGAGTGCGGCATCGGGGCGTTGTCGTATTTCTTCGAGTACCACATTTCATGCATGCGGGTCGGCTTGAACGAGCCGGTCGGCGTCACATGGGCCCGGTCGCCGGTGGAGACTTTCCAGGCGAAGGTCGGCCGGCCGTCGACGGAGACTTCCATGATCTGCTGCGAAAGCGAAACGCGCGCCACGATCTTGTTGGCGGCGTGCGCCGCACCCGAGCCGGCGCCGAGCAGCAGTGCTGCACCAGTCAAGGCAGCGGCGGTGATGTTGATGAGCTTGGCGGAAATGGCGGTGTGCATGATGAAGTCCCCTCTTTCTGCCGGTTAGGCCGGCTCCAATTCGATGGCCGCTTATCCCAACGTCATGTTTCGAGGAGATTTCGCAAAACACTCGTTTCTGTTTCGAATCTGTTTCCACTACTTAACAAACGCCTCCTTATAAGCCTAGCTAGAACAGGCTCGGCAGGCCCGCCCAGCCAAGACCAAGAGTCGGGAACATGAGTATCCGCCCCCAAATGAAAGTGCGAATTGGCGTCATGTGAAAGAACAACCGTCAGTATCGAAACCAACCTGCAACAAAGCGCGACCCCTAGCGGCATGATCCGGATACGGGCCGCGAGCAAAGTTGACGCAACGAAAACAGCCGGTAACGAACATGGGAACGAAATCGAACGCGCTGTCCTGGCTTCTCAGGATCAGCATCGCGGCAGCGGTCATCGGCGGCGTCGGCACGGTTGCCGGCACCCCGCTGACAAGCCTCGGCGCGATGACATCAGGCGAGATTTCGACGCTGCATGCCGCACTGTTTTTCGCCACGGTCTGGATTGTTTCCAGCCTGCGCATCGCCCGGCTCAAGGCCCTCTGGCGGGTCGGCCTTAGGCTGACGGGTTTGCGCGGCGCCTCCGGCAACTTGCTGCCGAGAGGACCGAAGGCCCGCGCCGCGACGGGGGGCTCCGTGGGCGGCGCGGGCACTTCGGGGGTATCCTGAAGCGACCCGCAACAGGTTCATTTCTAGAGAATTGGCATTTTTGGGGAACTGCGACGATGAAAACGAAATTCGCTGCTTCGGTGCTGTCCGCACTGCTTTACGCCCAAGGCCTGCTCGGCTTTGCCGGTCTTGCCACCATGCTTCTCAGGGACCGCGCCCATGCAAGCGAACTCACCATGGGCAGTGACATGCCGGTGGGGCCATCGCTTCTGCTGGTACGCTGAGTATAAAGAGCATCGGGCCCAGAGATGGAAAATCCGATGCCCGAAAAAAGGGATTGCGCCAGTACCCGGCAGTCAGTCGGCGAATTGCCGCGGCGGATCGAACCGATAGCCGGCGCCACGTATTGTGGTGATGGTGTCGGTGTCGAGCTTGCGGCGCAGCCGCACGATGCGCGAATCGATCGAACGATCGAAGGCGTCGGCGTTTTCGGCCGGTGCCGCGGCGATGATATCGTCACGCGTCAGCACCTTGCGTGGACTGGCCAGGAACAACCTGAGCAGCGCCACCTGGCCGGGCGAAAGCTGTTCCTCGGAGCCGGAGCGATGCATGACCATGGCCGATCTCAGATCGACGGTCGCGTTTTCCAGCACGATCAGTTCCTGGGTGCCCCTGCCGCGGCGCGAAAGCAGGCCGCCGACACGGGCGGCCAGTTCACGGACATTGAGCGGGCTCTCGACGACGTCGGCCGCACCAAGCTCCAGCGCCAGCACCTTGTCGACAAGATCGGCCGGCCGGCAGATGAGGATAAAATCCGGTCCGCCCTCGCCGCCTCCTCCTTGGCCGCCATAACGTCTGAGCAGGTCCCGCCCCTCCGCCTGGCTGAGGCTGTCGCCGACGACGACGACGTCGATGCCCTTTCCCGACAGCAGCGATTCGGCCTCCCAGGGCTGGCGCGCCTGATGCACGTCGTGGCCGCGCCGCTCGAGATGGTCGGCGAGTTCGGTCGCCACCACTTCGGCTACCGAAACGAGCGCAATAACGGATCGTGCGGCCATCTTTTCCAACCGTTCCCTGGCAACCCGGATATGAGTGCTGGACATGATGTTTATACCCAATCTACTTTCCACTGAAAGTGGGAGCGAAAGCATCGTGCGGGCAAGAATTGTCATCGTCGAGGATGAGCCCGACCTCAGGGACGCGGTCGCAGAATATCTTGGCGCATCCGGCTATGACGTGGCCACCGCTGAAAGTGCTGCCGCGGCGCGCAGCCTCGTTGAAACGCAATCGTTTCATCTCGCCATTCTCGACATCGCCATGCCCGGCGAGGACGGCCTCTCGCTCGGCCGCTGGCTGCGTTCGAAACTGCCGATCGGCATCATCTATGCGACCGCGGCCGGCACCGCGCTCGACCGCATCGTCGGGCTGGAACTCGGTGCCGACGACTACATCGTCAAGCCCTACGAATTGCGCGAAGTGCTGGCCAGGGTGCGCAGCGTGTTGCGCCGGGTTCCCCAGCCGAAGGAGCTCCAGGACAACAAGGCCGGGACGGATCGCCGTTCCGTTACCTTCGGCCCCTTCCAGGCCGATCTCGACGGCAGGCTGGTCACCGGCGCCAATGGCGCGGTGATCGACATGGCCAAGAGCGAGTTCGACGTGCTGGAGATTTTCCTCACCCGCGCCAATCGGCTGCTGACCCGCGCCGCTATCTCCGAGGCGATCGGTTTCACCGAAGATCCGGAATCGTCACGCGCGGTCGACATTCGCATCATGCGGCTACGCAAGAAGATCGAGGCCGATCCCGCCAATCCGAAATTCCTGCGCACGGTGCGCGGCGAGGGCTATATCTTCTCGCTGCCGGCCGGCGACGGGAACTGAGCTCCGAGCCGGAAGGATTCGGTTGCTCGCCAGCCGAAATTGGCACGACTCCGAATTGGCACGACTCCGGAATGACGGCACAAGATGATCGCTGAAGCAGCAAGCACCGATATGCAAGGGTTCAGGCAGGGCGCGGCGATGGCGGCCGTGCGCGTCGTTCGCCGGCTTCGCGAGGCCGGCGACTGGCAGCGCGAGATGGACGGCATACTGGAAACGCTTTGCCGGGCCATGGATTGCCAGCGCGGCATCCTGTTTCGCTTGCGCGAACTGCCCGGCCAGGGCTTCGCCCAATCCGTCGCCGCCTATTGGATCGACCCTCTTTTCGGCGGCGAACTGGCGTCGCCAACCGTCATCATGCAATCGATCGTCAATTCCGACCCCCTGCTGGAGCGGCTTGCCGAGGACGAACGGCAAGGCAAGATCTTCGCTGGCCATACGCGCGACCTCGAAGGCTTCCTGAGGACCGATTTCGAGAAGCAGAACATCAAATCGTTCCTCTCGGTCTCGGTCTTCGCGCATGGCCATCTCTGGGGCACGCTGGCGGTCAATGACTGCGTCAACGAGCGTGCATGGACGGACGAGGAAGAGGCGACGCTGCATATCATCGCGCTGGCCATCGGCGACGCCATCGAGCGCTCGCCCTCCGACGCCCACGCCAGCGAGGTCATTCGCCGCACCATGCTGCAGGCCTCGCTCGACGCCATCGTCGTCATCGACGAGACCGGCTCGATCATCGAATTCAATCCGGCTGCCGAGAAGATGTTCGGCTTCCAGCGCAGCGACATCCTCGGAAAGGACCTGCTCGATACGATCGTGCCGATCTACTACCGCAAGGGCTATGCTTCGGGGGCCGAATACATGTCCGGCCGCGGCGCGCCGATGGTCGGCCAACGGCTCGAGACGGTGACCCAGAACGCCGCCGGCGAAGTGTTCCCGATCGAGCTGACGGCGACCGAGATGCGGGTTGCCGACCGCCGCCTGATCTTCGGCTCCATCCGCGACCTGCGCGACAAATTGCGCGCCGAGGAGGAGATCGGCCGGCAGCGCGAGAAGCTGCACCAGAACGAGAAGATGGCGGCGATGGGTTCGTTGCTGGCCGGCGTCTCGCACGAGCTCAACAATCCGCTGGCCGTGGTGGTGGCGCAATCGACGCTGCTGCACGAATTCGCTTCCGACCCGCAGACCAAGGTGCGCGCCGAGAAAGTCCGTGCGGCCGCCGAGCGCTGCGGCCGCATCGTCAAGAGCTTCCTGTCGATGGTCCGCCTCCATCCCGCGGCACAGGCCGAGACCGACCTCAACCAGGTGATCCGGTCGGCACTCGAAGTGACCGCCTATGGCGCGCGCTCGAGCGGCATCACCATCGACACCGATTTCGCCGCCGGCCCGCTGCTGGCCATGGCCGACGCCGACCATGTGACGCAGGTGGCGGCCAATTTCCTCATCAACAGCCAGCACGCTTTGGCCGGCATTGCCGGCGACCGGCTGATCAAGGTGCGGACGTTCCGCAGCGACCGCGGTCATCCCTGCTTCTCGGTCGAGGACAATGGGCCCGGCGTGCCGGAAACGATCCGCAGCCGCATCTTCGAATCCTATTTCACCACCAAGCCGGTCGGCGTCGGCACCGGCATCGGCCTGTCGATCTCGAAATCGATCATCGAGCGGCACAATGGCAATGTCTGGTTCGAGGAAGTGCTCCCGAGAGGCGCGCGCTTCGTCGTCCAGCTGCCGGCCATCGTGGCCGGCCTCGCCATCGCCGGCGACAACCAGCCGCGATCGAGCGGCCTGCGGCATGCCTTGATCATCGACGACGAGCCGGATGTCGCCGGCTCGCTCTCCGACATTCTCGAACTGATGGGCATCAAGTCACGGATCGTTCCTGTCTGGGAATCGGCCGCCGCCACTTTGAGCGGCCACATGCCGCCGGACATCGTCTTTTCGGACCTGCGCATGCCCGGCGTTAGCGGCATATCGATCTATCGCGAGTTGCTCGCCGAAAAGCCTGATCTGGCACGGCGTTTCGTGCTGGTCACAGGCGACCTGATCGGTGCGAAAGCCGAAATCGAGGCGCTGCCGGCACAGCAGCGGCCGCAGATCCTGGAAAAGCCGTTCAGCACGCTGGATGTGCGCAGTGTGCTGTCCGCCATTGCCGAACAGGCGGTCTTGAAAGGATAAGGAAGAGGCCCCCGGGGCCGAAGAAGAGCGCACTGGAGGGAGCGCTCGGGGAGTCCGGAGCATGATCCCAAAGCGGGAACGGTTTCGGATCATGCTTCGACAAAATCAGAAAATATTCGGCGTGTCGGCCAAGGGCGCGGCATAGGCGATCATGCGGATGGCGCGGTTCTTGTGTGTTCCGGACTGTTCGGCGATGGCGCGCAGGCAATCGATACTCTCGGCACCCCAGGCCTGGCCCTTGCAGGCGAAGTCGGTCACCGGCACCGGCAGACGCGCGGTCCTGGTCGTCGTCTGCGCGCCGTCGATGAGATTGGACGGCGGATTCAACGAAGCGAAGGCCGGCCCGATTGTCGGCGTGAACGCCATGCCGACGAAGGCGCAAGCAGCCAGCACCATGAACATCGCCATGGGGTGGTCGCTGGCCCGCTGGCGCAGCGCCAGTTTCGGACGGCGGTCATTGCGTTCTGGAGCCTGAAGGCGGCTCTCGCCGCGGATCGTCTGGATTTTCGCATGCATTGCCTTCCCCTTCGCTGAGTTTCTTTTGGCGGTGAAATGAACTTATCCGCACTTTGTAACGACGATGGGGTGGCGAAGGACTGGCACTGTAACGAGTTCGAAACAGCATTCGGGCGAAGTCGGGCAAAATCGGGCATAGCTTCGACGGCGCTCGGGCTCGAGGCGCAACCCGACCGATCTTGCCAAACAGTTTTTCGAAAAGACCAGGCTCAGGCCGGAGCTTGAAGCTCGGCAATGATCTTGTGCGCGGCGATACGCCCGGCAATAATAGCGCCCTCGACATACCCCGGAAACGACGGCGAGAGTTCTGAACAGGCGAGATACACCGGGGGTGCGCCGGCAAGGATCGTTCGCTCGGCATCTCTTGCTGTCACGTCGACAACAAGATCGCTGTACGCGCCGCCGCTCCAGCGATCTCCTACCCAGTCACGCAAACTGAAATCGATGACGTCGCCGGCACTCGGGCCAAGGGCTGCCTCCAACCGGCCGGTCACCTCCGCACGCAGTTCCGGCTCGCCGAGGTCGCGCCAGCGCAGCGCGAGCGGCCCGCCGACGAACACGACGAGCGCGGCATGCTCGACATCCTTGCCAGCGTCGCAGGCAAACAGTCCCGGCGGATCGAGCCACATCACCATGCCGTTCAAATCCCGCCCGCGCCAAAACGGTTTGGCATAGCGCACCAGGATCTTGATAGCCGCGCCGCTTTTCCAGGCGCCGAGCGCCCGCCCCAGTCCAGCCGGCAAGGCAGGGACAAAGGCGAGCTCCGTCACCGTCGCCGGGGGGACGGCAACCAGAACCGCGCGCGCCGCGATGGCACTCCCGGCCGAAACGACAAGAACACCTTGCGAACTGTGCTCGATGCGCGTGACGGGCTCGCTGAGCCGCAACCGATCGCCAAGGTCGCGGGCCAGATCGTCGGCCAGCGAATGCATGGTTTCGCGCACGAAATATTGCAGCTCCGGCACCTCGTTGGTGACGCGTCGGTCATTGTCGATCAGATACCAGAGAGGAATCTGATCCAGCGCCATGCACCAGAGGCCTTCGATCATCGAACGGAAGACGGCCCTGGCATCGGCGGAATCGCGCTGGCGGGCAAGCCAGTCGGCAACGGCCAGCCCGGCAATCGAGACGTCGTCCGGATCGATCCCGTTCATGCGCTCGCGGATTGCCATTGCCGCGTCATAGATCCGCTCTGCTCTCTGTACGGACATCGTCGGCTGGGTAATGAAATCGCCATCGACATAGGTTTCAACCAGCGTCTTGCCGCGTGCTTCGACCAGGGCCATCAATTCCGGCATGTCCTCGCACAGGAACTGGCCGCCACTATCGATCCGTTCGCCAAGTCCGTTCAGTCGGGACTCGACGCGTCCGCCAACGCGGTCGCGTGCTTCGAGCAGGATGAAATCGATGCCGGCCTTCTTCATCTCGAGCGCCGCCGACAGGCCTGTGAAACCCGCACCGACGATGACGACATCGGTTCGCTCGAATTCGCCGCCCTCATCCGTGAAGGTCTTCAGCATTGCCGGCTATCCACCCAGTCGCATCCGGCTTCCACAGACGAAGTATGTCCCTGTCGACATATGCCGGCGGGCCGCACACGCCATGCCGCAGGCTTGTCTCTAACCTATCGTTTTATCGAGCATATTGAGCCATTGCGATAGGCGATTTTTTCGATCAGTGCGCGGCCGAAACCGCGTGCCGCCAATGCATCGATCAGCTTCGGCAGGCCGGCGACATCCCCGATGACGGCCGGGATCATGGCGCCGTCGAAATCGGAGCCAAGACCAACGCCATCCTCACCCAGCGCCTGCAGCAGCGAATCGATATGCCGCACCATGATGTCGAGGCTTGTGTCGGCATTCATGCGACCGTCCTCGCGCAGGAAGCCGGTTGCGAAGTTCAGCCCGACCATGCCGCCGGTTTCGCGGATCGCGCCGAGCTGCCAGTCGGTCAAGTTGCGCGAATGGCCGCAGATCGCGTGCACGTTGGAATGGGTCGCGACCAGCGGCGCATCGCTGAGCGCCGCGACATCGCGAAAGCCCTTCTCGTTGAGATGCGAGAGATCGATCATGATCTTCAGCTGATTGCAGGCCTTGACCAGCGCCTTGCCGGCATCGGTCAGCCCGGGGCCGGTGTCGGGTGAGGACGGGAAGCGGAACGGCACGCCGTGGCCAAAGGCGTTCGGACGGCTCCAGACGATGCCGAGCGAGCGCAGGCCGGCTTCATGCAGCACGTCGAGCATGGTGAGCTCGGGATCGATCGCCTCGACCCCTTCGATGTGGAACACCGCGGCGATCGAACCTTGCGCCATGGCATTGCGCACATCGCCGGCGCTACGGCAGACGGTGAGCGCTCCGGCCCGTTCCAGCCTGAACAGGATCGAGGCCATGGCGATGGTCGAGGTCAGCGCCTCATTGCGCGGAACCTCGGGCGGCAGCGGTTCGGCGACGCTCGGCGCCAAGGGCACGGCGCCGCGCCTGGATTTCTCGACAGGCGGCGGAAAGATGGCGAACATGCCCCCGGCGAAGCCGCCGGCTTTCGCGCGTGGCAGGTCGATATGGCCGCCCGATTTCCCCTCGATGAACAGTTTTTCGACGTCCGTGTCTTTCGACTGATAGAGTCTGAGCAACGTATCGTTGTGGCCGTCGAAGACGGGAACGAGATCGGTTTCGGTCATTGGGGGATCATTCGGTTCGTTTGTCGGCGCGGCGGCTAGGATATATCCTATCTACTTAGGCAGGATGCGCCACCCGCGCAAATGCCAAAGCCGCCCCGGCAGGATGGCAGCCGCTTGCCGCGCCGTTTCCAAGCAACGAAATCCCTACCGCTTCAGCACGTCGGCCCATTCCTGATGGCGGCGGAACTGGGCGTTGGCGAACGGGCAGAGCGGGATGATCTTCTTGCCTGCCGCACGCGCATCCTCGACGGCGCGGGTGACGAGCCGAAGCCCGGCACCCTGGCCGCGAAAGACGTCCGGCACTTCGGTGTGGTCGATGATGATCTGGTGCTCACCGATCTTGGTGAAGGTCATCTCGGCCTCGGCTCCATCGGGTCCACGCAGGACATAGCGGCCCTTGGAACCGCGATCCTCAAGTTCGATCTCAGGCAGTTGTTCAGGCATCGCTATGCTCCTTGGGCAGCATCGGCAAAGAACCGCCGTGCCGCCTCGATCTCGTTTGGCCGCACCTCGTGCCCGCCATCGTGCCATTCCACTGTGACATCGGCGCCGTCGGCACGCAAATAGGCCTCGAGCCGCGTGGTCAGGTTCGGCGGACAGATCGGGTCGCGCTTGCCGGCGGTCATCAGAATATGGCGGCCGGCGAGGCTGCCCTTGACCTGCGGCTCGAACGGGATCAGCGGATGCATCAGCACCGACGCGTCGAACAGCGCTGGAGCCGCGAACACCACCGAGGCCAGGACATTGGCGCCGTTGGAATAGCCGAGACCCAGCACGGCCGATGGCTTCGCTGCTTCGACATGGGCCTTGACGAAGCCCGCTATCCTGATCGTCGCCCGTGCCAGATCCTCCATGTCGTAGACGCCCTCGCCGGTGCGGCGAAAGAAGCGCGCAGCACCTTGTTCGGACACGTCGCCGCGCGGCGAGATGATGGTTGCCTGGGGCGTGAGATCGCGCCCCAGCGACAGAAACTGGTTCTCATCGCCTCCAGTGCCATGGAAGACGAACAGCAATGGGCCGCCCGGCGAACCGGGCAGCAGCTTGTGGATGTAAGCGTCCTTGCTCATGACCTCAGCCTTCCAGTCTCGGCAGATGCTGTTCAAGATAGGGCCGCAGGTGCTGGTGCTGTGTCGGCAGCTTCAGCGCTTCGCCCAGATGAGCGGTATCCTCGTCGCGATCGAAACCCGGCTCGTTGGTGGCGACTTCGAACAGCACGCCACCCGGTGTGCGGAAATAGATCGCCCAGAAGTAGTCGCGATCGATCACCGGCGTCACCCCATAGCCCGTGTCCATCAACGCCTTGCGCACCTCGAGCTGCCTGGCGCGGTTCTCGACCGCGAAGGCGACGTGATGGACGGAGCCGGCACCGACATCGGCGAAGGCCGTGCTCGGCAGCGATTCGATGTCGATAACATCGGCGCCATTGCCGTTCTTCACCGCCAGCCGCCTGAGATTGCCGGACTTGTCGACTTCCTCATAGCCCATGAACTTCAGCAGCTCCTCAGTGGCGCCGCCATCCTTCAGCCTGAGCGATACCGAATGGAAACCGCGGATCGCCTGGTCGACCGGAACACCGCCTTTCGCCCAGGGCGCTCTGCCGTCGCCCTTGCCCTCGACCAGCGCGAAGCCGTCACCATCCGGTCCGGCAAAAGCCAGGCGCTTCTCGCCGAAGGTCTCTTCGCGCGAGAGGCCGGTGACGCCCTCATCGGCAAAACGTTTTTCCCAATAGGCAAGCGTGCCTTCCGGCACCGAGTAGACGGTGGTTCCGACTTCGCCGACGCCATGCCGGCCCTTGCCGATGTCGGGGAAAGGGAAATAGGTCATCACCGAACCCGGCGTGCCGGTCTCATTGCCATAATAGAGATGATAGACGTCGGGCGCGTCGAAATTGACAGTCTTCTTGACCCGGCGCTGGCCGAGTTTCCTGGTGAAGAAATCGTTGTTCTGGCGGGCATCCCTGGCCATCGACGTGACGTGATGCAGGCCCTTGATCTGGTCGAGCATTGTCTTGCTCCTTCCCTTGGTACTTGTGCGGCCCTCGCCGCTGTCCATGCCAATATGAGGACCCGAGCAGTTTACGCAAAGGCGGCAAACACAGAACGGACTGTGTCGCAAAAGTGAACGATGGAACAGAGTTCGTTCACCAATTGGCTCGCAGAGTCGGGCTTGCGCCGTGGCCAGAATTCGTTTCCATGAACGGCATTCGACATTCCGGGACAAAGGTATCGTGAGTGACTGGAAAAGCCAGGCGGCCCAACATTCTCCTGATCACATGCGATCAGTGGCGTGGCGATTGTCTGTCCGCAGCCGGTCATCCGGTTGTGCAGACGCCGAACGCCGACGCACTGGCCCGGGAGGGTGTGCTGTTCAAGCGGCACTATGGCGGCGCGGCGCCCTGCTCGCCCGCCCGCGCCTGCCTCTACACCGGTCTCTACCAGATGAACAACCGCGTCTGCCGCAACGGCACGCCGCTCGACGCGCGCCACGGCAACATCGCGCTCTCGGCTCGCGCTCTGGGCTATGATCCGACGCTGTTCGGCTACACCGACGTCTCGCTCGATCCGCGCCTGCTGGCGCCGGGCGATCCGCGGCTGCAAAGCTATGAAGGCGTGCTGCCGGGCTTTACGGTGCGCCAGTTGCTGCCGGAGCACCAGAAGCAATGGCTATCCTGGCTGGAGCTGCAAGGTGTCGACGCCAGCGCCGGCTCCCCCGACATCCACCGTCCGCTGGCCGACGGCGCCGGGACCACCATCAGCAACGCGCCGCCCGTCTACCGCGGGCAACAAACCCCGGCGGCCTTCCTGACCGGCGAATTCACGCGTTGGCTTGGCGAACAGGAGCACGCCGCGCCGTGGTTCGCGCATCTTTCCTTCATCAGCCCGCACCCGCCCTTCATTGCCCCGGAGCCCTACAATACAATGTACGATCCGGCTGACGGCCCGGCCTTCCGGCGCGCGGCAAGCTGGCAGGAAGAGGCGGAAAACCATCCCTATCTTGCCTATGATCTCGGCCGGCAGAAACAGATAAAATTCCGGCCCGAAGCCAGAGGCAAGGTGCACGACTGGAGCGAAGACAATTTTCGCCGCATCCGCGCGATCTATTACGGCATGATTTCCGAGGTCGACGCGCAGCTCGGCCGCGTCTGGCAAGCGGTTAAGGCCGCGGGCGCGTGGGACGACACCATCATCGTGCTCACCTCGGACCATGCCGAGATGATGGGCGACCATTTCATGCTGGGCAAGGGCGCCTATTTCGACGGCAGCTACCACATTCCGCTGATTGTCCGCGATCCGCGCCACGGCAAGGCTGCCGGCGGCCGTGTCGATAGCTTCACCGAAGCGGTCGACATTTTGCCGACCCTTCTCGACCTGCTCGGCGAAAAGCCCGCGCCGCATCTCGACGGCGCCTCGCTGAAGCCGTTCCTGAGCGGAGAAACCCCTGCGGCGTGGCGCGATGCCGCGCATTGGGAGTTTGACTTCCGCTCGATTGCCGCGGGCGAGGCCGAAAACCATTTCGGCATCGCCGCACGTCAATGCAACCTCGCCGTTATCCGCACGGAACATTTCAAGTATGTGCATTTCGGCGGCAACCTGCCGCCGCTGCTGTTCGATCTGGAAAACGATCCGGGCGAGCTGGACAATCTCGCGGCCGACCCCAGTCATCTCACCGTGCGCCTGGAATTCGCCGAACGGCTGCTCGCCTGGCGGGCCGAACATCTCGACCAGTCGTTGGCACTGGCCGAATTGACCGAGAACGGCCTAGTCGGCCATGCCGCTGGCCTGCCACCTGGCCACACATAAATAAAGCCCGCGCCGTTGCCAGCGCGGGCTTCATTTGGCTGAACAGAATTACCTTACGATCATGCGCTGCTGATCGCGCTGTTCGGCATAGCTGCCCTTGTCATAGGCGGTTTGAGCCTCAAGCTGTTCCTTGGTGAAGGTCGTGTAAAGATATTTGTTGCCGTCCTTATCGGTCATGAATTTGAGATTATCCATGCCGACCGCGACTTCCTTCTCGCCAATGCCGAGGAAGCCGCCGACGTCGACGATCACCGCGTCGGCCTTCTTGTCGGGCGCAAGCACGACATCGCCGATCTCGCCGACCCTGGCGTCGTTGGCGCCGTAGACAGTCGTGCCCTTCAGGTCATCGGCACGAATCTCGCCGACCGGCATCTCGGTCAACGTCGACTTGTCGATGGCGGCAGTCTGTGTCTGGTCGGGAGCCGAGGCGTCAGGGGTCGTCGCTGCCGGAGCTTCGGCGGTCTTGTCTGCCGGAGCGACAGCAGGAGCCGTGGTGTCAGAGGGCAGAGCTGCCGGAGCGGTGGCCGCCGGCGCATTTGAAGCCGTCGTTGCCGGCGCCGGATCATAGGCCTTTCGGTCGAAATCCGGCTGCGCCTGCAGCTCTTCCTTGGTGGTCTGGGCGACCAGCCAGCGGTCGCCATTCTTCTCGGCCCACTGCGCCTTGGAGAAGTCATAGGTGACGTTCTTGGCGCCGAGACCAAGGAAACCACCAACGCCGATGACAAGGGACTCGGCCTTGCCTTCCCTAGTCAGCACGATGTCATTGACGTCGCCGATATTCTGCGCGTCGTCGCCGGTGCCGTTATAGACGTCTTCACCGATGATGTTGGTGGCAAGGTTACCGTCCGCGCGCTTCACCGGTTCCGCCGGTGCGGCGTTCATGTCGGCCGGCTTTTGTGCCGTATCCGTCGTAGCGGGTGCCGTCGGTGCGGCCGCGTCAGTCGATGCCGCAGGTGCAGGGGCCGGACTGTAGGGCTGGCTGTCGAATTCCGCCTGAGCGGTCAACTCGTCCTTGGTCGTCTGGGCTACCAGCCAGCGGTCACCATTCTTTTCGGCCCACTGCAGCTTACCGTACTCGAAGGCGACGCTTTTGGCACCGACGCCCAGAAAACCGCCAACGTCGATGACAACGGATTTCGCCTGCCCATCCTTGTCGAAGACGACGTCGCTGACCTCACCTATGTTCTCGGCATCATCGCCGGTGCCGTTATAGACGGACTCTCCTATGATGTTGGTGACTATGCTGCCCTCTGCGCGGACCGCTGCGGCGCCTGTCTCCTGAACGGCGGGGCTCTGCGCGGGCGCTGGGGTCGTCGCACTCTGCGCATAAGCGCCGGTGGCGATCAGCGTTGCGAGTGCAGTGGTGGCTAAAAGATTGCGGATCATGATAGTCTCTCCTCGTGCCTGATCTCATGCGCCGCGTGTTCGTTGGAAAATCGGACGCGGCATCTACAGGTTCACAACGTTGTGACCAGTCTGTTGTTCCGACAAAACCGCTGCCGTCCGGGAATCGAAACCACAGAAATATCGGGCCGCCGGGCAGCCCACGCGTAGCTAGGGAACCTTTCCGTCGCCGCCGCGTTTCAGCCATCGGCTGGGTGTTGTCCCGGCCGCTTTTGGCTGACATGGTGGAGCGGGGCATGAAATTCGCAGCGGTGCTGAACCGGGATGGCGGCACTTTGCGCACCACCGACCTCGCCGCATTCTCCGACCGGATGCATCAGACGCTGGAGACGGCCGGTCACTCGCTCAGCATCGAGATTGTCGCCGGCAAGGACGTGGTGGAAACGCTCGACAGCGCGGCGTCGCGTCGCTCGGTCGACATCGTGCTGGCGGGTGGCGGCGACGGGACCATTTCCGCCGCGGCTGCCCGGCTGATGGGCACGAAGAAGGCGCTAGCCATATTGCCGGCCGGCACCATGAACCTGTTCGCACGCGGGCTGGGCATTCCGCAGTCGCTCGACGGCGCGCTGAAATCCTTCGCCGACGGCGAAATCATCGCAGTGGACGTGGCGACGGCCAATGGCCAACCTTTCGTGCACCAGTTCTCGATCGGCATGCATGCGAAGATGGTGCAACTGCGCCAGAAGATGGAGTTCGGTTCGCGGTTGGGAAAGATCCGCGCCTCGGCCAAGGCGGCTTGGGCGACGATCAACAATCCACCTGCGATGAATGTGACGCTCAGCATCGGCGAAGCCGAAATGGCGGCCCGCATCACCGGCATCGGCGTCACCAACAATTTGTTCGGCGAAGGCCATTTGCCCTACGCCGACAATCCGGCGGGCGGCGTGCTTGGTGTCTATGTCACGGTGGCGAAGCAGCGCGCCGAACTGGTCAAGTTCTTCTTCAACGTGGCGCGCGGCAAATGGCGCGACAACGAACATGTCGAAATCCACCAGACGAACAGAACGGTGCTGAGAATCCATTCGAGCAGCCGCAAGTTTCGCGCCGTCATGGACGGCGAACTGGTCAGGCTTGACCGTGAAACGGTAATCGAAATCCAGCCCGGCGCGCTGAATGTACTGGTGCCGACGAGCGCGGCCCAATCGAGAGCCGCATGATACGATGCGTTGCAACGAACAAACCGGCTTTAACCAGCAGGAGCCTGCTCGGTGGTGCTAGATGTGGGGACATGCTGTTCATCACTGGTTGGCGCCTTGATCAACACACCATAGATCTCGGCAACGCCCCACGCGGCAAACACCAAAAGCAATGCGGCGATCAGGATTCGAAATCCATGCCAGCCCCATCGCCCCTGCCGCGCCTTGTTTTCTGGAATGATCTTGGCCATGCTCGATCCCTGTCTCATACTGCACCAACTGGCGCGCTCGGCAAATCATGGTCGGGTAACGGTTCCTCGCTAGGATGGTTCCGGAAATGCGCCCTGGCCTTGCACCAGCGCAAGCATGGGGCGGCGAAGACCGGGACGAGGCAATTAGGGTGACTGGCAAGACGCAAACAACACCCGATCTGCCGGCCGAAGTTGCGCGCGCAGTCAAGGATGTTGACCGGCTCGCTGTGCTGCACGGGTTGGAGATGCTGGATACGGCGCCCGACCCCGATTTCGACCGGGTCAGCAGCCTTGCCGCGGCGGTGATGCAGGCGCCGATGGCCCTGGTCACACTCGTCGACCTCGAACGGCAGTGGTTCAAATCCTGCTTCGGCTTGGACGAGACCGAAACGGCGACCGACGTCTCGTTTTGCGCCCATGCGATTTCCGCCGGCGACGAGCCGATGGTGGTCGTGGATGCAACGACGGACCCCCGTTTCAAGACCAACCGGCTGGTCACCGGAAAACATCATGTCCGCTTCTATGCCGGCGCGCCGATGATCGTGGCAGGTGCCCGCATCGGTACTCTGTGCGTGCTCGACCGCGAGCCGCATGGTTTTCCATCCCGCGCCGAGCTCGACCAGTTGAAGGCGCTCGCCAGCCTCGCCGCCAGCCTGTTCACCCTCAAGGATGCAACCCGCAGCGGCGCGATCGCCGAGGCCGCACTGGTGCGCGAGGAAAAACGACGCGCCATCGCACTCGATGCGGCGTCGCTCGCCAGTTGGGCATGGGACATCCGCACCGATATCATCGAATGCGACACATTGATGTCGGAGCTGTTCAGCCTGCCGCGCTCCAACCGGCTGCG
Source organism: Mesorhizobium sp. M0243 (assembly GCF_040321775.1). Taxonomy (NCBI): domain Bacteria; kingdom Pseudomonadati; phylum Pseudomonadota; class Alphaproteobacteria; order Hyphomicrobiales; family Phyllobacteriaceae; genus Mesorhizobium; species Mesorhizobium sp. M0243. The sequence continues at coordinate 89,158 of NZ_JAMYSF010000017.1, read as the reverse complement.
CGCACGTGACATCCTCGCCGCCATCGATCCGCGTGACGTCTACCAGACCGAAACCCGCTTTCGCGACGCCCTGACCGGCAGCGACGACTATTTCGGCGAATACCGGGTGAAGGGCTTTCATCCGCCGCGCTGGCTCGCCACGCGCGGCCGTGTGATCGAGCGTGACGGCGACGGCAAGCCGACATTGATCTTCGGCGTCAACTACGACATCTCCGAGCGCAAGCTCGGCGACGAACGGCAACGGCTGCTGCTGCGTGAGCTCAACCATCGCGTCAAGAACACTTTGGCGACCGTCCAGGCGCTGGCAACCCAGACCGTGCGCCACGCCCGCCAGCCAAGCCAGTTCCTCGAGGCCTTCGGCGCCAGGCTTCAGGCCTTGGGCATCGCCCACAATCTGTTGTCGGACCGCGAGTGGCGTGGCATCGGCATCAGTGAACTCGTCCAAATCGAGGTCAAACCTTTCGAAACGGCCGAGCAGCCGCGCATGACGATCTCCGGCGACGACCTGCTGCTGTCGCCCGACCAGGCCATCGGGCTTGGCCTGATCCTGCATGAACTCGCCAGCAACGCGCTGAAATATGGCTCGCTGTCGGTGCCGTCAGGCAGGGTCGACCTCGGCTGGAGGACGCAAGGCAGGAGGGATGCCCGGCGTCTTGTGCTGACCTGGCGCGAAAGCGGCGGCCCGCAAGTCGCTCCGCCGGATCGGCACGGCTTCGGCTCGATCCTCATTCGCCGCAGCCTTGCCAAGGTCATTTTCAGCGAAGTGACCCATGAATTCCGGCCGGAAGGCGTATTTGCCGAAATATCGATGCCCCTGGAAGATCTGTCGAAGTGACCTCCCGACAGGTCTATCTCCGCTCGCTCTCGTCCGGATCGTCGGATTTCACATTCTCGCGGTAGATGGCGTAGGCCGCGAGCGCCACGGCCGGCCCCAGAATGACGCCGAGACCGCCTTTTCCCTTAAGCAGGCTCGGCAGCACGGCGAGTGCGGCGGTGATGCCGATCGCCTTCATGTCGGCATTGCGGCGCCGCGCCCGGCGCCGGGCGCGCGAGCCTGCCGATATCCGGTAGACCAGCAGGACAACCCCGGCAAGCACCAGAAAACCGACGCCGAACCCCAGTGCCGCGGCAAGCGGCCCATAGCGCATCGCCGTCCAGATATAGGCCGCCCCGACAAGAAAGCCGAGACCGCAAAGTGCGGCGGCCATGGCGATCACATAGACGATTGCCGCCGTGCGCGCCCGGTATATGGCGGCCACGGTCTCCCCCGAGGCGAGACCCGAGATCAGGGTTGCCAGCATTCCCATCCGAAGCGCGACTAGCGACGCGCGATGAGCGCGAAAAGGAAGCCGACGCCGGCGGCGATCGCCAGTGACGTCACCGGCTTTTCGCGCACGCTTGCCATCATCTGCGCTTCAATGTCCTTGGCATTGCTGCGCAGGCTGTCAAAGGCTGCTTCGCCCTGCGCACGCAACTGCTCGACCCCTTCCGTGGCTGCGCGGCGCGCGGTGCCGTAACCATGCTCGCCGGTCTTGGCCAGTTGTTTGGTGAGCTTGTCGATGTCGGCCTTCAACTGCCTGATGTCGGCTTCCAGGTCCGCATTTGCACGGGCGTCGTTTGCGGTCTTTCCTGCGGCAGTGGCCATGGCTTAACTCCTTGTGATTGCTTGGTTTCAAACGCGCTGCCCGCCTCAAGGTTCCGGCATTGGGGACAAAGTAGCCGAAAACGCATCGGCGCGCACCCGGTCCGTCGGCTCCCGCAAAAGACGCTTCCTCAGATTAATGGCCGGCGCGCTTCACCCAGCCCTTCCCAGCCGGCGAGCCGCTTGAGGCCTTCATTGTCGGAGACCACGCAGCCGCCGTCGCGCCAGACGATCAGCTTGCGATCCATCAGCTTGCGGATCGTCTTGTTGGTGTGAACCAGCGACAGGCCGAGCGTATCGGCAATGTGCTGCTGCGTGATCGGTATCTGGACAGTTTGGTTGCCATTCAGTCCAACGACCTTGGCGCGGCCGCCGATGAAGGCGATGAGATAGGCAGCGCGCTCGATCGCACTGCGGCGCCCGAGGCTGAGCAGGTTCTCGTCCAGCATCCGCTCTTCACGCGATGCGATCCAGGTGATGTCATAGGCCAGCCCGGGATGATTGCGGTACAGCTCATGCAGATATTCGCGCTCGAAAACACACAGCAGCATCGGCGACAGTGCCTCCACGGAATGCTGCATCTCGCCCATCACACTGCCTTGCAGGCCGATCAGATCGCCGGGCATGAGATAGTTGAGGATTTGGCGGCGGCCGTCCCGCAACAACTTGTAGCGAAACGCCCAGCCGGAGAGCACGGTGTAGAGATGGGCGCTATGGCTTCCCTCCACCAGCACCGTGCCACCCTTTTCGACTGCGAGTTCGCCCTTCTTGAATTTGCTGATGAAGGCCAGTTCCTGTTTTTCGAAATCGCGGAAAATCGGCAACGGCCGCAATGGGCAGTTCTCGCAAGGATATTGGCTATTGTTCTGGACTGACATTTCGACCCCCTTCGAAAGCCCGCTCTTGGAGGAGCGCGTTTCCCGTTGCAAGGATTGAGATTCCGCCCGCTTGCCACATGTCTTTTTTAAATGACAGCAAGCGAATTAGCGATCATGACTCCGGCGTTTCAAGGAGTCTTTGCCTGTGCCCACATTGCTTGACGGATTGCGGATTCTGGTCCTGGAGGACGAATTTCTGATCGCCATGGATGTCGAGCAGCTTTGCCGCGACCATGGCGCCGATGAGGTGGTGATCGCCCGTGACCTGACCGAGGTCGATGGCCGCGAGGTCGCCACGCGATTCGATGCAGCCATTGTCGACTTGATGCTGGGCGGTGTCTCGACGATCGATTTCGCCTCCGGCCTGCGCGCGGCAGGCATACCTTTCGTGTTTGCGTCGGGCTATTCGGATGCAGAGGAGATCAAGGCATCGTTTCCGGGCGTCAGGCTGATTGGCAAACCCTATTCGGGTGAAGACCTCGTGCAAGCGGTCGCCGCGGCCTGCGGACGCGCTTGAGACACGATCGCGGTCAGCTTGCCGGCGAGCTCGTTACCTGGGCCGAAATTGCGTCCGGACCATACTCGTCCTCGCCTGATATTTTCAGGATCTCCTGCAAGCGCGTACGGGCTCGGCTGACGCGGCTCTTGATCGTCCCCACCGCGCAACCGCAGATCTCGGCGGCCTCCTCGTAGGAGAAACCAGACGCGCCGATGAGGATGATGGCTTCGCGTTGGTCCTCCGGCAATTGTTCCAGCGCCCCACGAAAATCCTTCAGGTCAAGCTGGCCGTGCTGAGCCGGATGAACGGCAAGCCTGGCCGTCATGATACCGTCGCTGTCTTGCACTTCGCGCCCGCGCTTGCGCATCTGCGAATAGAACTCGTTGCGCAGGATGGTGAAAAGCCAGGCCTTGAGGTTGGTGCCGGGCTGGAAGCTCTCATGCTTGTCCCAAGCCTTGACGAGCGTTTCCTGGACGAGGTCGTCGGCTTTATCGGCATTTTGAGTCAGCGACACGGCGAACGCGCGCAGACTTGGGATTGCCCCAAGCAGATCGGTCTTGAAGCCTTGGGAGACCGCGGCCATGCCTCAGTCCTTCTTCTGTGCGGGTTCAGCCTGTTCCAGCTGGCTAAGCAACTGGGAAAAGCGATCCGGCACATCGTCGGAGACCAGCGCGTCGTAATATTGTTTGAGTTTGCGTCCGATTTCGGAGTTCGGTCCAAGAGCATCACCAGAACCGTTCCGGAGCCTGCTCTCGGCGCCAGCCAGAATATCTTTCGTCATATCCTTCATTTTGCCCTTGTATTCCCAGCGCTCAAGCCGCTCTTATCATACTCAACACAACGCAAGCGGCGCCCTCGTCTGGTTGCCCATCCCGACCACAAACGCCACTCCCCGGCTTTTGTTCCGTCGAGGCGGAACTTTTTCAAAAAATCCGCGTTAACGTCAGGGCTTGCAGTCAGCTTGACCTATGCAATCACGTCATTCTGAGGGAGACGTCTTACCATGAGCTTATCCGCCACCATCGCACCACATCTGCCCTTCCTGCGCCGCTTCTCGCGGGCTGTTTCCGGGTCGCAAGAGAGTGGTGATGCGCTGGTAGCCGCGATGCTCGAGGCCATCATCGCCGATATCGAGATATTTCCCGAAGCATCGAGCGACCGCATCGCGCTGTACAAGGTTTTCGCCAAGCTGTTCACATCCGTCGCCATCCGCGTCCCGCAGGAGCAGGCGCAATCGGCGTGGGAACAGCGCACCGCCGCCAATCTGAATGCGATCGCGCCGCGGCCTCGTCAGGCCTTTCTGCTCGTGGCTGTCGAAGGCTTCAGCGAGGACGAAGCGGCTGAGATCCTCGACGTCGGCGACCAGGAGTTTTCAGAGCTGCTTGCCCAGGCGAGCAACGAGATATCCCGTCAGGTGGCAACCGACGTTCTGATCATCGAGGATGAACCACTGATCGCCATGGATATCGAAGAAATGGTAGAGAGCCTCGGGCACCGCGTCGTTGGAACGGCGCGCACCCATGCCGAGGCAGTGATGATGTTCGGCAAGACACGGCCGAAGATGGTGCTGGCCGACATCCAGCTTGCCGACGGCAGTTCCGGCATCGAGGCCGTGAACGAGATCCTGTCATCGACGTCGGTGCCGGTCATCTTCATCACCGCCTTCCCCGAGCGCCTCTTGACTGGCGAACGGCCGGAACCGGCCTTTCTGGTCACCAAGCCGTTCAATCCCGACATGGTCAAGGCGCTGATCAGCCAGGCACTGTTCTTTGACCGCCAGGCGAAAGCCGCCGCATAGTCGTGAATTGGGGAAGTGGTAATCGTGCCGCCTGATGCACGCGGGCGGCGACGGTGAAATTCCTGCGCGCTTCCTGCTTGAACGATTTGCAAGCTCGGTCTTTTTCGGCAAAGGGTGGGAACAAACCGCAGCCACCCACGTTTTTATCGCACCATTCGAAGGAGATGCATCATGCTTTACTGGGCGCTCGTATTTCTCGTCGTTGCGATCATCGCCGGCGCGCTTGGTTTCGGCGGCATCGCCGGTACATCTGCCGGCATAGCGCAGATATTGTTTTTCATCTTCCTCGCTTTCCTGGTCATTTCGCTTCTTGCGGGCCTGTTCAAACGGGCTTCATAACAACGAACGGCCGAACACTGGAAGCCGCACCCCTCAAACGGTTTCCAGCCACCGCCGGGCGGTGTCCTAAAGGACGCCGTCCGGCGGACCGTTTTTTGGCGGCGGTTCGGGAAACCTGTTTGGAACCCATTCACCGGTGAGCCGTTCAGCCTGAATTGGGTGGACAGTTTGGCCGATGGGTTCCAGGACCGGAAACAGGAAGGACGACGTGCAAAGCGATGAAGTCATCGCCCTCCATCCTGCCGAAAGCGGCATGCAGCTCGGCCGCGCCCTTCTTCACGCGTTGCACAATGCCGGCATTTCCGTTCTCTACCAGGATCGCGAGATGAAAACCGTATGGGCGCGCAACATGCGTGCGCCCTGGGTTTCGGACACCACCGACAGCATCGGTATTCTGCCGGAGGCGCAGGCCGACCGCATCGGCGCGGCCAAGCGCGACGTCATTGCATCCGGCAACCCCCAACGTCTCGAGATCAGCGTTCCCGTCGAGGATGGCAGCCGCTGGTTTGAGGTCTGGATCGATGCCGACCACGGCGACGGCGGCACGGTGCAAGGCGTCGTCACCACAATGGTCGAGACGACCGAGCAAAAGCGCCGCGAGCAGACCCTGACGACGCTGTTGCGGGAGGTAAGCCATCGCTCCAAAAACCTGCTGGCGATCATCCAGAGCATAGCCACCCAGACCGGTCGCTACTCCGACAGCATCGGCGATTTCCTGACACGCTTTCGCGGCCGGCTGCAATCGCTGGCTTCGTCCCAAGATCTCGTGACCTCTTCCAACTGGCGGGGTGCAGCACTTCGCGAACTCGTATCGGGCCAGGTGGGCCGCTACGGCGGCGATCCGGTTCGCAGCCTGAGATTTCAGGGGGCAAACCCCTATCTCAATCCCAACGCTGCCCTGCATATCGGCCTTGCGATGCATGAACTCGCCGTCAATTCGGTGAGCTATGGCGCCCTGTCGCGGCCCGATGGATTCGTCGATGTTACAGCTAACCTGACCGCCGCCGACACGGGAACCTCCCTGTCCCTGACATGGGCCGAGGCAATCGGAGCCAGTGATGTTAGGCGTAGCGAGAAGCGCTTCGGCAGCGTCGCACTCGAACGGGTCGTGCCGACGTCGCTGAACGGAACGGCGACGCTCGAAATCGCGGCTGGCCGTCTCGAGTACCGCCTTGTCGTTCCGCACGGCAATTTCGAGACGGATTGAGCGACCCGAGCTTCCTTAACCAGCTGTTCACCATAAAAGCAGATGCTGTTTTTCCCAGATACCGCTGGAACTTGTTGCATCACCGAACATTTCCGCAGCAGGATTGCAGCATGGTGCGGGAGGAATGCCTTGACGGTTGCCGACATGAACAGACTGGAGCAGGCCGCCCGGATTTCCATGGGCGAGTTTGAGGACTCCGAGGCATCCGCGCCACCGCTGGCCCCTGTTCCCAATGGGGCCTTGCGCCTTGTCGCGCTGGGCCTGCTGGCCGTGATCGCGGTGGTCGCCCTGTACCAATTGGTCTGAGGCCAGCTCGTTTCGGCCGGTGACAGAATTGATTGTCGCCCTCTTACTTCCCTGCCCGGCCCAGCGAGCCAGGAACTTTGGCGAATGTAGACCGTTACTATGGCGAGAGGACTTCCCGCCATGGAACATATCGCTGCATTGCTGCTGGTCATCGGTTGCTCGAACACGATGGCCGACTGCCGTGAACTCCAGGTGCCCAGAAGCGTTTTCGCGAGCGCCGAGCAATGCGTGGCCGAACGCCCGTTCGCCTTGGGCGACGTGCAAGGGCAGGCTGACAACATCGTCGCCAAATGCCTTGCCGTCGATCCGGCGCTTGAAGACGACTATGATAAGATCGTCTGGAATGTGCGCGCCGATGGTACGCTTGACGCGTCTTTGGCAATTTCCAGCCTCGTAATGGCGTCGAACGCGGCACGCCCAGAAAAAGACTATCTTCACCAACAATAGATTGCAGCAGCAAAGGCCGTCATTTCATGCTAAATGGCAGCTGGAGCTTTACCAAGTGAGGACAAAAAGTGAGGAGTGACTCTATGCGGAAGATGATTATTGCACTGGTTGCGGTGGTTGCCGTCAGCGGCTGCACCTCGACCGAGCAGGACGTGGTTGGCGGCGGCTTGATCGGCGCCGGTGTCGGCGGCTTGGTCGGCGGCGGCAAGGGCGCGCTGATCGGCGCGGCCGTTGGTGCCGGTTCCGGCCTGCTGGTGCGCAACCTGCGCAACGGCTATTGTCAATATCGCGATCATCGCGGCCGGATCTACACGGCTCGCTGCAACTAATTCGGCGATAATCGAAACGTGGATCCGGAGGCCGGTCCGCTGGCCTTCGGATTTTTCATGTCTGGACGCTTGATCCTTTTCGGGTGAAGGTCGCGCTCAGTTGGCGAGTGGAATTTTGATTTCAACGTTCAGCCCATTGGCCTGGTAATCGCGTTTGATCGTACCGCGCAGCTCCCGCGTCACGTTGAGATCGATCAGCTTGGTGCCGAATCCGGTCTTGGCTGGCGCTTCGAGTTTCGTCTGCCCGTTTTCGCGCCAATTGAGAGCCAGCGTCCTGTCGCGCCCGCGCCCTTCGACCGACCAGTCCACTTTCAGCGCGCCGACGGAATTGCCGGCTTCGCCGTATTTCAGCGCATTCGTCGCCAGTTCGTGGAAGGTCAGGCCGAGCGCTTGCGTCGTGGTTTCGTCGAGCAGCACCTGCGGCCCTGACAGCAGCCCCTCGGGCAGCTCCTTGCCGAACACCTGGCCGAGTTCGATGCGCAGGAGATCGCCAAGATCGGCCTTCTGCCAGCGCGAGCGCGTCAGCATGTCCTGGGACGCCGCCATAGCCTGCAGCCTGGCCGAGAAGGATGCGGAAAACTCGTTGACGTCGGTAGCCCGCGATGCCGTCTGGCGCGCGATAGCCAGCACCCTGGTGATCGAATTCTTGATGCGATGCTTCATCTCCTGCAGCATCAGGTCTTTTTCGATCAGGCTCTTTTCCGTCGTTTCGTGCAACCGCGACGCTGCCTCATAGGCCCGCTCCTGATAGCGCGCCACCAGCGCGATGGCGCCCGCCAACAACAGGCCGAACAGCCCCAGCATCACCGGAATGGCGCGCGACGACGGCTGCGAGAAGGCGCTTGTCGGCCGGAACAGGACAGTCCATGGCCGTCCGGCGACGATGATCTTTCGGGTGACCAGCAGCCTGTCGCCGAAAGTCGACGCCGGCGGCGTCTCCGACCGGAACAGCAGATTATCGCCGTTCACGGCACCATCGCCATCATAGATTTCGGTGTTGACCGGCAGCAGCGGCGACCGGCTGAGCGCGGTCTGGAACAGATCGCGAGCCCGAAAGGCCGCATAGAGAAAACCGGCCGTCGAGGATCTCGAAGCATTGATGACGTCGGGAGCGGTTTCGACATTGAGCCGCACGAAAACGAAGAAGCCGGTGAACGTCTGCGCGGCGCCCGTGTCCTGGCCCAGCTGCACCAACCCGCTGGCGTGCTGCTGGTCGTCGGACATCGTCTTTTCGATCGCCACACGCCGCACCGGTTCGCTGAACATGTCGTAGCCGATGCCGGCTTGGTTGGATGGATCCAGCGGTTCGAACAGCACGATAGGGGTACGCCAGGATTGCGTGGTATCCGGGTAGATTGGATGACTGACGCCATAATCGTGCAGCATATCGCGTTCGACCGTCGCCTCGTCGCCCGCCTTTGCCAGCCTGAGGAAACCGATGCCGCGCAAGCCGGCGAAATTCTTGTCGACATCGAGCGCGTTGAAGAACGCCTTGAACTCATTGCGAGAAATATCGCCATTGCGGGCGTCGAACAGGGCCTGCGTCGAGCGCAGCAGCGACAGATGCAGGTCGATGCGGCTCTCGATCCGGTTGAGCGCATCGTCGGCAGTCGCCTCGAACTTGATGCGCGCGGCTTCCTGCGTGGCGAAATAAGCAAAACCTGCCATCACCATGCTGATCAGCGCGACGGCGATAAAGGCGATGATCGGAAAAAGCTTCTTCAACGGATCGTGCGGTCCCTGAGCGATGTCGGACCTTTATGGGCAAGTCGCCGTGCCAACACAATGCCAAGGCCAAGCCATCCTTACGGCTGGCATATCACGTGTCCGGCAACCGCGATCTGGCTCGATCTCAGGCCGCTATCTTCAGCGCGCCCGGTCCGGGAATGGCGCCCGGCGGGCATTTGCCCAGAATGATCATCCCCAGCACCTCGTCCTGGGTGACATCAGTGGTGCGGGCGGTGCCGACGACCTGGCCATTCTTCATGACGCAGACCCGGTCGGCAAGCTCGAACACATCGTGGATGTCGTGGCTGATCAGGAAGATGCCGATGCCGTCGGACTTGAGCTGCTTGACCAGTTCGCCGACCTGCGCCGTTTCCTGCGGACCAAGCGCCGCCGTCGGCTCGTCCATGATCAGGATGCGGGCGTTGAACAGGATCGCACGCGCGATCGCCACCGATTGCCGCTGGCCGCCCGACAGCTTGATCACCGGCTCCTTGAAGCGCTGGAAGCGGGGATTGAGCCGACCCATCACCTTGCGTGCCTCGGCCTCCATGGCAACGTCGTCGAGCGTGGCCCAGGCGGTCATCAACTCGCGGCCGAGGAACAGATTGGCGGCGGCGTCGACATTGTCGGCCAACGCCAGCGTCTGGTAGATCGTCTCGATGCCGTATTTCTTGGCATCGCGTGGATTGGAGATCGATGCCTCCTCGCCGTTGACGAAGATCTGGCCCGAATCGCGCTTGTAGGCGCCGGACAGGATCTTGATCAATGTCGACTTGCCGGCGCCATTGTGGCCGAGCAGCGCCACGACCTCCCCGGGGAAAAGATCGATCGAGGCGTCGTCGACGGCGCGGATGCCGCCAAACGCGATCGAGATGTTCCTCATGTCGATCAGCGCGGTGGCTGTAGGAGCAGTCTTGTCAGTCATGGCATGCCCTCCTAGACGCGCTTGCGATAGACGGTGTCGAGCCACACGGCGATCACCAGTACGGCGCCGACGACGATGCTCTGCAGCGGCGAATCGACGCCAAGCAGCACCATGCCGGACTGCAGCGACTGCATCAGCAGGGCGCCGAGCATGGCGCCGATGATCGTTCCCGACCCGCCGGCAAGCGACGTGCCGCCGATCACGGCGGCTGCAATGACCAGCAGCTCGTCGAGCGTTCCAAGCACGTTGGTGGCCGAATTCTGCCGGGCCGAGGAGATCGCTGCGGCGATCGTGGCCAGCACGCCCATGATCATGAACACCTTCATGGTGATCCAGCGCGTGTTGATGCCGGCGAGATTGGCCGCCTCGGGATTGCCGCCGATAGCGAAGACATAGCGGCCGAAACGGGTGCGGTTGGTGATGAAGGTCATGACCAGCCCGACGGCAACCGCCATCAGCACCGGTATGGCGATACCGTGGGCGATGAACAGGCCGCCTTCGGGAACGGTGATGTTGTTGGCAGCCGCATATCTGTTCACGATGCCGATCGGCCAGGGATAGGAATTGGCGAGCCAGACCGCGCCCATGATGGCGCCGCAGGTGACGACTCCGAGCAGCGTCTCGGCCCAGATCGGACGTAGCGGAAACCGGAAACGCTTGCGCTGTACCCGCCCGTTGAACAGCCCAAACACCACGGCGAGGCAGGCGACAATCCCGACGACCCAGCTCCAGGTCGCGCCGATCGATCCCGCCGGCCCGCCGCCCATCAGCTGAAAAGTGGCGTCAAGCGGCGCCACGGTCTGGCCTGACGTGACCCACCAGGCCGCACCGCGCCAGACCAGCAGGCCACCCAGCGTCACGATAAAGGCGGGCACTTCGAGATAGGCGATGACGAAGCCTTGAAAGGCGCCGATCAGCAGGCCGAGCGCCAGGCCGATGACCAGCGCCAGGACCCAGATCCACGGATTGCCGAGTTCGAGCCCGACAAAGCGCACCAGGAAATGCACCTGGGCAAACCCCATCACCATGCCGATCAGGCCCTCGGCGGAACCGACCGACAGGTCGATGTTGCGCATGACGATGACCAGCACCATGCCGCAGGCCATGATGGCAACCGCGGATGTCTGCACCGACAGGTTCCACAGATTGCGCGGCGTGAGAAAGGTGCGGCTGTCGAAATCGAGCGGGTTGACGCCGAGGCGCAGGCTGGAAATGACATGCAGCCCAATCCAGATGACCAGCAGCGCGCCGATCATGCCGAGCATGCGGGTATCGATCTCGGTCGCCTTCAGGAACCGGGCGACGGCCCCGAGTTCCGACGCGCGCGCCGTATCGGCCTGTGGGTTGGACGTCGTATCGGTCATGATTTCCTCCCACCGACTGGCCGTCTGACGCGTATACCGGAGCCCAGCCTAGAAGCTATCCGCATGATGCGGAAACACAAAAGTCTTTGAGAAAACGCCGCGGCTTTTGGGCCGCGGCGTTGAGAATGCAGGCACAAGCCAGCTTTTAGTTGCAGGCCGCGACGGTGCCGGCAGCGACGCCCGTGCAGACTTCTTCCTTCTTGATCCAGCCAGCGTCGATGACGAGGTTGAGATTGTCCTTGGTGATGGCAATCGGGGTCAGGAACAGCGACTTGACGGTGTTGCCGCCCGGCGTCGTGAAGTCCTTGGCGCCGGCAATGTCGCCGGTCTTCTTGCCGTCTGCGAGCTGCGAAGCGATCTCGGCGGCGGTCTTGCCGAGCTCACGCGCGTCCTTCCATACCGAAACGGTCTGCGTGCCGAGCGCGATACGGTTCAGCGCGGCGTGGTCGCCGTCCTGACCCGAGACCGGCACTGTGCCGGCAAGGCCTTGCGCCGTCAGCGCCGCGACGACGCCACCGGCGGTGCCGTCATTGGCCGCGACCACCGCGTCGACCTTGTTGTCGTTGGCGGTCAGGAACTGTTCCATGTTCTTCTGGGCGTTGGCGGGCAGCCAGCCATCCGTGTAGGCTTCGCCGACATTCTTGATCTTGCCGCTGTCGATGGCTTCCTTGAGCACTTCCATCGAGCCCGAGAACAGGAAGTCGGCATTGGGATCGGCACCGGAGCCCTTGATGAAGACGTAGTTGCCTTCCGGCTTGACCTTGAACACTTCGCGGGCCTGCATGCGGCCGACTTCCTTGTTGTCGAAGGTCAGATAGAAGACGTCCTTGTTTTCGATCAACCGGTCATAGCCGACGACCGGAATGCCTTCGTCCAGCGCCTTCTGCACCGCAGGGCCGATGGCCGAGGCGTCCTGCGCCAGGATGATCAGCGAATTGGCGCCCTGCGAAATCAGGCTTTCGACATCGGTGAGCTGCTTGCCGGGATTGGACTGCGCATCGGCGGAGATGTACTTGTCGCCGGCGGCCTCGATCGCCGTCTTCATGGCGGCCTCGTCGGTCTTCCAACGCTCTTCCTGGAAATTGGACCACGAAACGCCGACGACCTTGTCCTTCGCCTGCGCGACAGACGCGAGCGTCAGCGACATGGCGGCACCCGCCAGGATGGCGGCTGTGAATCTTTTCATATTATCCTCCCTGCGCCGCGTATGGCGCGACCAAACTGACCCGAGGGCCGGCACAGAAGCCCTATTTTTTCGAGCCTCGAAAAAACACTGGGCCAACGTCCGAACGCTGTCAACATCGATTCTGATGGATTTTGATGTCATTTCGAGTTTTTTTCGAGTCTCGGAATAAATAAATGACAGGGCGTGCAGCTTCTGCCAGTATTTACCTGCGTCACCGACAGCGTTCCAGGGCAGGAAGAACCGCGGCGACCGGGAGGACGTGAAAGAACATGTCGGTCGGAATCCGCCACGACGATCTGCGTCGCCGCAACCGGGCGATGGTAATTGCGGCCGTGCGCCAGGCCGGACAACCGTCCCGCACCGAAATCGCCGCGACCACAAGCCTCAGCCATTCGACCATCTCGGCGATTTCCTCCGACTTGATCGTCGAAGGCATCCTGACCGAAAGCAAGCCGAGCGAGGCCGGCTCGCTCAAACGCGGCCGGCCGCAGGTCGGCCTCAGCCTCAATCCGGAAGCGGCCGCGGTAATGACCGTGGTGCTGTCGCTGAACTTCCTCTCCGTCGCCGTCATCGACTATGCCGGCCAGGTAGTATCCGAGGAACAGCGCCGGCTGGACACGCTGACGATGTCGCGCGAGTCGCTGATCGGTGAATGCACGGCAATCGTGCGGCGCCGCCTGGCAGATCCCGACCTGGACGTGCGCAGCATCGCCCGCATCGCGCTGGCGATCCAGGGCATTACCGACACCCGTGCCCGCGCCATGCTGTGGTCGCCGATCACGCCGCACACCGATATCGCCTTCGCTGACATATTCGAAGACGCGTTCGGCATCCCCGCCATAATGGAGAACGACTGCAACATGATGGCGGTGGCGCTGCGGTGGCGCGACCCCGATCGTTACCGCGACGATTTCATCGCTATCCTTTTGTCGCACGGCATCGGCATGGGCCTGGTGCTGAAGGGCGAATTGTTCACCGGCACCCATTCCTCGGGCGGCGAATTCGGCCACATGATCCATCGGCCGAACGGCGCGCTCTGCCGCTGCGGACGGCGCGGCTGCGTCGAAGCCTATGCGGGCAATTACGCCATCTGGCGCAACGCCAGGCAGATGGGCGAGGATGCAGAACCCGTCGCCGATGTCAGCGACGCCGACATGCGCGCCCTGGCTGCCGCGGCCCGCGAAGGTGACGGACCCGAACGGGAAGCCTATCGCAAGGCTGGCGAAGCGCTCGGCTACGGCCTCGGCAGCCTGTTCGCGCTGATCGATCCGGCGCCCGTTGCCATGGTCGGCGTCAGCGCGGCCGCCTTCGACCTGATAGAGCCGGCACTGCGCGAGGCGATTGCCCAGACCGCCGGTGGCCAGCACTCAAAATCGATTTCCTTCGACACCGAGCCGAACGAACTGCCACTGATCCGCGAAGGCTGCGCCATGCGGGCACTGATCTTCGTCGATCAAGAGATTTTTGCGCCGGGCGTGCAGGCGAGAGGGAGCGCCGGAAAGAGCGTGGCGTGAGGACCAGGGTCAAAATTGCGCGGTCCGCAACATCTACCGCTCCTTGAAAGCGCGCGCGAAGGAATCGCGCATCGGCCGTACGAGATACTCGAAGAAAGTCCGTTCGCCGGTGCTGATGAACGCTTCTACCGGCATTCCAGGGTAAAGCTGCTCCGCTTTCACGCCGGGCGGCAAGTTGGCGGCAATCTTCAGCTTGGCGCGGAAATAGGGTTCATGCGTAGCCTGATCGATAAGCCGATCTGCGGAAACCTGTGTCACCATGGCTGAAATCTCAGGGGTGAGCCGCATGTTCAACGCTGATAGTCGCAGTCTTGCCGGCTGGCCGACACGAACCTGGTCAATGTCTTTCGGCGGCAGCCGTGCATCGACGATCAAGCCCGATGCCGTAGGCAGAATCTCCATGATCTTCTCGCCGGGGGCAATCACGCTGCCCTTGGAATTGTAGGTGGACGATACCACGATGCCCGCCGCCGGCGCCTTGATCGTCGTCCGCCGCAGCACTGCCTCGGATGCCCGCATCTGTTCGTCAATGTCAGCCAGCGAAGAACGTACCTCGTCGAGTTTCGTCAGGGCTTCCTCCACGCGTTGCGTGGTCAGGCGCTCTATCTGCTCCTGGGCTTCGACGATCTGGGTGTTGGCCGATGCAAGATTTGCCTCCAGCGCCCCTGCCTGCCCGACGAGATCGGCCTCGCTACGCAAAAGCTGTGAATATTCAGTGCGATTGGTGAGGCCCTTGTCCAAAAGGCTGGTCTTGATGCCGAGTTCTTTCTTCACGACTTCGGCCTGTTGCTCAATGGCCTGTTTCTGGGCCTGCAATCCGACAACAGACTGGCGATGCATGGCAACCCGTTGCCTGAGGATCGATTGTTCCGATCGAAATCGGGCGAGCCTGGCGTTGAATTCCTTCTGCTGTTCTTGAACCAGGACCTCGAAATTGTGTTGGAACGGTGCCGGCGCAGCCTCTGTGATTGGCGCAAGCCGATCCAACCCGTCGCGTTCCGCCTCCAGCCGCGAGGCGCTGGCCTTCAACGCGATCGACTGTCTCGTCAGCCGGTTGAGTTCGGCTTGCGCGGCTGTTCGATCCAGCAGGATCAGTTCCTGGGCCTGTTGCACCCGATCACCCTCATGGACGAGCAACTCTTGGATGATGCCGCCCTCGGGATGCTGGATGAGGATGTTCCCGCCTGTCGCCGAGATTGTGCCTTGCGTGATGACCGCGCCGGACAACGGTGCACTGACCGCCCAATAGCCAAAGCAACCCATCAATATCGCCATTGCCGCGTATCCGGCGAATGCCACCCGGCGAATGTCGGTGCGTGCTGTGCCTTCCCGGACGAGGCTCTGTGCTGTCATCTTCTACGATCCAAAGCGGACACTATGAGGGGTGCCGCGGTTCGTCGTTGCAAAAGACCCTGTCACCGCCATGCTGCGCTGTGGGGCAAGGCCGATGCCGGCGATTGGCTGCCGCATCACGTCGCCGCTTGGACCGAAGGCTTCGATCACTCCGCTGCGTAGAAGCATCACGCGGTCGCAGGCTGCGGCGACCGAAGGGCGGTGCGTTATCACGATTGTCGTAACGCCCGCCGCTTTCGCGGCGGCAAGCACTTCTTCGAGCGCGGCTTCGCCGCTGCCGTCGAGATGGGTACTGGGCTCATCCAGAACGAGAACATGCGGATTGCCGTAAAAAGCGCGCGCCAGCCCGATCCTTTGGCGTTCGCCGCCCGACAGTGTTCTGTCCGACGAACCTATTCTGGTCTGATAGCCGTCTCGCTGCTCCAGTATCAGCTCATGCGCCCGGGCATTCTTTGCTGCCTCGACGATAGAGGCGTCATTCGCATCGGGTTCAAAGCGGGCGACATTTTCCGCGATCGATCCGGGAAAGAGCTCCACCTCCTGAGCGAGATATCCGATATGCCGGCCAAGCTGCTTCTCGTCCCAGGTTCTGAGATCGGCGCCATCAATCCTGACGCAGCCGCTGGTTGCCTGAATCGCACCGACAAGTAATCTTGCCAGGGTGGACTTGCCGGCTCCGCTCGGACCTATTATCGCCACCGCTTCGCCTGCGCCGATGCGGAAGTTCAGTCTCTTGATGATGGGTTCGGTGCCGGGTGTGGCGTTCGGCGCGACAAAGATGAGGCCCTGCACGACAATTTCGCCGGACGGGTCCGGCAAGGTCAGTTTTTGCGCATGCGCCGGATGGGCGGAAAACGCCTTGTCCAAACGCTTCCACGATCGTCTGGCGTCGACGATCTGCCGCCATGACCCGATCAGTTGGTCGAGCGGCTGCAGCGCACGGGACGACACCAGGGAAGACGCGAAGATCATGCCGGCCGTCATCTTCCCTTGCAGCACGAGCCATGCTCCGACACCCAGTATTGCTAGCTGAAGCATCATGCGTACGGCTCGCGACGTTCCACTGAAAATCGCGTTGGCCATCGACGAACGGTCATGCAGGACTAGCGCCTCCGCCACGTGCCTTCCCCACACTCGCGCGGCGTTTTGGATCATGCCCATGGCGCGCAGCGTCTCTGCATTCCGGGCAAAGGCCTGCTCCGACAGGCTGGCAACAGCCGAGCGTTCCGCCGACAAGGCATCATTCTTGCCGATGGCAAACTGATTTGCCACGACCAGCGCAAGCAACAGACCAGATCCCGCCAGCGTAAGCCAGAACAGCAAAGGATGGATGAGGTACAGCAGGGCGAGGAAGAACGGAGCAAACGGCAGGTCGAACAAGACCGCCGCGCCACGTGACCTGATGAAGGCGCATACCGAGGCAAGGTCGCGCAGTGGAGGCAGGGCTGCTCCCCCGGCGTACTTAGCCTCCAGCGAGACGGCGAATGTCCTCGCGCCCAGTCTGTTGTCGACAATGGCTGCAACGCGCTGCGTGTAAACGGAGCGGACCGCATCGAGGAGACCGAGAAAGGCGAGTGCGAGAACCGCGATAGCAGAGAGGTAAAGAAGCGTCTCGACGCTGGAGGAAGGCAGGACGCGGTCATAGACCTGCAACAGATAAAGGGGGATCACCAATAGCAGGATGTTGATGAGGAACGAAAAAACACCGACATCGGCGATGGCGCGCCTCAAGACTGCCCGCAGATCAGACCGTGCAATCATTCCCGCGCTCCTAACGGCTCATGGCCCCAACATAAGGGCGTCGCTTAGACCGAATGGTCGCCGGCGATGTCCAAGGGGTGGTGCTGCAGGTCGTCCAGCGTATAGGCGCGGATGTAGTCGATCTTCATCTCCGCTGGCGTAGCCAGATGGTCAGGAGGCTGGCCGGCAATGCCGCCCACCGCGAGATTGGCCAGCATATACATGGGATCGTGCATGTCGGCCGGCGTCGCTGCTTGAGCGACCTTTACACCATCGTAGGTCCAGACAAGCTCATCCTTCGTCCAGAGCAGGCCATAGGTGTGGAAACCGTCGGTATCCGCAACGTTCACCGTTGACGAAACCTTCGTGTGCGCTCCCGTCTCATTGGAATGCGCCGTCATGTAGAGCGTGTTCGGGTCCTGGCCGCGCGTTTCGACAACGTCCAGCTCCGGCGGCCACGATCCGTCCTCCGGAAGCAGCCAGAACGCCGGCCAGGCTCCGGCTGTTTCAGGAAGATCCGCCCGCATTTCGAAATAGCCGTAGGTTTGCGAGAAGGTGTCGTGGGTCGTCAGGATCCCCGAGGTGTATTCGTAGTTGTTGATCAGAGGCTTGATGTCCTCCGGCGCCTGCGCGGCGGTGATGGTGAGGACGCCGTTCTCAACGCTGAACGGATGGACCGAACTCGTCGGGCCATAATTGGCGTCGATATACCACTGCAACTCACCATTGCTGCTCAACGTGCTGCCGTTCGGCGCTCCCCACCAGAAATTGGAATTCCAGGTGCCGTCCTGCCCGTCCCGAAGGCTCAGCGTGTTGAAATCGTCGGAGAAGGACAGCGTCATTGCGGACTTGTCTATCGGAAGTTCGAACTGGGTGGGCTGCAGCTTGTCGATGGTCGTATTCTTGAACACCAGGATTTCGTCGGATCCGAGGTTCAGCATCACGTTCGATTCCACTTGGACCATCTGTGAACGGACGGCATCGAACGAAGTGAAATCGTAGCCGTTAAGGCGGAGCGCATCGGTCGCACCGAAATCGAAGATAAGATCGCTTCCATTACCTTTGGAGATGGCGAAAGTATCGGCGCCATCGCCGCCGATCAGGACATCATTTCCCTTGCCGCCATCCAGCGTCTGGTGACCTGACCCGCCCTTGATGATGTTGTCCAACGCATTTCCGAACGCAAATCGGTTGGTGCCGGTAACGACGAGGTTCTCGAAATTGTCAGGGAGCTTGTAGCTCATCCATGTGTCGATCGTGTCGATCCCTGCCCCAGGATCCTCGACCACCTTGTTGTTGGTGGAATAGAGATGATAGTAGTCGTCGCCGGCGCCACCGTGGATCGTGACAGTGACGCCGGTGTCTCCCCAGAAGGAGTCGTTGCCGGAGGTGCCATGCAGTTCCGGTCCAGACCCGGTGGCCGAGAACCAATGAGTGGAAGCGCCGGTGTAGGCAAGAGGGATGCCTTTGGCGTTTAAGACCGTGCTCATCAGAAATCCTTCCTCATGGTGTCCGACCTGGTCAAAGGTCCGGCGACCGCTCCCAAAGCAACGCTGCAAGGAACGAGATCGTTCCACGGAATCGTCATTCGATCCGAGACCGCAATAATCGGAAGGCGGATAATGAATAAGGAGGTGATGGCTCAATGTAAATTGAAGCAATTTAGTAAAATCGTATATTTATGCAGAACACACGTCGTTTAACGAACGTATATCTAAGTTAACTCAAATTTATTCTTGCATGGCTTTCTGGTCGGAGTCTGCGGGCAAGATGGCGACGTACCGCCAAGAGCGGTCATCCTCATCAGGTTTCGAATGACCGCATTTGGGCCAAAGCGTCACGTGCTCGCTCCCCATCGATGAGACGAGTGCAACATTCCACTCTTCGCGGCTGTTGGCGACCACGTGCTAATCGAGTTTTCCCGGTCACGATCTATCGGGACGGAACAGCCACCTAGTCTTCCCTGATCGCGTAACCCGCCCCACGGATGGTGCGGATGACATCAGGCATGCGGCCGTTGTTGACCGCCTTGCGCAGCCGGCCGACGTGCACGTCGACAGTGCGTTCGTCGATGTAAATCGTCTCGCCCCAGACATTGTCGAGCAGCTGGCTGCGCGAGAACACGCGGCCGGGGTGGCGCATCATGAATTCGAGCAGGCGGAATTCGGTCGGCCCGAGCCGGATCTCGCTCTTCTTGCGATAGACCCGGTGCGACTCGCGATCGAGCACGATGTCGCCGACCTTTAGCACGCTGGACAGCACTTCCGGCTTGGCCCGGCGCAGCAGCGCCTTGACCCTGGCCATGAACTCCGGCGTCGAGAACGGCTTGACCAGATAGTCGTCGGCGCCGGTCGACAGGCCGCGCACGCGGTCGCTTTCCTCGCCTCGCGCGGTCAGCATGATGATCGGCAGCCGCTCGGTCTCTGGGCGCATTCGCAGGCGCCGGCAGAGTTCGATGCCGGAAACCGCCGGCACCATCCAGTCGAGCACGAGAAGGTCGGGAACGTTCTCCTGCAGCCGGATTTCGGCCTCGTCGCCGCGCGTCACCACCTCGACCTGGTAACCTTCGGATTCAAGATTGTAGCGGAGCAGCACGCCTAGCGGCTCCTCATCCTCCACCACCATGATGCGTGGTGCGATCATCGGCTGGTCACCCCTGTTATGCCGCTGGCGCGGACATTGCCGTCTCGTCCTGCTTCGGACGATTGGCTGGCAGCTGCGTGCCGGTCAAAACATAGTAGGCATTTTCGGCGATGTTGGTCACGTGGTCGCCGATCCGCTCGAGGTTCTTGGCGCAGAACAACAGGTGCGTGCACGCCGTGATGTTGCGGGGATCTTCCATCATGTAGGTCAGCAGCTCGCGGAACACCGAGGTGTATTTGACGTCGATGCGTTCGTCATTGTTTCTGAGCGTGGCAAGCGCTGCCGGGTCGGCGGCGGCGTACTCGTCGACGACCCCCTGCACCTGGATCAGCACCAGTTGCGCCATCGCGTCGATCGAATGCGAAAGGTCGTGCGGCGTGACACTCAGCCCGACAGTGCCGACGCGCTTGGCGATGTTCTTGGCAAGGTCGCCGATGCGCTCAAGGTCGCCGGCCATGCGGATCGAACCGACCACCGCACGCAGATCGTTGGCCATTGGCTGGCGCTTGGCGATCAGCGTGATGGCGCGATCGTCCAGCTCGCGCTGGCGTGCATCCATGATGGCATCATCGGAAACCACGCGCTGCGCCAGCGCATTGTCCGAATTGAGCAAAGCCCTGGTCGAGCCACTGACCATCGAGCGGGCGAGATCGCCCATGTCGCGGATCAGCTGGCTGATCTGCTCCAGATCCTCATCGAAAGATGCGACGGTATGTTCACCCATGATCTTCGTCCCTCGTATGCCTGAGCTCAGCCGAACCGGCCGGTGATGTAGTCCTGGGTGCGTTTGTCGTCGGGGGTGGTGAACATCTTGTCGGTGGCGCCCTCCTCGACCAGATAGCCTAGATGGAACATCGCGGTGCGCTGCGACACGCGCGCTGCCTGCTGCATCGAATGGGTGACGATGACGATGGTATAGTTCTGACGCAGTTCGTCGATCAGTTCCTCGACGCGAGCGGTGGCGATCGGGTCGAGCGCCGAACACGGTTCGTCCATCAGGATCACCTCGGGTGACACGGCGATGGCGCGTGCAATGCACAGACGCTGCTGCTGGCCACCGGAAAGACCCGTGCCAGGTTCTTGCAAACGGTCCTTGACCTCGTTCCAGATCGCCGCCTTCTTCAGGCTCGACTCTACGATCTGGTCCATGTCGGCCTTGCGCTTGGCCAATCCGTGGATGCGCGGACCATAGGCAACGTTCTCGTAGATCGATTTGGGGAACGGATTGGGTTTCTGGAACACCATGCCGACGCGCGCCCTGAGTTCGACGACATCGATGTTCTTGTCGTAGATGTCTTCTTCGTCGAGCGTTATCTTGCCGGTTACCCGTGCTGAATCGATGGTGTCGTTCATGCGGTTGAGGCAGCGCAGGAAGGTGGACTTGCCGCAGCCGGAGGGGCCGATCAGCGCCGTCACCTGGTTCAGGCGGACGTCGAGATCGACGTCGAACAGCGCCTGCTTCTCGCCATAGAACACGCCGACCTTGTCGCCGCGCATTTTGATTACTTCGTTCGACTTCATCTTGTCGCCCACTGCGTTTTCAAGGGACTGTTCGGTCATGATGTTCATACCAAGATGCCTTTTTTCTACCAGCGCCGCTCGAACCGACGCCGAAGCACGATCGCGGTGATGTTCATGGCCATGAGGAAGACGAGCAGGATGATGATGGCGCCGGACATACGCTCGACGAAGGCGCGTTCGGCCTCGTTCGCCCACATATAGATCTGCACCGGCAGCGCGGTGGCCGGATCGAAAGGCGTCGTCGGTGGATCGGCGACGAAGGCGACCATGCCGATCAGCAGCAGAGGCGCGGTTTCGCCGAGCGCACGCGCCAGACCGATGATGGTGCCGGTGAGGATGCCGGGCGCGGCAAGCGGCAGGATGTGCTGGAACACCATCTGCATCTTGGAGGCGCCAAGACCGAGAGCTGCCGAGCGGATCGACGGCGGCACCGCTGCAAGTGCGGCTCGCGTCGCGATGATGATCGTCGGCAGCGTCATCAGCGTCAGCACCAGGCCGCCGACGAAGGCGGCAGAGCGCGGCATGCCCAGGAAATTGATGAACACCGCGAGGCCGAGCAAGCCGAAGACGATTGACGGCACTGCGGCCAGATTGTTGATGTTGACCTCGATAAGGTCGGTAAAACGGTTCTTCTTGGCGAACTCCTCCAGATAGATGGAGGCGGCGACGCCGATCGGCAGCGCCAGGAGCAACACGATCACCATCATATAGAACGAGCCGATGATCGCCACGCCCATGCCCGAGGTTTCCGGGCGGCTGGAGGCGCCGTAGGTGAACAGGCCGCTGTTGAAGTGCTCGGCCATCGCGCCCTCGGCCTTGAGCTTGTTCATCCAGGTGATCTGCTGGTCCGAGACCTTGCGTCGCGCTTCCTCGACGCTGAGGTCGATCTGACCCTTGAAAGCCGAGTCGAGATTGGCGGCGGCGAGGATGTTGACGTCGCGCGTCGTGCCGATCACGGACGGATCGGCGGCAACGATGTCGCGCAACTGGACGCGGGCGCCTTCCGACAGGAAGCCCTTGAGCTGCTTGATCGCCGGCTTGTCGTCGGGATTGATGCCGAGCTTGGCCACCAGCGCGTTTTCGGCGAGCTTGGGATAATTCGCCTTGATCAGAACGCTCGGATCGGTTGCGCGTTTGCCGGAAGGATCGATCACCTTCTCGTCGAACGAGATCGGCAGTGATACCGTCGTCTGCCAGAAGGCGGTGTAGCCTTTCGAGACGATGGTGATCAGCATGATTGCCAGGAACGCCAGGCCTACGGAAATCGCCACGACGCCATAGATGCGGAATCGGCGCTCGGCAGCGTAACGGGCCTTCAGGCCGATGTCGCGGCGCGGATGGGCCGCCGCCCTGACCATCGTATCCATGGAAATGTCGGTCATTCGTACTGCTCCCGATATTTGCGCACGATGTAGAGCGCGACGATGTTCATCACCAACGTCAGCGCGAACAGCGTCAGGCCGAGCGCGAAGGCGACCAGCGTCTGCGGCGAATTGAACTCGAGGTCGCCGGTGAGCTGGTTGACGATCTTGACGGTGATGGTCGTCATCGCCTCGAACGGGTTGATGGTGAGGTTGGCGGCGACGCCCGCCGCCAGCACGACAATCATCGTTTCGCCGATAGCGCGCGAGGCAGTCAGCAGGACGGCGCCGACGATGCCGGGCAGTGCAGCCGGCAGGATCACCCGCTTGATCGTCTCGGAGCGGGTCGCGCCGAGGCCGAGCGACCCGTCGCGCATGGCGCGCGGCACCGCGGTTATGATGTCGTCCGAAAGAGAGGACACGACCGGGATCAGCATGACGCCCATGACCAGGCCGGCGGTGAAGATGCTCTGGCCCTGGATGAAGGGCGAACCGCCGGTCAGTGCCGCGGACAGGTCGCGCAGGAATGGCCCAAGCGTGACGACGGCGAAGATGCCGTAGACGATGGTCGGTATGCCGGCCAGCAGTTCAAGCGCCGGCTTGACCACCGAGCGCACCCTGGGCGTTGCGTATTCGGCCATGTAGACAGCCGACATCAGCCCCACCGGCACCGCAACCAGCAGTGCGACGGCGGCGATGTAGAGCGTGCCCGCAAGAAGCGGGATCAGGCCGAACTGGCCCTGGCTGCCGCCCGAACCGGCAGCGGCAAAACGCGGATCCCAGACGGTGCCGAAGAAGAAACTCATCGGCGAGACGCTTTCGAAGAAGGTGATCGTCTGGAACAGCATCGAAAGCACGATGCCGATGGTGGTCAGGATGGCGATGGTGGAGGCGGCAAGCAGCCCCCACAGCATCAGCCTCTCGACATTGTTGCGTGCCCTGGCGCGCGGCTCGATCTGCCTGAGCGCATAGAAGGCGCCGGCGATCGAGGAAACGAGAATGACAATGGCGCCGAACAGGCCGAGCCGGTCCTGGACCTTGTTCGCCTCGACGGCGATCGGGATCATGTAATCCTGCGTGTCGCTCGCCAGTGCCACACCCTTGGCGGCGAGCAGCGGCTGCAACTCGGCAAAGCTGACAGGCATTGCGGCCAGTGTGCCCGCATCGAGCTTGCGCAGGCCCCTGGCGAGGCTCTTTACCAGGCTGACGTCCAGTGCCTCACTGGCAACCTTGCTGTCGACGGTGCGCTCGGGCAAGGCAGCGTGAATGTGTCGGTCCAGATAGATGGAAGACCCGACGGTCCAGACGGCAAGCAGCAAAAGAGCAGGCAGAACGGCGAGCAGGAAGGCCCACCAGCCATGATAGTGGGCGCGCGAATGCGGCTTGACCTTGCCATTGTCCTGGGCCGCGGCACGTTGCCGGCCGATGAAAAAGGCAACCAGGCCGACGGCAACGACGATGGCCAGTACGAGCAAGGACATGGACCCACCCCAAGAGAAATTCTTACGCAGCCGCCGTTGCGGCCTGCGATGAAACCGGGGCGCGGGATTGGCCCGCACCCCGGTTCGGCAGCTGATTACATCGACTTTCCGGCGGCGAAAGCGTCACGCTGGGCCTGACGCTCGGCATCCGGAGCAGCAACGAGGCCGTATTCGGCGAGCGGGCTTTCCGGGCCAACCATCTGGTCGTCAAGGAAGAACTCGACATATTCCTTGAGGCCGGGAACGACGCCCAGATGCGCCTTCTTGACGTAGAAGAACAGCGGGCGCGAGACGGGATACTTGCCGCTGGCGATCGTCTCGGTCGAAGGCACGATGCCTTCCACGGTGGCGACCTTCAGCTTGTCGGCATTGTTCTCATAGAAGGCGAGGCCAAACACGCCGACGCCGGTCTTGTTGGAGTCTATGCGGGCGAGCGTCTCGGTATAGTCGCCATCGATGTCGACGGCCTTGCCGTCCTTGCGGATGGCGATGCAGGTTTTGCCGATTTCCTTGTCGTCGGCAATGCCGGCAGCCTTGAGAGCAGCCTTGTCACAGCCGGCATCGAGGAGCTTGGTCTCGAACACTTCGCGCGTGCCGTGCTTTTCGCCCGGAATGTAGGCGGCGATGTCCCAGTCGGGCAGCTTCGGATTGACCTGGCTCCACTTGGTGTTCGGATTGTCGACCAGCTTGCCGTCAACGACCAGCTTGGCCGCGAGCGCCTTGTAGATGTCAGCGGGAACCAGCGCCCAGTCCGGGCCCTTGATGTCGGTGGCGAAGACGATGCCGTCATAGCCGATCCGGACTTCCTGGACTTCCTTCACGCCGGCGTCGGCGCAGGACTTGAGTTCGTCCGCCTTGATCGGACGCGACGAGTTGGCGATGTCGATCGTGTCTTCGCCGACGCCCTTGCAAAATTCCTTGATGCCGGCGCCGCTGCCGCCGGATTCGACGACCGGGGTCTTGAAGTTGGTGAACGTTTCGCCGAACTGCTCGGCAACGATCTTGGCATAAGGTAACACGGTCGATGACCCGGCGACCTGGATCTGGTCGCGCGCGGCGGCGAAGCCGGACGACGCGGCGAGCGCAAGCGCAGCGGCCGACGCCGTATAGAGGAATTTCTTCATGTGGCCTGCTCCTGTTCGGAAGATGGTCTCTCGGCGCTCGTCAGTCGGCGCCCGCTGAGGCCAATAGCCTTCGATTATAACAGTCGCATGACAGTTTGATGTCACCCCGGTAACGCTTCAGCGGGATGAGCAGAATGCCGCCTGGCCGGCACTCCCGACGCAGCCCGGCTTTGTCACCGGAATCAGGGACTTGCTCGATTCGGTCGAGGCTGGCCGGCGATTTGGAGATCAGCCGGCCTTTATGAAGAAAAGCCGGACGGGAGCGCGTTGCTCTCAGCCAGACGGTGTCGTGGCCGGGCCATCGCCGAAAACAGGTCCGTTGGGGTAGGTTGACGCTGTCTCATGCCGGCGGTCGCTGCTCCCGCCCGTAACTGGGAAGAGCGGAATTCGTATGTCGCCATTGTCTCGGCTGGATGCCGCCTTTCATATGGTGCGATCGCACCATAGTCTTGGCCGCTGACAGGGGCGCGAATCTTCGCCGTATTCCCGGCACTCGGGCAGAGCCGGCTTATCCGGCGTTGCGCTGCGCCTGCCGGCTGGCGCCGACCCAGCGCTCGACCTTCTCGAGCAACGCCCGGGGACTGATCGGCTTGGGCAGATAGTCGTCCATGCCTGCCTCCAGGCAGCGCTCGCGGTCGCCCTTCAGCGCATGCGCGGTGACGCCGACGATCGGCACATGCGTGCCGGTTTCTTCCTCCAGCCGGCGAATGGCGGCGGTTGCTTCGAGACCGTTCATCTCCGGCATGGAGACATCCATCAGGATCATGCACGGGTTGAGCCGGCCAAAGGCGTCGAGCGCCTTGCGGCCATTGCCGACGATCTCGAAACCATAACCGGTCTCGCCGAGGATCTGGGTGAACACCATCTGGTTCACCTCATTGTCCTCGGCCACCAGGATATCCAGCCTGTCGCCACCAGCCGCCACCGGTGGCCGGGGGCGAATCGAAGGCGGCTGCAGCAGCGCACGCTGTTCGGACGGTGCCGAGGGCTGCGGCCGTGCAACATTGCCTGGAGTGGCGTCGGCCGCGAGCGGCTGCGTGTCGCCAGTATTGTGGCGATGCCGCTGGATGGTGGCGACCAGCGTTTCCAGCAGCACCGAAGAGCGCGCCGGCTTGATCAGCTGGGCATCGATGCCGAGATCGCGATAGCTGGTGTTGGCGAGCGACTGGTCGACCGAGGTCAGCATGATGATCGGCGTGCCGGCAAGACCGGCGGTGTTGCGCACGATCCGCGCCATTTCGGCGCCGCTCATTTCAGGCATCTGGTAGTCGAGCACGACGCAGTCGACCGGCACGCCATAGGCTGCGGCGGCGATCAGCACCTTGAGGCCTTCGGCGCCGCTTTCGACCGCGCAGGAATCGAACGTCCACGATGTCATCTGTTCGGTCAGGATCGCCCGGTTGACGGCATTGTCGTCGACGATCAGCACACGCGCACCGGTCACGTCGATCGGCATGATGCGTTGCCCGTTCTGCTGTCCGGCCCTCGGCAGCGTCACCGAGAACCAGAAAGTCGAGCCCTTGCCTTCCGCACTTTCGACCCCGATATCGCCGCCCATCAGCTCGACGAGCCGCGAGGTGATGGCGAGGCCGAGACCGGTCCCCTCGTGTCGCCTCGTCGAAGAGGTGTCGACCTGGCTGAATTTCTCGAACACCAGTTTCAGTTTTTCCTCGGGGATACCGATGCCGGTATCGGTGACCGAGATCGTCAGCTTCGTTCCGGTTGGAACCCTCTCGCCGGTGACGTCGACCAGCACATGGCCTTCATCGGTGAATTTCACCGCGTTGCCGAGCAGGTTGGTGACGATCTGCCTGATACGGCCGACATCGCCGACGAACAGGCTCTCGAGCCGAGGCTCGACACGAACGATCAGCTCGAGGTCCTTTTCCTTGGCGCGTGTCGACACCAGCGTCGCTACATCCTCGATCGCCTCGGCCAGATTGAAGGGCGCGGGATCGAGCACCAGCTGACCGGCATCGATCTTGGAGAAGTCCAGGATGTCGTTGATGATGGTGAGCAGCGCATTGCCCGATTTCACGATGATGTCGGTAAACGTCTTCTGCTTCGGGTCGAGGTCCGATTTGGCCAGCAGTTCGGCCATGCCGAGCACGCCGTTCATCGGCGTGCGGATCTCATGGCTCATATTGGCGAGGAATTCCGACTTGGCGCGGTCGGCGAGCACGGCGCGCTGACGCGCCTCGCGCAGTTCGGCCTCTCGCATCTTCAGCTCGGTGATGTCGGTGGTCGAGCCGATCAGGTAGAGCGAGCCGTCGGAGGCGATCATCGCGCCCTTGCGGGCGAATTGATGCCTGACGCTGCCGTCGGCCAACGTCACCGTCTCTTCGACCTCCTGGGTTTCGCCGGTGCGCAGCACGGCGAGGTCGCCATTGACGAAAGCCTCGCCATCCGGCCCGAAAATCTCGATGTCGGTCTTGCCGATAGCCTCTTCCTTGCGGAAGCCCGTGAGATCGCACCAGCCCTTGTTGACATAGAACTGCCGGAGATCGGAGCGCTTGGCGTAGATCGATACCGGCACGTTGTCGATCAGGCTGCGGAACACCTCGTTCTCGCGCATGCTTTCTTCCAGCGCACGCTCGCGCGCCTTGACGTCGGTGATGTCGGTGCTCGAACCGACCAGATGCACCGACCCGTCCAGCGTCACCAGGCGGCTCTTGCGCGTCATCAACTGCCGAACCGTGCCGTCGCGATGGGTGACGGGTTCCTCGACCTCCTTGACGGCGCCCGTCACGACGACTTGCGTGTCGTCATGGCTGTAGCCATCGGCGTCCTGCGCACCGAACAACTGCCGGTCGGTGCGGCCGATGACATCCTCCTTGGCCAAGCCGGTGATCGCGCACCAGGCCTTGTTGACGAATTCGATGCTCAGGTCCTGCGCCTTGATGAAGGCGGCCACCGGCAACTCGTCCATCACGTGCCGGAACAGGTCGATCTGGCGCATCGAATCGCGCAATGCCGCCTCGCGGCTCTTGATCTCGGAGATGTCGACGCGAACACCGATGAAGGTGCCATCATCGGTCCGCATGTCGTAGACCTGGTACCAGCGGCCGTCGGGGTTATGACGCTCGTAGCAGGAATTGGGCAAGCGGTAGCGGGCGAGGATCGCATCCAGCCAGCGGTCATGGTCGCTGTCGTAGAGCTGGTCGACTTGTGGATCGCCGCTGTTGCGGAAATAGCCGTTCGCATGGCCCAGAACGAGTGCCTCGCGGAATGTGCAGCCGGGCTGCCATGCCGGCTTCAAGGCCGGCAGCGTATCCTGGATCTTGCGGTTGGCGAACACGAACCTGTCGTCGCTATCGTAGATGATCACGGCGGCCGGCAAGGATTCCAGGACGCTGGCGAGATGCTTGCGCGCATCCTGCGCCTCGGTCTCGCGGCGCTTCATGTCGGAAATGTCGAACAGGAAGCCGGCAACATAGTTGCGGCCGCTGGCCATGCCGACGCGGCTCTTCCTGACGATGCGCGATCGGCTGGCGCCATCGGCCTCGAAATTCTCTTCCACTTCGTACGGCCGCCCGGTCGCAAGGACGTCACGTTCGCTATGCTCGAAAAGCGCGGTGTCCTTTGTGGTAAGGAAATCGCCGCCGGACTTGCCGAGCATGGCTTGCGGCGTCTGGCCAAACAGAGCGGCGAACGCCTCGTTGACGAAGACGAAGCGCAGATGGTCGTCCTTGACGAAGATCGGATCCTTGACGGCGTTGATCACCGCCTCCGCCAGCCGCGCCTTCTCCAGCGCGTCGGCAAGTTCGGCCTCCCGGTCCTTCATGTCGGTGACGTCGACATAGGAGATCAGCCGCTTGCCGCCGGCCAGCGGCGCCATCGACGAGATCAGGGTGCGGCCGTCATTGCGCGAGAACTGCCGCGAGGCGGCGATCCCGGCCCTGATTTCCGCCTCGCGCTCTGCGACATGCCGCTGCCATGATGCATCGTCGGCACCAAACGGATCGATGTCGCGGCTGGCGTCCATCAGATCGCGGAAGCTGCAGCCGATCTCGGCGCGCCGGGCGTCGATCTGCCAGAAATCATAGAAAGCACGGTTGATGATCTCGGCGCGCATATTGGCGTCGAGGACGAGGACACCGATCGGCATCTGGTCGACCATGGTGCGGAGACTGGCGAAGGTCTCTGCGATCTTGGCATTGGCGCTTTTGATCTCCGCATCGCGCTGCTTGATCTCGGTGACCTCATAATAGGTCAGCAGCCGCCTGCCCCCGGACAACGCCGTCACCGAGAACATCATCGTCCTGCCGTTGGCATGGACAAATTCGCGCGGCGCGACGGATCCGGCGCGAATCTCGTCGAGGCGGGTGGCGAGGTAGCGCTGCCATTGCTGTTCGTCGATGTCGCCATAGATGCCGCTGCGGCGGTTGAGCTCCATCAACAGGCTGAACGGAGCGCCGACGCTAACAGCGCCGTCCGGAATCCTCGAGAGGTCGCGATAGGCCTTGTTGATGATCAGCGTGTCGAGCCTGGCATCGAGAAGCACGACGCCCATATGCATGGCGTCCATGGTCCGCTCGAGGTCGGCCAGATGCTGGTCGGGCTCGCCGTAGGCCGATGGTCCCGGCCCCGGATCTTTGAAGGCGCCCGCCAGTGCCGTGACGTTGCGGCCGATGCCGCGATAACCGGCAAATCTTCCTTCGTCGTCGAACTTCGGAAAGCCTGACGTCAAGACCCAGCGACAGTCGGCGCTGCCACCCTTGAGTTCGTAGACGAAGTCGCGAAAAGGCCGGTGCGCCTGCAGATCCTCCAGATGCGCGGCGCCACTGCGATCGCCGTTCAGGACCTGGTTGAGGAAGTCGAAGCGGAACCGGCCGAGCACGTTTGCCGGATCAATGCCCGTGGCTGCCTGGTAATTTTGCGAAAGCCAGGAGAAGCGCAGTTCGGCGTCGGTCTCCCAGACCCAGTCGGAACCGGCTTCAACGAGTTGGCGAAGCGCATCGTTCGAATCCATGCAAGAGGCGGACGATGATGCATCATCGCCATGCGCTGTGGATCTGCGAGGCCCGCGCTTGCCGCGCGCGCCGATTGTTTCGTTCGCTTCCGCCATGCCGTCCCCACCCCGAAAACCAAGGCCGAACCCTCCTCCGCGGTTCGCCGGCGGAATGTGCCCGAGAAGCATTAAGGATCCGCTAACCTTAACGGTTGGTTAGACAGGATCGGGCGGCAGGGTCTGCTTCATTCCGCCCGGTTGTCGGCAGGGTCGAACCCGCTATATAAGCAGCGGCAGGGGTATTGCTGATGCTTGGACGGATTTTGCCTTTTTTCATGGGGCTGGCGCTGCTTTTCGGCGGCGGTTGCTCGCGCAGTTATGACGGCACGGTCGTCATCCCGAGGCCGCTCGATGTCCGACGCTTCTGGGACCGGCCGCCACCGAATGTCGACTATGGGCAAGCCGAGGTCGAAAACGGCGCTTTTCCGGTGGCGCCGCAGCCGCCCCGGCGTTTTTCCGAGCGCAAGGTCAGCCATGCCGCGCCGAGACGGCACCAGACGAGGTTGCCTGCGTCGGCGTCCCTATCGGCGCCGGCGAAATCGCTGACCTGCAGGAACGTCAGCGAGCCTGGCAAGAGAGCTCGCATGGTCTGCGATTAGATTGGAGCTTGGTCCTAAAAGCGGGATTCGATCAAACAAAACGCGATCCGCGGATAGCTCGGTTACCCGGCCTTCACAGGGAAGCAGCGCCTTTTTTCGGCTCCTTCGCTCCGAGCTTGTCGAGTGCAAGACGAACCTGACGCAGATCTTCCTGCCAACCGTCATCGTCGTCCATTGGGCCCTCCGAGGCAGCCCGCTGCAACCCACGCGCCTCGGATTCGATCTCGCGCAGTTCGGCGATTTTCTGTTCGGTGGTCAGCGAGTCGTCTTCGACGATCTCCAGCACCCGCATTTCCCTGAAAGTAGCCACGGCGTTCCTCCCGGCTGATGTCGATCACAACGCCGTGAGTGCCCCTCTGTTCCAGAGGGATCGCGCAACCGCATCGCAGCAGGCACGCCGCCACCGGTGATCGCCGATCGGGGAAGACCGGCGATCATTCGGCCGGGAAAAATGCCGGGCCGACCACGCGCACCGGCCGCTCGCCGGCCTCGATCGAAAGGTGCTGGGCGGTACCTGGGGCTTCGGCATCGATCCCGGCGACGGCCGCAACCGTGCCGAGATCCGGCTTCGCCGTCGGCAGCGGAATAATGGCGTTGCGCATGTTGGCGGGCGTCACAGTCCTGGCTCGCAGTTCGGTGACCCGCTGGTAGTAGCGCTTGACGTCGCATGCCTTGAAATTCGCATCATCGCGATATCTGAAGGCTGCCGGCAGCTCGGTATAGGGTTTGCGCGTGTCGAGCGCGGTCATCTGGTCGGTTTCGAGGCTGGCGTCGCTCAACGTGTAGAGGTCGACGCTGGGGTCATCGCAGATGTAACGGCATTGATCGACCGTCTCCTTAAGATCGCCGCTGGCGGCGAACTGCGACTTTGGCGCCGGGAAGAAATACCCGTCCGACAGACGCACGCAAAACAGCATCGCATTGCCGGCGAACGTGGTGCTCGCCGATTGCGTGCTGGGCGCGGCGCGCACAGGCCGTTGCTTTGCCGAAGGCGCACAGCCAAGCGCGACGAGGCGCGCCTGCAGGCCCGCTGTGTCGCGGCCCGAATTCCCAGCGGCAGCGATCCGGCGCTGCACATCCGAGCGGCTCCTGGCGAGATCGGCGCAGGCATTGAAGAGACCACCAAGCGAACTTTTCGCCGTGCACTGGCGCTGTCTCTCGATAGTCTGGATGGCTGCAAGTTGCCGGCGCAACTGGGCAAGCTCCGGGCTCGCCCCGCCGCTGCGGCCAGCCAAAAGCAACTGGCTTCTGATCGCGCCGCAGCTGTCCGCGTAGGACGAAAGCGTACCGAACAAAACTGCCGCCAGCGAAATAAATGCGATCACCATGGAAGGCCAGAAACGGATCATCGGGACAACTTGGTCCTTTTTGCGGAGAACCTGGAATTTAGAGCCCATGACTTCAGCAAGCTTCAGCTACATGAGTAATTTCTAATAATCTAAAGAGTTTCAACCTGAATAACCTATTGTCTATTGTACTACGTTACCTCATGTAAATTCGATATTACATTTTTATTTCAAGATTGAGACGAACCTCGAAAGAAAGCGCAAGCCTGACCGTGGCCGAGGATTTGCAACGCAACGGACCGAGATCAATGCGCCATTATCGCCAGGCGTTCGAAACCTTTGCCGGGCCTTCCGCGTTGAAGGACCAAAGGGAGATTGCAGATGTCGATCCACTTCACCGTCTCGGACCTGACAAGAAACCTGTTTCACTCGCTGGGGCTGGACCAGCGCGCGCCAAGGCCACTCAATCCCGAGCAGAGTCTGTTGCTGGAATGCTATCTGGCCGGCCAGGTTCCTGAATCAGCCTGGAGCGACTACGTCTTCGAGACGCCCGATCTTGCCCGGCATGCCGAGGCAAGGCGCAGTCACCACTGAGCGGCAGGGCCTATTTTGGAGAAGCGAATTGCAATGTGAACACGTTGCCGGCGATCCCTTGCGCCAGCTTCGCTGAGAAGGTCAGGGGCAGACAATTCTGCAGGGCCGTTGTCGCGGCGTCGACAAACGATTTCTTCGCCTTGGCATCGCCTTCCACCTTGATGGCTGTCGGCCTCGGTGGGCCGATTAGCGTGCCGTCCCGCTTGAAGCTGAAGCTCAAGGTGACGCTGGCGGTTCCGGCATCCGCCGGCGGTGTCCAGCATGCCTGAATGGCGGTGCCGACATCGTTCATTGTGTTCAGTTCAGCCGCATTAGAAGGATGAACAGCACTCGCCAGCATCACACCCACAACCGCAACCCACTTCGCAACGCTTTTCATCGCCAGCCCTCATTTCGCGCCTGACCGATCATCCATGCCGGACTGGATGGTAGGGCCAACGCCGGCGATGACAATATCTCTCCGCAAAAGTTGACGTCAGAAAAGCGACACTGGACGAGGCCTCGTGCCAGATCGCACTTGGCGACGGCGTGCGAAAGCAAAAAGGCCGGCATTGCGCCGACCTTTCCTATCGCTACGACGTTCTGCGCCAGTACATCCGTGGTCGCGGGCCGAAAGCGAATTGCCCCGCAGTAGACAGGGCTTTGGTTAACGCATCGTTAACCTCAGGCCTTGGCCTGCGACTTCACATGCGCGATATAGCCGCGCACGTCGCCGGCCGGCTCGCTATAGGCCTTGCCGAGCGTCTTCTCGATCGCCGCCACATAGTCCTTCGCCCATCGGGGCAGGGAATAGTCGACGACGGCCAGGAATTCGAGCGTCGCCGCCAGCCGGATATCGGCGATCGAAGGATGCTTGCCGCCGATGAACGGCTTGCCGTCCCTGAAGAAGCTGTGGAAGACCTCCAGCGGCTCGGCGATCGCGGCCATCGCCGCCTTCTGGGCCTCCGACTTCCTGTCGGGGTGCGCGTCGCTGTGGCCGACCTCGCCGGCATAATGCGGGAAGCCGAGCGCCGGGTAGGTGGCGCGCGCCACATAGGGGTAGAGCGTACCGATCAGGTAGAACATGGCACTGTCGACCATCGCCCGCTTGGCCGGCGCCTTCGGATAGAATTTCTCCAGCCCGTGCTTGTTGGCGAGATACTGCATGATGGCGCAGCTTTCCCACAACACGCCTCTGGGGAGGCCCTTGTCCTCGATCATCGGTGTCAAATGGGCGGGATTTCGCGCCATGAACTCCGGCGAACGGGTGTGGCCCCAGGCATCGGTCTCGGCATGGTCGAAACCGGCCGCGCGCGCAAACACCCGCACGGTCATGTTGTTGACGCTGGGCTTCAGCATGCTGAGCTTCAGCGCCGGCTTCTTGGCCGGCTTGGCCTTGGCCCTGGGCGCGGCTTTTGCCGTCGCCTTGGCGGCCGCCTTGGCTTTTGGCTTTGCCGCAGCTTTCGCCGCCGGCTTGGCGGCAGCTTTGGCCGCGGATTTCCCGGCAGTCTTCGTCGCTGTCTTGGCCATCTTGTTCCTCCCTCTGGTCTGTTCAGTATGGGTTTTTCGGCGCCCGATCGTCCGACAAGGTGGCGCGGGAACGTTCGACGAGCGCCTGGATCGCATCGGCGAGATGCACTTCGGCGATGTTGTAGTCGCCGCGCGCGACCCGCAGCCTGTGCGCTTCCATCAGCACATCGGCGTGGGTGAAGCCCGCTGGCGGTTCGAAGCGGTAGGACGCCAACTCGATCAGCAGGCCGAGCGGATCCTCGAAATAGATCGAATCCATGAAACCGCGATCCTTGACGCCGCTGTGCTTGATGCCGCGCTCGTCGAGCCGAGAGACCGCCTGCAGGAAGGTGACGCGCGACACCGAAAAGGCGATGTGGTGGACACAACCCGGATCGGTCGGCGTGCGCCGTTTCTCCGGTGTGCGGCTCTCGTCGGTGAAGATGGTGATCAGCCGGCCATCACCCGGATCGAAATAGAGGTGGCTTTCCCTGGGCTTGTCGAGGTTGGGCTGCTCGAAGATGAACGGCATGCCGAGCACGCCTTCCCAGAAATCGATAGAGGTTTGGCGCCCGGCACCGACCAGCGTGATGTGATGAACGCCCTGAGATTGCAGCTTCTGCATTGGCCTTCCTCCCGAGGCATCGACTGCCCGTCCGGATCCGACCAACACCGGGCGTTCTGCGCGCCGCTGGAGCCGTGCCCGAGGACCCATGACGCGATGCTAATGCAATCGGGCCCACTGCGCCAGAAGCCACGAACGTAGCCAGGATCGAGCGATTGGTGGAGACAAGCTTGGTACGCCCAAGGGGAATCGAACCCCTGTTCCCGCCGTGAGAGGGCGGTGTCCTGACCGCTAGACGATGGGCGCGTTCAAGAACCGGCGATATAGGCTGAGCGCTGGGAAAAAGCAACTGGGCTTCGCCGGCTTTGTCGTATCGGGGAAAAGCCGTGCGCAAGCCTAACGTTTCGGCTCGATCAGGTCCCAGAGATTGCCATGCAGATCGGCGAAAACAGCCACCGTGCCATAGGGCTCGAAGCGCGGTGCTTCGCGGAATTCGACGCCCTTCTCCAGCATCGCCGCGTGGTCGCGGGCGAAGTCGTCGGTTTCCAGGAACAGGAAGACACGCCCGCCGGTCTGGTTGCCGATGCTTTTGCTCTGTGCCTCGTCGGAAGCCTCGGCCAGAAGCAGCCTGGCGCCCTGCCCGTTGGCCGGCGCCACTGTGACCCAGCGCTTGCCGCCGCCGAGATCGACATTTTCGACGAGCAGGAACCCCAGCCTCTCGACATACCAGGCGATCGCCTCGTCATAGTTGGCGACGACCAGGGCGACCGTGGCGACGCGACGATGCTCGGCGAACCCGCTCATCCCTGAGGCTTGCTCATTGGCCTGCTGCCGTTCATCGTTGCGGCTCGGTCACTTGTTGCGGATCGCAAAGCGGCCGATCAGGCGTCGCTCGGTGATGTCGTAGACGAAGATCGTGCGGCTGCCGTCGGCAAGCTCGGCATCGATCGAGACACGATTGCCGGACAGCGACTGGCTGACCACCTTGGCCCCGACCGGCAGCACGATGTCGCCGCTGACCGGTTCGCCGGCGGGTGTCTGGATATCGCCGGCCAGCGGCGGGTTCGCCGGCGGTGCATTGCGCGCTTTGTAGACAAGGGCGCCGATCACCACCATAAGGGCGAGGAACAGCAGGCCGAGATTGATCCCGACGAAGCGGACGAGTTTCCTGCGCACCTTTTCGACCTCGGGGTCGAGCGGCTTATCCTGGTCTTCTTCGGCGATCGGGCTGGCCATGGCAAAACAGTTCCGGAACGGTTTTTCAATGAGCGCTCATAGCGAAGAGGCCCCCGAATTGATAGAGGCGGTACCGACCGTGCTGGTGGCGGGCGCGGATGCGGCCGGCCTGCGCCTCGACCAGTGGCTGGCCGCAAGCCTTGGACCGGACATGTCACGCAGCCGCGTGCAGATGCTGATCAGGCAGGGCGCGGTCTCGGTCGACGGCAAGCCTGTCGACGAGACCAAGCGCAAGATGGCGCCGGGCGAAAGCGTGTCGGTTACCATGCCGGAGCCGGAGCCGGCGGAGCCGCAGGGCGAGAACATCGCGCTAGACGTGCTCTATGAGGACGACGAGCTGATCGTCATCAACAAACCGGCCGGGCTTGTCGTGCACCCCGGCGCCGGCAACTGGACCGGTACGCTGGTCAACGCGCTGATCCATCATTGCGGCGACAGCCTTTCCGGCATCGGCGGCGTCCGGCGGCCAGGCATCGTCCACCGCCTCGACAAGGAGACCAGCGGCGTCATGGTGGTCGCCAAGACCGACCGCGCCCACAAGTCACTGTCCGAGGCTTTCGCCGATCACGGCCTGACCGGCGATCTCGAACGTGCCTATCTGGCGCTGGTCTGGGGGATACCGCAGAGGCCGGCCGGAAGGGTCGACGCGCCGCTCGGCCGCGCCGCCGACCGGGTGCGCCGTGCCGTGGTGCCGGAAGGACGCGACGACGCCCGCCATGCGGTCACCCACTTCGCCGTGCAGGAGCGCTTCGGCGAGAACCAACAGGAGTTCGCCACGGCCAGCCTGGTCGAATGCCGGCTGGAAACTGGCCGCACCCACCAGATCCGTGTCCACATGGCGCATATTGGTCATCCCGTGGTCGGCGACCCCGACTACGGCCAGGCCTTCCGCACCAAGGCCAACCGGCTGCCCGAACCGCTGAAAAGTCAGGTCAAGGCATTTCCCCGGCAGGCTTTGCATGCCTGGCTCCTTGCATTTCGCCACCCCACTACCCATCTAACGATGAGGTTCGAGGCGCCGTTACCGGGGGACATGGAGGAACTCGTCGGCGGCTTCCGCAAACTCTGAACCCTCACCAACAAGCCTTAAAAAACCTGACAGAGATTGTTCACTTCACCGTGACACACTGTTTCGTGTTGAACAAATGCCTGTCTTTTCTGGTTTTGTTCCTGTATAAGATCTGATGTCGCGGGCGAGCCTTTTGGTGCTCGCGTCACATGCCCGCCGCGTTTCGGGGGCATCACTCCAATAGAGAGGGGGCGCTATCATGGCCCAGTCACTACCCAGTATCGTTTCCGGCGAAGGCGGCCTCAGCCGCTACCTGGAAGAAATCCGCCGCTTTCCCATGCTGCAGCCGCAGGAAGAGTACATGCTCGCCAAGCGTTACGCCGAGCATGAAGACACCTCCGCTGCGCACAAGCTCGTCACCAGCCACCTCAGACTCGTCGCCAAGATCGCCATGGGCTATCGCGGCTATGGCCTGCCGATTGGTGAAGTGATCTCGGAAGGCAATGTCGGCCTGATGCAGGCCGTCAAGAAATTCGAACCCGAGCGTGGCTTCCGCCTCGCGACCTATGCCATGTGGTGGATCAAGGCCTCGATCCAGGAGTACATCCTGCGCTCGTGGAGCCTGGTCAAGATGGGCACGACCGCCAATCAGAAGCGCCTGTTCTTCAACCTGCGCAAGGTGAAGGGCAAGATCCAGGCGCTGGACGACGGCGACTTGAAGCCCGACCAGATCGCCGAGATCGCCACCAGGCTGAACGTTTCCGAAGCCGAGGTGGTGTCGATGAACCGCCGCCTGTCGGGCGACGCCTCGCTCAATGCCCCGATCCGGGCGAGCGAAGGTGAGTCCGGCGAGTGGCAGGACTGGCTGGTCGACGACCACGAAAGCCAGGAAGAGATGCTGATCGAGCAGGACGAGCTGGAAAACCGGCGCGGCATGCTGTCGGGCGCTCTTGCCGTGCTTAACGAGCGCGAGCGGCGCATCTTCGAGGCCCGTCGCCTCGCCGAGGAGCCGCTGACGCTGGAAGAGCTGTCGTCCGAGTTCGACATCAGCCGCGAGCGCGTGCGCCAGATCGAGGTGCGCGCCTTCGAGAAGGTGCAGGATGCGGTCAAGGCCGCCGCCAAGCGCCAGATCCAGGCGCTGCGCACGATTGAGGCGCAGCCCGCGGCGTAAGGTTAGCTTCGGTTACAAAAATCAAAGCGGCGTCAGGAAACTGGCGCCGCCTTTTTTGTAGCGGACTGCAATGGTGGTTGGCGAAAGCGAAGGCGACATCCGATCTCCCCCTTGCGGGGGAGATGTCCGGCAGGACAGAGGCGGGTGTGAAGGATCGCTACTTTTCGGCGTCAGTCACCCAACCGAAAGACTGAAGGCACAACCACAATTAGCTGACAGGTTGGCGGGACAGCACCCCCCTCTGCCCTGCCGGGCATCTCCCCCGCAAGGGGGAGATTGGCAACTTCGCCAACAGCCCCTCAAAGCCCATCCAGCGGAAACTTCAGGTACCGCCGGCCATTGGCTTCCGGTTCCGGCAGCCGTCCGCCATTCATGTTGACCTGCAGCGCATGCAGGATCAGCCTTGGCATCGGCAGCGTCCTGTCGCGCGCCTCGCGCAAGGCGACGAACTCGGCCTCGCTGCGCGCGGCGACGAGATGGATGTTGGTTGCCTTCTGTATGGCGACCGTGCTTTCCCACGAGGGCTCGCGGCCGCCGGCCTGATAGTCATGGCCGACGAAGACGCGCGTCTCGTTCGGCAACGCCAGAATGTCCTGGATCGAGCGCCAGAGCCGCGCGGCACTGCCGCCGGGAAAGTCCGTCCTCGCCGTGCCGCTGTCGGGCATGAACAGCGTATCGTGGACGAAGGCGGCATCACCGACCATATAGGTGATCGAGGCCAGCGTGTGCCCGGGCGAGAACAGCACCTTGACCGGAAGCGTGCCCACCTGGAAGGTTTCGCCTTCACCAAATAGCCTGTCCCACTGCGAGCCGTCCGCGGGGAAATCCGGCCAGTTGTAGATCGCCTTCCACAGTTTCTGGACCTCGACGACCCTGTCGCCGATTGCTGTCGGCGCGCCCGTCTTCTCTCTCAGGTAATGCGCCGCCGAAAAATGGTCGGCATGCGGATGGGTATCGAGGATCCATTCGACGCTCAGCCCCTGCTCGCTGACGAAGTCGAGCAAGGCGTCGGCATTCGTCGTTGCCGTGGCGCCGGATTTCTCATCGAAATCGAGGATCGGATCGATGATGGCGCAGCGTTTCGTCGCCCGGTCGGCGACGACATACTGAATGGCCCCGGTCGGCTTGTCATAGAAGCCGCTGACCTGCGGCCTGGCCAAAGCTACGTCCAATTCCGGCTTCCCCAACTCTCGGTCGTCAGGAATGATTTTCTCTGGCGACACCCGAGAGGAGCATGGTTGTCCGCTCGGGTGCGGCAGTCAAGTATCACTTGGCTCGCAAGGGCGAGAAGGCCAAAGATCGTTCCGAAGCGCCTGGGATCAGGCCGATGGCTGCTTGGTCTTCCGCAGATAGGGCAAAATGGTCTCGTAGGCGCCGAAGCGCTTGATCGCGTCTTCGTTGGAGACAGCAGCGGTGATGATAACGTCCTCGCCCTGCTTCCAATTCGCCGGTGTCGCCACCTGGTGCTTGGCGGTGAGCTGCATGGAATCGACCGCGCGCAGGATCTCATCGAAATTGCGCCCCGTGGTCATCGGGTAAGTCAGCACCAGCTTGATCTTCTTGTCAGGTCCGATGACGTAGACCGAGCGCACCGTGGCATTGTCGGCCGGCGTACGGCCCTCCGACGTCTCGCCGGCACCGCCCGGCAGCATGTCGTAGAGCTTGGCGACCTTGAGGTCCTTGTCGCCGATCAGCGGGTAGTTCACCGAATGACCGGTCGCCGTCTTGATGTCGTCCTGCCACTTGCCGTGACTTTCGACCGGATCGACCGAAATGCCGATGATCTTGACATTACGCTTCTTGAACTCGCCTTCGAGCCCCGCCATCGTGCCAAGCTCGGTCGTGCAGACCGGCGTGAAATTCTTCGGGTGACTGAACAGGATCGCCCAACCGTCACCGATCCAGTCATGGAATTTGATCGTCCCTTGCGTGGTCTCGGCGGTAAAATCCGGCGCAATGTCGTTGATACGAAGGCTCATGGTACATCTCCCCTGTAAACGGAACCGTCGGCAGCGAGGAACAGCACGCGGCAATCACGCCGACATCAAGCTGTCCCGCCCGGCATCGTTGCATCTTAGCGCAAAAATCGTGGCTGCAAGATAATATGAAACTCTTGTCGGCGGCAGGCGAGCATTTTTATGCTGCCGAATACGCTGCGCGCGTATGAGAGCCTGTTGGGCTGGACAGGAAAGGTTCCTGCCTCAGGTTTTGTTGACCGCCAGCGTCACAGCCAGGTCTTCCATGCGCTGTGCCAGCGCGCCGAGCGCGTTGGTCAGCACGCTATCGCTTTTGTCGGCCTTGGTCAGAGCCTCGTCGCGGGTCTTGCGCAGGGTCAGCACTTCGCTTTCCATGCCCTTGACGCGTTTCTGCAACTCCGAGAGTTCATCCATCACCATGATGCCGGCCATCACGGTCAGTCGCTGATCGCCGATCTCGCCGAACGAGTCCTTCAGGTGTGAAACATAGCGGTCGAAGCGTTCGGCAAGGTCGATCAGATGCTCTTCCTGGCCCTCGTCGCAGGCCATGCGATACTGCTTGCCGTCGATTGAAACCGTGACCTGTGCCATCGGGGCCAGCTCCTATCTGTCCAACACGGCGCGGATGGTTTCCATGGCGGTCACCAGCCGTCGCGACACTTCCTTGTTGGCGTCTTCCAGCCGTTCGGCGCGCGCTTCGGAATTGTCGAGTTCCTGTGCCAGCCGGGAGCGGTCGGCATTCATCCGCTGCACTTCGGCCTCGGCTTCCGAGTAATCGCGTTCATGCTCGAGCTTGGCCGCGACAGCGTTTTCCAGCCCCTCGATGGCCTTGCCCAGCCTCGCGATGACTTCCTTGAGTGTGGCTTCCCCGGTCATGGCCTTCGTCCTGTGCCCTGCCCATCACCGAATCGTTCACGTTCAGAACGCGTTATCCCTGAAACATTAGGCACCGGGTGAAGGCAACGTCAACAAAGCTCTCGCGACTGTCCCCTGCTAACGCTAATGCAGACCCGCCGCCGGCATCACAAGGCCGGCAAATGTGCACCCGATTTGTTGACTAAAAGCGCGCGCCTGCTATGTGTCGCGCACCCTTTTCAAGGGCTCTCCCAAGCCCCCAAACCCCCACTTCTGGAGGAACCATGACGTCGCGTGAACAAC
Source organism: Mesorhizobium sp. M0243 (assembly GCF_040321775.1). Lineage (NCBI taxonomy): Bacteria > Pseudomonadati > Pseudomonadota > Alphaproteobacteria > Hyphomicrobiales > Phyllobacteriaceae > Mesorhizobium > Mesorhizobium sp. M0243. Next base: position 47,680 of record NZ_JAMYSF010000017.1, on the reverse strand, counting down.
ATGACCGGATGGCCAATGCGATCCGCTTTCTCTCCATGGACGCCGTCGAGAAGGCAAATTCCGGCCATCCGGGCCTGCCCATGGGCTGCGCCGATATCGCCACGGTGCTGTTCACGCGCTTCCTGAAATATGACCCCAAGGCCCCGCACTGGGCCGACCGCGACCGTTTCATCCTGTCGGCCGGCCATGGCTCGATGCTGCTCTATTCACTGCTGCATCTGACCGGCTACGAAGACATGACAATCGACCAGATCAAGCACTTCCGCCAGTTGGGCTCGAAGACTGCCGGTCACCCTGAATATGGTCACGCCACCGGCATCGAGACGACAACCGGCCCGCTTGGCCAGGGTCTCGCCAATTCGGTCGGCTTCGCGCTCGGCGAGCGCATCATGAACGCCGCCTTCGGCAACGACCTCGTCGATCACTACACCTATGTGCTGGCCGGCGACGGCTGCCTGATGGAAGGTGTGTCCCAGGAAGCCATCGCGCTTGCCGGCCATCTCAAGCTCAACAAGCTGATCGTCTTCTGGGACAACAACGACATTTCGATCGACGGTCCGGTCTCGCTGTCCGACAACACCGATCAGGTCGCCCGCTTCCAGGCCTCCGGCTGGAATGCCAGCCACATCGACGGCACCGATCCGGAAGCCATCGCCTATGCCATCGAAGCCGCCCGCCATTCCGACAAGCCGACCATGATCGCCTGCAAGACGACCATCGGCTTCGGCGCGCCGACCAAAGCCGGCACCAACAAGGCGCACGGTTCGCCGCTCGGAGCCGACGAGATCGCCGGCGCCCGGAAGTTCTTCAACTGGGATTCGCCGCCCTTCGAGATTCCGGCCGACATCCTCGACGCCTGGCGCACCGCCGGCAAGGCCGGCGTCAAGGCACGCACCGACTGGGAAGGCCGCCTGGCCAAGGCCGATGCCAAACTGAAGGCTGAGTTCGAGCGCCGCCTCAGCGGCAAGCTGCCGTCCAATTTCGACGCCGTCATCGCCGATTACAAGAAGAAGCTCTCGGCCGACAAGCCGAAGGTCGCCACCCGCAAATCGTCCGAGATGGCGCTGGAAGTCATCAACGGCGCCGTGCCCGAGACCATCGGCGGCTCCGCCGACCTGACCGGCTCCAACAACACCAAGACCAGCCAGACCAAGAACATCACGTCGGACGACTATGGCCAGCGCTATGTCCACTACGGCATCCGCGAGCACGGCATGGCCGCCGCGATCAACGGCCTGACGCTGCATGGCGGCCTCATCGCCTATGGCGGCACCTTCATGTGCTTCTCCGACTATGCCCGTCCGTCGATGCGGCTCGCCTCGCTGATGGGCATCCGCTCGATCTTCGTCATGACCCATGATTCCATCGGTCTGGGCGAAGACGGCCCGACCCACCAGCCGGTCGAGCATCTGGCCGCATTGCGCGCCATTCCCAACCACAATGTCTTCCGCCCGGCCGACGCCGTGGAAACCGCTGAATGCTGGCAGATCGCCCTGGAGTCGGAAAAGACGCCGTCGACGTTGGCGCTTACCCGCCAGAACCTGCCGACGGTACGCAACGAATTCGTTGCCAACAACTTGAGCAGCCAGGGTGCCTATGAGCTGGCTGCCGCCAGCGGCGAGGCAACGGTGACGATCTTCGCCACCGGCTCCGAGGTCGAGATCGCACTCGGCGCCCGCGACCTGCTGGAAAAGCACGGCCATCCCACCCGCGTCGTCTCGGTGCCCTGCTTCGAACTGTTCGACCAGCAGAGCGACGACTACCGCAAGAAAACGATCGGCAACGCGCCAATCAAGATGGCGATCGAAGCCGGCATACGCCAGGGCTGGGATCATCTGATCGGCTCCGACGGCATCTTCGTCGGCATGACAGGCTTCGGCGCCTCGGGCACTATCGAGCAACTCTATCCGCATTTCGGCATCACCGCCGAAGCCGCGGCCAAGGCGGCGGAAGCCCGCCTGCATAACAAATAGGTTCAAGGTTCGGCGAAATCGCGTAAGGCGGTCTCGCCGGGCCGGCCCAATTTAATCGATTTAAATCCACGCCACTGCGGCTGGATTCTTTCTGCTTCCACAGCTATGAAACTGCGGACCCCTCATCCGCCCTCCAACTCCCAGGGAGAGAATAATGACCGTCAGAGTTGCCATCAACGGATTCGGCCGCATCGGCCGCAACATCCTTCGCGCCATCCATGAATCTGGCCGCAAGGACATCGACGTCGTCGCCGTCAACGACCTCGGCCCGGTCGAGACCAACGCGCACCTTTTGCGCTACGACAGCGTGCACGGCCGCTTCCCGCATGAAGTCTCGGTGTCCGGCGACCAGATCACCGTCGGCAAGGAGACGTTCAAGGTCACCGCGATCAAGGATCCGACGCAGCTTCCGTGGAAGGAACTCGGCATCGACATCGCGCTCGAATGCACCGGCATCTTCACCGCCCGCGACAAGGCAGCCTCCCACCTGACCGCCGGCGCCAAGCGCGTCATCGTCTCGGCTCCGGCCGAAGGCGCCGACCTTACCGTTGTCTACGGCATCAACCACGACCAGCTGACCAAGGACCACATCGTCATCTCGAATGCCTCCTGCACCACCAACTGCCTGGCCCCGCTGGCAGCCGTGCTGCACGAGACGGTCGGCATCGAAAAAGGCATGATGACGACGATCCATTCCTACACCGGCGACCAGCCGACGCTGGATACCATGCACAAGGATCTCTACCGCGCCCGCGCCGCTGCCCTGTCGCAAATCCCGACCTCGACCGGCGCGGCCAAGGCGATCGGGCTGGTGCTGCCCGACCTGAAGGGCAAGCTCGACGGCATCTCGATCCGCGTGCCGACCCCGAACGTCTCGGTCGTCGACTTCAAGTTCATCGCCAAGCGTTCGACCACGGTGCAGGAGATCAACGACGCGGTGATCGCCGCCTCCAACGGCAAGCTGAAGGGCATTCTCGGCGTCACCCATCACCCGAACGTGTCGATCGACTTCAATCACGATCCGCGCTCCTCGATCGTTGCGCTCGACCAGACCAAGGTGATGGACGGCAACTTCGTTTCGGTGCTGTCCTGGTACGACAATGAATGGGGGTTCTCCAACCGCATGGGCGACACCGCGGTCGCTTTCGGCAAGACCATCGCCTGATCGCAAAGCTTTCTTTTCGAGACCTGAAACGCCCGGCTTTGTCCGGGCGTTTTTCATGAGGGCGGCTTGCGCCTTTCCAAATTGTGTCCTGGACGCCAAAACATCCAAAAATCAGCGGCATAGGCCAAAAAGCCACCCTGCCGCCTTGCACTGGTCACGTCTTCGCCCCACTCTCTCGCAAAGCAGGAGACAGACGAATTTGAGGGGCTGATTTCAGGATGGAGCATGCGATCTATCTCGTCACGCTGGTCGGCACAGCGCTTGTCGTCGCCGCCGCGTTTTCGAGCCTGATCGCCTTCCGCTTCGGCGCCCCTCTTCTGCTCCTGTTTCTCTGCATTGGCCTCGCCACCGGCACCGACGGACTCGGTATCCAGTTCGACAACGCCCGCATCGCTTATTTTGCCGGCTCACTGGCGCTGGCCGTCATCCTGTTCGATTCCGGTTTCGGCACGCCGCTCAACGCCTTGCGGCAGGCTGCAGGCCCGGCTTTGTCGCTGGCGACCTTCGGCGTGCTTGTCACCACCGGCCTGTTCGGCGTCGCCGCCCATTATCTGCTCGATCTCACCTGGCTGGAATCCTTCCTGCTCGGGGCTGCCGTCGCCTCCACAGATGCGGCGGCCGTGTTCTTCCTGTTGCGAGCCGGCGAGATCAATCTGCGCGAACGCGTGCGCTCGACGCTGGAGGTGGAATCCGGCACCAACGACCCGATCGCCATCTTCCTGACCATCACGCTGGTAGAGATCATCGCCGCCCACGCCAACCCCGAGACCAATGTTCTGGTCACCAGCCTGTTCCTCGGCTTCCTCCTCAATATGGGCCTCGGTGCAATCGTAGGCGTGCTGGGCGGTCTCGCCATCGTGCGCCTCGTCGACCGACTCAATCTCGACCACGGCCTGCTGCCGATCTTCGTGCTGACCTTGTCGCTGATGGTGTTTGCAGCAGCCGGCGCCATTGGCGGCTCAGGCTTCCTGGCGGTGTATATTGCCGGCCTTATCGCCGGCAATTCCGACATCCGAGCCGTCACCATCCTCAAGCGTTTCCAGGACGGCATGTCGTGGCTGGCGCAGATCATCATGTTCCTCATCCTCGGCCTGTTCGCGACGCCGTCGCAGTTTCCGGCGATCATGGTGCCGGCGGTGCTGCTCGGCCTGTTCCTGATGTTCGTGGCGCGGCCAGTCGCCGTCTGGCTCTGCCTGATCCCGTTCCGTCTGCCGCGCCCCGAAGTCGCCTTCATCTCGTGGGTCGGCCTGCGCGGCGCGGTGTCGATCCTGCTCGCCATCACCCCGCTGCTCGGCGGCCTGGAAAACGGCCGTGTCATCTTCAACACCGCCTTCATCATCGTGCTCGTGTCGCTGGTCATCCAGGGCTGGACGGTCGGACCGCTGGCGCGCCGCCTCGGCCTGATCGTACCGGCACGGCTCGGACCGCTGGACAAGGTCGAGCTGGAACTGCCGGGCTCGGCCCATCACGAGCTTCTCGCCTATCGCGTCGCACACGGCAGCCCGGTGGCGCGCGGCGAGCGCATCCCGCGCTGGGCACGGCCCTCGCTGGTGCTGCGCGACGGCCGCTCGATGCGCTTCCAGGACATGGGCCGGCTCGCCGCCGGCGACCAGGTCTATATTTTCGTGCCGGACCGCTATCCGCGCCTGCTCGACAAGCTGTTCGCCAGCCGTGCCGTGGTCGATCCCCAGGATGCCGATTTCTTCGGTGCCTTCGCGGTCGACCCCGCGCGCTCCGCCGCTGAACTGGAAGCGGCCTATACGCCAGGCCTGACCGAAGCGGAGCAAAAGCTCACCGTTGGCGCGCTGGTCACGGCGCGGCTCGGCGGCCATGCCGAATATGCCGACCGCGTCCTGCTCGGCCCGATAGAACTGATCGTCCGCGACGTCGACGACAAGGGCAAGATCATAGGCCTCGGTCTGTCTTTCGAGCCGACCGCGCCGGTGGCGCGGGTGCCGGTCTTCCTCAGCGCCGGCGAAATCGGCGACCGTCTTTCCGCCTTCATCCGCAACTGGCGCAAGCCGACCGAGACGCAGGAGACCGAGGCGCGGGCGGACGAAAAGCCGGCCCCGGAGCCAGCGCCTGAAAAGGCAGCAACCGAAAGCTGACAAAACCGCTATTGAGCGCTGCCATTCATCCGCCCCGCCGGCGCAAGATCGTACCCACTTCAAAATTTCGGTTCGAGCGCGCCCTAAGCCTTGCATCGTCACCGATGCGGGGTATGGTCCCCCGGTTTTTCGCGAAAGGAACCCGCATGGCCGCCTTCAAGACACTCGACGATATCGGCAACATCAGCGGCAAGCGCGTGCTGGTGCGCGTCGACCTCAACGTGCCTGTCGCCGACGGCAAGGTCACCGATGCCACCCGCATCGAACGCATCGCACCGACTATCGCCGAGCTATCGGCCAAGGGCGCCAAGGTCATCCTGCTCGCCCATTTCGGCCGGCCCAAGGATGGCCCCTCGCCCGAATTCTCGCTGGAGCCTATCGCCAGGGCGACAGCCGACGTGCTCGGCCGTCCCGTCGGTTTCGCCTCGGATTGCGTCGGCGACACGGCCGGAAGCGCCGTCGCCGCCATGAACAAGGGCGATGTGCTGCTGCTTGAAAACACCCGCTTCTACAAGGCCGAGGAAAAGAACGATCCGGCCTTCACCGAAAAGCTTGCCGCCAATGGCGACATCTTCGTCAACGACGCCTTTTCCGCCGCGCACCGCGCCCATTCGTCGACCGAGGGGCTGGCGCATCTGTTGCCGGCTTTTGCCGGCCGCACCATGCAAGCCGAGCTTGAGGCGCTGGAGAAGGGCTTGGGAAAACCGGTTCGTCCGGTCGTCGCCATTGTCGGCGGCGCCAAGGTCTCGACCAAGATCGATCTGTTGATGAACCTGGTGAAGAAGGTTGATGCCCTCGTCATCGGTGGCGGGATGGCCAACACCTTTCTTGCCGCGCGTGGCACCAATGTCGGCAAATCGCTGTGCGAGCATGATCTCGCCGCGACCGCCAAGCAGATCATGATCGAGGCGGCCGAGGCCGGCTGCGCCATCATCCTGCCGGTCGACGGCGTCGTCGCCAGGGAGTTCAAGGCGGGCGCGGCCTGCGGGACCGTCGCTATATCGGATGTGCCGGCCGACGGCATGATCCTCGATGTCGGCGCCAAAACCGTGACGGCCATCGGCGAATGGATCGACCGCGCCGCGACACTGGTCTGGAACGGCCCGCTCGGCGCCTTCGAGATCGCGCCCTTCGATCATGCGTCGGTGGCAGCTGCCAAGCACGCGGCGTCGCGCACCAAGGCCGGCAAGCTGGTCTCGGTCGCCGGCGGTGGCGATACGGTGGCGGCGCTCAACCATGCCGGCGTCGCCGACGACTTCACCTATGTCTCGACCGCCGGCGGCGCTTTCCTGGAATGGATGGAAGGCAAGCCGCTGCCCGGCGTCGACGTCTTGAAGCGCTGAGGCTCCGAGGCGATCAACACTCGGAGAGCGAACAAGGCCGCCCGAGGCTTTCAATCGATTCGAGCTTTCCGATGCCATTCCTTTGGCGGTAGACTTCCGTTAAGCGCGGAACAACCGTTTCAGGAGAAGCCACAATGAGCGAACGTCTCGAAGACATTGCCGCTGCGATCGTCGCCGATGGCAAGGGCCTGCTGGCCGCCGACGAAAGTTCGGGCACCATCAAGAAGCGCTTCGACGTCATTGGCGTCGAATCGACAGCCGACAGCCGCCGCGATTACCGCGAGATGATGTTCCGCACCAGGGAGGCAATGACCCGCTACATCTCCGGCGTCATCCTCTATGACGAGACGATCCGCCAGAAGGCCGCCGACGGCACGCCGCTGGTCGACATCATCAAGGCGGCCGGCGCCATCCCCGGCATCAAGGTCGATGCAGGCGCCAAGCCGCTGGCCAGGTTTCCCGGCGACACCATCACCGAAGGCCTCGATGGCCTGCGCGAGCGCCTTGCCGACTACTACAAGCTCGGCGCCCGCTTCGCCAAATGGCGCGCGGTGATCGACATCGATGTCGCCAAAGGCGTGCCTTCGGGGACCTCGATCGGCTCCAACGCCCATGCGCTCGCCCGCTATGCCGCTCTTTGCCAGGAAGCCGGCATCGTGCCGATCGTCGAACCGGAGGTGCTGATGGATGGCGCCCACGACATCGACACATGCTACGAGATCAGCAAGGTGATTTTGCTCAAGCTCTATAGCGAACTCTACGCGGCGCGCGTCGTGCTGGAAGGTACTATCCTGAAACCGAACATGGTGCTGGCCGGCAGGAAATCAGGCAAGGTGAGTGGCCCTGAAGAAGTCGCGGAAAAGACTATAAAGCTGTTCCGCGAAACCGTACCGGCAGCCGTGCCGGGCATCGCCTTCCTGTCCGGCGGCCAGGAGGACGAGGAAGCGACCGCCAACCTCAACGCCATCAACGCCATCGGGCCGCACCCGTGGAAGCTGACCTTCTCCTATGGTCGCGCGCTGCAGGCCGCGCCACAGAAAGCCTGGAGCGGCAAGGCCTCGAACGTCGCCGCCGGTCAGGCTGCCTTCACCCATCGCGCCCACATGAACCATCTGGCAGCGCTCGGAAAATGGAAGGCGAGCCTGGAACAGGCCGCCTGACCACAGTCCTTTCTTCCTCCTTCGAACCCGGGCCGATGCGCCCGGGTTTTTTGTTTGTGACTTGCCGGGCTTGGGGCGGAGCCTCTCCGTCCTTATTTCCTCTCGGGCGATGTCGGGTTGTGCTCATCCCGAACGTCCTTGGAATGACACTTCAGGGAGAGGTTCATGCATCGCAACAAGGTCGTTTCGCGCGAAGACCGGTTCCAGGCGCACAAGGCGCATCTGGCGCGCGAGAAGGAACTGACGCGGCTCCGCGAGCGGATCGCGGCTGAGCGGCGTGAATTGCCCTGGCTGAAGATCCGGAAGGACGATGTCTTCGAGACCGGGCAAGGGCCGAAGAGACTGGCCGACCTGCTTGCCGGCAACAGCCAGCTGATCGTCTATCACTTCATGTTCGGGCCGGGCTGCGTCAATCATTGCGAGGGCTGCTCATTCCTTGCCGACCATATCGACGGCGCCAATCAGCATCTGCGGCATCACGACGTGTCGCTGGTCGTGGTTTCGCGCGCCCCACTGGCGGAACTTCTGCCTTACAAGCAGCGCATGGGCTGGAAGTTCGACTGGGTGTCGTCCTATGCCTCGGATTTCAACTTCGACATGCAGGTCTCCTTCACCGACAAGCAGATCGCCGCCGGCGACACCACCTACAATTTCGAGACCCGTCCACGGACATCGAAGGAGCTTCCCGGCACCAGCGTTTTCTACCGGGACGAGACCGGCGACATCTTGCTCACCTTCATGTCGCGCGCCCGCGGCGGCGAGGCGCAGATCGGCGCCTACGACTATCTCGACATGACGCCGAAGGGCCGCAACGAGAACGGCCCCTATCACGGACTGATGGATTGGGTGCGGCTGCACGATGAATATCATCAGGGCAAGCAAGCGGGGCAGGCGAGTTGCTGCGATTGAAGAGCGTTCCCGTCGACCAAAACATGCGCTAAGGCTGCCGCTGATCGTTTAACGGTACTGCTATGCGCTTCACGGCCCTACTCACCTGGCTCGCCTTCCCGGTCTATATCTGGCAAGGCCTCGGCGTGCGACGCCGCACCACGCGCATGCTGCCGGCGCAAGGGCCGGTCATGCACGAAATATCAGGCACAGCACCGCCAATCTCGCTTCTGGTGCTGGGCGATTCCTCCGCCGCTTCGGTCGGCATCGGTAATTCGGAAGATGGGCTGGCCGCGCAACTCGCCGTGCTGATTTCACAGAGTACAGGCCGCGCCGTGCGCTGGCGCGCTGCCGGCTTCAATTCGGCAACGTCTGGCCAGATCCGTGACCATGTCCTGCCCAATCTGTCGGCCGATCCATGGACGCATATCGTGCTGGCCATCGGCACCAACGACACCAAGAATTTTCACTCCGTGCCGCGCTTCAAGAAGGAGTTCGGCGGCCTGCTCTACGCGATGCGTGCCAAGTGGCCGGAAGCACGCGTGGTGTGGTCGCCGGTGCTGGAGTTCACGCGGGCGCCGGCCATGCCGCCGCTGCTCGGAAAAATTCTTGAGATTCGCGCCACCGACATGAACCGGATGGGCGAACGCCTTTGCCTGGAGCGCGGCGCGGTGCCGGCGCCGCGCCTGCCGATCACCAATCCGGAAGCCGGCTTTGCCTCGGACGGCTTTCACGCCTCGGAAGCAGGCTACCGGGCTTGGGCCGAGCATCTGGTTGGCCCGGTGCTTGGCAATTGGGCACCGACGACAAGTGCCGTCCTACGTCAAATGCCCGAGCACGGCCGCCAGTGAAATCGCGGCCATGGCGAGCAGTGCCAGCTTCCAGAAATCGCCGCGTCGCTTGAGGCCTGGCCAGCCGAGCGGCTTGATCAGTTGAATGACCATGAAACCGACGATGACAAGGGCGAGGAATTTCGTCATGCCGCCTTTGACCAGCAACGCGCCCGGCTGTCAAAGCACGTCGTTCATTGCCTGAGAAAGAACGACGCCGCGATCCTAGGTCGGAACGCGGCGCCCGTCTGCGACTGGGAAACGATCTACTTCAGCGGCTTGAGGCCAGCCTCGATCGAAGCCCGCTTCGGTTCGAGGAATGGCGGCAAGGCGAGGCTTTCCCCCAGTGTTTCCAGCGGCTCGTCGGCGGTGAACCCCGGCCCGTCGGTTGCGATCTCGAACAGGATGCCATTCGGCTCGCGGAAGTAGAGCGAACGGAAATAATAGCGCTCGACCTCGCCGCTCGACGGCAGCCGGAACTCGGCCAGCCGCGCCGTCCATTGATGCAGCGTCTCCTGGTCCGGCGCCCTGAAGGCGACATGGTGAACCGCACCCGCGCCTTGCCGCGCCGGCGCCAGTCCCGGCTGCACCAGGACATGCAACTCCGCCGCCGGCCCGCCCTCTCCCATTTCGAAGACGTGAACCTGCCCCTCCGGCGAGACATAGTCGCGCGCCTTGCGCATGTTCATCACTTTGGTCACCACCGCTTCGGTGTTGGTGATGTCGGGAACGCTGATGACGATCGGCCCGAGCCCGCGTATCTGGTGCTCGACCGGTACCGGGCTTTGCGCCCAGGGATGGCTGCCGCCCTTGCCGCCATCGCGGACCAGGCGCAGACGCTGGCCCTCGGGATCTTCGAAGTCCAACGACGCATAACCGCCGATGTCGGCGACCTCTCCTGTTGCCAGGCCTTCATCGGTCAAGTGTTGCTTCCACCAGGCAAGGCTCTCCCGGCTGCCGACCCTGAGGCTGGTCCGCACGATGCTGTGCGTGCCGCGCCGCTCGCGGCCGACCGGCCAGTCGAAGAAGGTAAGGTCGGTGCCCGGCGTCGCTTCGCCGTCGGCATAGAAGAGGTGGTAGGCCGAGGTGTCGTCCTGGTTTACGGTCTTCTTGACCAGCCGCAGACCCAGCACCTTGGTGTAGAAATGAAGATTGCCAGGCGCATTGGCGGTGATGGCGGTCAGATGGTGGATACCTGTCAGTTGCAAGCTCATCGTCGTCTCCCTGCTGTTGGGGAAGAATTTTCTCCCTTCATATCAGACCTGCGGTCACCTCGCTGAAGGCCTCGTATTCCGACAGTCCGTCGCCGGACGCTGAACAGCGGCGCCGAAAACAACGTCGTCGCCATGAACAATCGGACGTCGCAAACCTGCCTTGAGGCACCGCTCGATGCGGCGAGAAGCGATGCCTTGCCTGCGGCGCGCGCACCGGCCGCAACTATTGTCTCGCGCCCTGACATCCTCCTGACAGACTGCTGTCAGGAGGGGTATGCGATAGTGCCTCTACACAGAGAGAGGAGACTTAGCCATGAACGGTTACACCATTCTGCGCGGCATGCAGCACTATGTCGGCAAGATCCGGACGATGCGCAACGAGATCCGCACCCAGCGGTTCATGAACTCGCTGCCGGCGGACATTCGCAAGGATATCGGCTGGCCCGACATGTACGCCGACCGTGGCTCTCGCGGCAATTGAAGCCAATTTTTCGACCCGGCGATTGGATGTGGGCGCGTCAACGCCCAGATAACAAGCAGGGTAACAGGTCGACACGCGGAGCGCGCTTATGCCCGAACAAAAGACAATCGGTTTCCTTTTCATCGAAGGCTTCGCTGACTGGGAGTATGGGCTGCTGGCGGCCTCGGCGGTCGAATGGTTCGGCGCCCGTGCCGTGTCGCTGACGCCTGATGGCAAGCAGGTGACGGGCATTAGCGGCTTTCGGCTGATCCCCGATCGCGCAACAGGCGCCGGCGAGAATGCCGATCTCTATGCCATTGCCGTCATTGGTTCCGACCGGTGGACGGGCAAGGCACCGCCTGATGTAGGCGACCTGCTTGCCGCCATTGCATCGCGCGGCGGCGTGGTCGGCGGCATCTGCGCCGGCACGCTGGCGCTGGCCCGAGCCGGCCTTTTCGAGAAGGCCAGGCATACCAGCAATGGCCGCGAGTGGATCAAGGGTCATGAAGCCGGTTATGCCGGTGCCGAGAACTACGAGGATGTGCCGCATGCCGTAGCCGACGGCAACATCGTTTCCGCACCGGGCTCGGCACCAGGCACCTTCGCACTCGCCTTTCTGAAGGCGCTCTACCCCGAAAGAGGCAGCGATCTCGCACAGATGCGGACGCTGTTCGCCAAGGAGTACGCTGAAGCCTCCTGACAGTATGCTGTCAGGAGGGGCGTGCAATGGTGCCAGCTTCGGACACTGCGCATTGGCGTTAAAGGACGATCGATGAAGAGTTGGAACGACAGACTGAGCACACCAGGCATCAACGGCGTGAGGCCGACGCCGCGCACGATGGCCGATGTCGTCGAAGGCCAGCCTATGCTGGTGCCGACGGCGCGCCAGGTCGATGATTTCATCCGCTCGATTCCCGAAGGCGTCGAGATGGATATGCGTGCGCTGCGTACAGCACTTGCCATAGAGCATGGCGCCGAAGTGACATGCCCGGTCACCATAGGCTATCATCTGCGCACTGTTGCCGAAGCCGCCAACGAGGACCTCCAGCGCGGTATGACGCTGAGTGGCGTGGCACCATTCTGGCGCGTGCTCGATGCGAAAACACCGACGACGAAGAAACTGTCCTTCGGCGCGGAGTTCGTCGCCGCGCAGCGCAAGCGCGAAGGGCTGAAGCCATGATACATGCCGCCCAAAAGTGTTCTGCGGTTTTGGGATAGCGGCATGCGCGAAAACACGATGCATGCCACCCAGAGGTGGACCGGTTTCGGGCGACATGCATAGAGACAACGCCGAGGGACCATACGATGCGCCGCGCCGACAGGCTCTTCCAGATCGTGCAGCATCTGCGCGGTGGCCGACTGGTCACTGCCCAGAAGCTCGGCACGTGGCTCGAAGTTTCCGAGCGAACCATCTATCGCGACATTGCCGATTTGCAGTCGACCGGAGTGCCGATCGACGGCGAGGCCGGCGTTGGCTATATGATGAGGGAGGGTTTCGACCTTCCGCCGCTGATGTTCACGCGTGACGAGATCGTCGCGCTGGTCGCCGGCGCCCGCATGGTGCGCGCCTTTGGCGGTGCCGCCATGGCGAGGGCCGCCGACGAGGCGCTGGTCAAGATCGGCGCCGTATTGCCCGATGCCGAGAAAGACCGCATCGCCCGCACTGAGATCCACACACCGATGTGGGTGGTCAGCGACGCTGCTCGCGAGGCGATTGACCTGATCGAGCGCGCGGTCGAAAAACGGCAGGTGCTGACCATCGACTATTCCGACGAGGCCGGCCGCGGCACCGCCCGCGATATCCGCCCGCTCGGCCTGTGGTTTTGGGGCAAGGTGTGGACGCTGGTCGCCTGGTGCGAGATGCGCGACGATTTTCGCGCCTTCCGCATCGATCGCATCGCCTCCGTGGTCATCGCTGGCCGCATCTTCAAGCCCGAGCGCGGCAAGCAGCTTGCCGACTTCTACCGCGCGGTGGAGCGCAGCGAAGATTATGGCATGGCGCCGGATCGCGCGGCGCGCAGCTGAGTTGTTGACCCAATAAAAAGCCCGCTCGAAGCGGGCTTTTATTAGAATGTCAGACAACCTCACTCGTCGTCGTCATTGTCCGTGTTCTTCGACTTCAAGGCCGAAAGCTTGGCGAACACGGCGTTGGCGTCGAGTTCGGCATCCTCGTCCTTGGGCTTCTCGGGAGCCGGCACCAGCCGCTCGGTCAAGGCCGCCGGCAGCAGCGTGTCGCCGACCGGCTGCGCCTGTTCGCGGCCGCGCGAGGCGCGATTGACTTCCATGTCGAGGTCGATCTGCGAGGCGAGGCCCAACGTGACAGGATCCATCGGCTGCAGATTGGCCGAATTCCAGTGCTTGCGCTCACGGATCTGTTCGATCGTCGACTTGGTGGTGCCGACGAGGCGCGAGATCTGCGCGTCCTTGAGCTCGGGATGGTTGCGCACCAGCCACAGAATCGCGTTCGGCCGGTCCTGGCGCTTCGACAGCGGCGTGTAGCGCGGCCCCTTGCGCTTGGATTCGGGCACCCGGACCTTGGGGTCCGAAAGCTTCAGGCGCTGGTTCGGGTCCTTCTCGGCACGGGCGATCTCGTCGCGGGTCAGCTGTCCGGTCATGATCGGGTCCATGCCCTTGATGCCTTGCGCCGATTCACCGTCGGCGATTGCCTTGACCTCGAGCGGGTGCAGCCCGCAGAACTGCGCGATCTGCTCGAAGGAAAGTGCGGTATTGTCGACCAGCCAGACAGCGGTCGCCTTGGGCATCAGCAGCGTATTGGCCATTTTACAAATCCTTCTCGTTCGCCCGCGTTCCCGCGCGGGCGGTGGTTTAGAGCCACCAAAATGGGAAATTCGCGGTCTGTATAACCGCTCTCGGGTCGTTTCGCAACGTTTTTGGAGCCAAGACCGCACCGCGTGCGCTGCGCGCTCCCAAGACCGTCAGATCGCCCGGAGCGCGGCCGTCCCTTGTTCGACGGATGGCGCAAAAAATCGCGCGTCGGCTTTCCGGCCTGTCGGTATCGGCCCGACAGCTCCACCTTACCCGAGGTCGAATGCCTCGAAACGGTAGCGGCCCAGTTGTCATCCAGGTTCAGTAGAACGGCGAATATGGCTCCAGCCCCGCTCGCGTGAAGATGGAAATGGGGTGATCAATTCGCGCGACAACGCCGGCCCCCAAGTTGATGCCCGTTCCGTCGCAAACACTAAAGATTTTGACCGCGTTCCGATCAGCACATGGACCGGTTTTCCTGCCTGGACGGGGTATGTACTGTTGTGAATGAAAAGGACCCCGCTCGCTTGTAGCGTGTCGTGCGCATTGCCGTTGCTGCTCGAAATTTCGACGTAGTCGCGACCTGCGAATGAATTGTTCGTCCAGATGCCGACAACCCCTTCCACCGAGAGCCAACCATTCGCCCAGCCGTCCGCATCGCGCGGATGGTATTGTCTGAACAGGCGATAGGTTACGCGGTCCGATAGCCAGAAAACCGTTACGTAGCCGTCCATGTCCGGCACATAGGTGAACCAGTTGCCGGTCTCGCTCGTGGCGCGCAGGCCATCAGAATCGTATGGGTCCAGATTGTTGGCACTGACGAAATCCATTGAGAGCGGTACCGGATCGGTCACGGCATGATCGTAGAGTTGGGTGAGCGTCCACCGTCCATTGTAGTTGAACCACTTGTCGAAGTAGGTTTCTCGATCGACCCCGCAGAGGCGCGGCTGGCGGCCTCCCTTGCGCAAGGGCGGCCGTTGAAGGTCAACCTCAGATTGCTGTCGAGCGCATGCGGTTGATGGCCCCAAAAAGACAAAACCCGCCGGACGGGGTCCAGCGGGCTCGGAACCGGCGACGGCAAAACCGTCAGCTCCGGCTCTTGCTTCTACGGCAAGGTCCGCTCCTTAGAGCAATTCCGGGAAAAGCGTGAAACGGTTTTCCGTCCGGAGTCGCATCGGCAGGAGCTAGAGCGGTTCATCGTTTCCGTGAAACGGTGAGCCACCCTACAGCGAACCATGCTCGAAGTCAGATGGCCCTGCGGGCGATCTTTTCGATGTCGGCGCGGTTGATGCCGAGATCGCTGAGTTGACGTGCGTTGAGACGGTTCAGTTCGCGGACGGTCTCGGTGTACATACGCCAGTTACGGAAAGCGCGGATCGGGTTCATGGTAGTCCTCCAAAATGATGTTCGTTTCGATGGTGCTCAAATAGGCGTCATCGATGAGGACTTGAATGGCTGATTTTGCATAGCAATGATGCAAATGCTGCATTGCAGCATTAAGCTTCTGTTCATCTTGTAGGCAGCCACGGGCGCGGACCTCGCTCGGCCGGCCTGCAGGCCGGCCGAGTATCGATACGGCCTAGCCGACGTCGAGCACGATCTTGCCGATATGTTCGCCGTCTTCCATCCGCTCATGCGCCCGCCATGCTTCGCTGAGCGGGAAGATCATGTCCATGACAGGAGCAACCTTGCGCGTGCCGAGCAACGGCCACACCTGCGCTTCCAGCGCCGCCGCGATCGCCGCCTTGAACTCGACGGTGCGTGGCCTCAGCGTCGACCCGGTGTGGGTAAGCCGCTTGACCATGATCTTCGAAAAATCCGCGCTTGCGACAGCACCGGCCTGCACGGCGATCTGGACGATCCGGCCCTCAACCGCAGCAGCCTCGTAGTTGCGCCCCACATAGTCGCCGCCGACCATGTCGAGGATGACATTGGCGCCCTTGCCCCCCGTCGCCTCCTTGACTGCGGCGACGAAATCCTCCTCGCGATAGTTGATCGCCCGGTCTGCGCCGAGCTTCAGGCAGGCGTCGCATTTCTCCTTGCTGCCCGCGGTGGTGATGACATAGGCGCCAAAGGCCGAGGCAAGCTGGATTGCTGTTGTGCCGATGCCGGACGAGCCGCCATGGACGAGCAGCGTCTCGCCTTTCTTGAGGGCGCCACGCTCGAACACATTGTGCCAGACGGTGAAGTAATTCTCCGGCACTGCCGCGGCTTCGGTATGGGTGAAGCCGGCGGGCAACGGCAGCACGCTCCCGGCATGGACCTTGACATATTCGGCATAGCCGCCGCCGGGCGTCAGTGCACAGACGCGGTCGCCAATGCGCCAGCGTGATATGTCGTCGCCAAGGGCCGCCACTTCACCCGACGCCTCGAGGCCCGGCAGGTCGGATGCGCCGGGTGGTGGCGGATAGGCGCCTTTGCGCTGCTGGACGTCGGGCCGGTTGACGCCGGCCGCATGCACCTTGATCAGGATCTCGCCGGGCCCGGGCTGCGGCACGTCGCGTGTTTCCGGCTTCAGCACCCGAGGGCCACCCGGCTCCGAGATCGCGATGGCCGTCATCCTTGCCGGAATTTTCTGTCCGCTCGCCATGAGATTTCCCGTCTTTCCTCGCCGTTATCCGATCGGCTGTTTGCATCGACGCCCCTGCCCTATGTATGCTGATTGCCAAATCAGGCAAATGGCCAATCTGGTCTTGGCGGAGGAGGAGCGACGATGGCGATCTTCGACGACGAACCCAAGAAGAAGGCGCGCCCGCACGAGATCGGGCAGGACCTGTCACTGCTTTCCGTCAGCGACTTGACCGAGCGGATCGGCATCCTGCGCGCCGAGATCGCCAGGCTGGAGGCCGAGCTCAAGGCCAAGGACAACACCAAATCCGCCGCCGAGGCGCTGTTCCGTCGCGGATAGGTGCGCGGGCGCTAAAGCCCGCCGCCGAAAAGCCCGAATGCGACTGTCTTCAGACCCAGCGTCCCCGCCAAACTCGAGCCGGATCAAACAATGTTCGCAACCTACCGTCCGATCCTCTCGCTGCTTCGCGGCACCGCCTTCCTGCTGGCGGCGTCTGGATTGCACGGGCTGCTGCTGCCCCTGCGCGGTCAGCTGGAAGGCTTCTCGACCGCATCGCTCGGCCTGATGGGCACGGCCTGGGCCGGCGGCTTCGTCACCGGCTGCTTCTTTGCGCCGCGCATCGTGCGCCGCGCGGGCCACGTGCGCGCCTTCGGCGCCTTTGCCGCGTCGGGCGCCATCGTGGCGCTGCTCACCGGCCTGATCATCGACGAATATGTTTGGATCCTGCTGCGCGCCTTCACCGGCTTCACCATGGCCGGCGCCTTCATGGTCATCGAAAGCTGGCTGAACGAGAAGGCCACCAACGAGAATCGCGGCACCGTCTTCGGCCTCTACATGATGGTCACCTATGCCTCGATCATGGGCGGGCAGATGATCGTCGCCGGCGGCGACGTGAAATCGGCGTCGCTGTTCATGATCACCGGCATCCTGTTTTGCCTGTCGCTCATTCCGACCGCGGTCTCGACCGCCTCCCACCCCAAGCCGCTGCAGGATGTCTCGCTCGACGTCAAAGGCCTTTATGCCAATTCGCCGGTTTCGGCGGTCGCCTGCGTGTTGATCGGCATCGCCAACGGGGCCTGGGGCACGCTTGGCGCGGTCTACGGCGCCCGTATCGGCATCTCCACGGCCGAGATCGCCCTGATGATGAGCCTTGTGGTCGTTGCCGGTGCCGCCATGCAGCTTCCCGCCGGGCGCATGTCCGACAAGACCGACCGGCGTTTCGTGCTGGCGGGCGCTGCTTTCGGCGCGGCCTTGTTCGCGCTCATGATCTTCCTGTTCGAGCCACGCTCCGGCATCTTCGTCATCGTCTTCACCGCAGCCTATGGCGCCTTCGCCTACACGCTCTATTCGATCGCCGTGGCGCATGCCAACGACCACGCGCGCTCGGAGGATTTCGTCAAGGTGTCGGGCGGACTGCTGCTGCTCTACGGCTTCGGCACGATGATTGGACCCTTGCTCGCCGCCGCTTTGATGGGCTGGATGCGCCCGGAAGGTCTGTTCCTGGCGACCGCCTTGGCGCATCTCTGCCTGGCGGGCTACACGCTGCTGCGCATCAGCCGCCGCGCGCCGGTGCCGATCGGGGATCGTGACGCCTTCAAGACGCAGCCGGCCGACCGTTCGGTGACGCCGGAAGCATTGCGGCTTGATCCCAGAAGAAAAGCAGAAGCAGACGGTTGAGATTCGAAAGGCTTTGCCGCACTAATACAGGCATGATGTTTTCCGACGCCTTCATGGCGATTGCCGATCCCAACCGGCGCCATCTTCTGGAAGAACTTCGCCGCGGCCCTAAAACCGTCACCGAACTGGCCGCCGGCTTGCCGGTGTCGCGCCCAGCCGTTTCGCAGCATCTGAAAGTGCTGCTCGATGCCGGCCTGGTCCACGCCAAGCCGGAAGGAACAAGGCGCGTCTATACGGTGAGCGGCACCGGCTTCCTCAAACTCAACATCTGGCTCGATCAGTTCTGGGAAGCCTGAGCTTCTCAGTGACATTGCCAGCGGCTCGGTCAGTTGACCGACCGTATCGGCGAGCGTCTGGGGCGAGATCGTGCAGCATCCCGATCAGCCATTATTGTAGGGAAAGAACTTGAAGTAGGGCTGCGCTTCCTCGACAACCCGGGCAAAGCAAGGCCGCTGCAGAAGCCGGTCGTGATAGCGCTTCACGGCCGGGTATTTGTCGCCGAACGGCTCGACCTTGTTGGCATACAACAGCGCCGGGGACGCCGCGCAATCGGCCGTGGTGAAGGTGTCGCCCATCGCCCAGATCTTCGACTGCATGTCTTGTTCGATGATGGCGTAGGAATTGCGCAACTGGTCGCGGGCCTGCTCGACGCCGAACGGGTCGGTCTTGTCCTGTGGCCGCAACCGGTCGCCGACGATCTTCTGCATCGGCTCCTGCACATAAAAAATCATAGAAGCGATCGGCCTGGCGGACGGCCAGCGCCAGGTCGATGTCGGCGGGAACGAGGTCGACCGGCCCCGGATAATGCGCGGCCAGATATTCGACAACGATGGTCGATTCCAGCACCGTGCGGTCGCGCGCATCGTCGCGCAGCGCCGGCATCTTGCCGGCCGGCGAAATCTTCAGGAAGGCCTCGCGCGATTCCGCATTGCCGAGATCGACGATATCAGGGGTAAACGGCGTCACGTTCTCATACAGCGCGATCAACGGCTTCCAGCAGAAAGAGGCCAACGGATGGAAATGAAGCGTCAGGGACATTTTTTGCTTATCTGTTTCGTGGTTCATCGATGGCCGGTGCCGTGCTGCTCATCAAGGGTCAGACACTGCGGCAAGCATGGCCCGTCAAGGCCCGCTTGCCGCTTCAAGCGACATGGGCCTGGGCGACGATGCCTGCGACAATCACCTCCCAGTCGTCCGGGTGCAGCTCGTGGCCGTCGCTTCCGATCCGGAGAATTTTCGCGCCGGTGACCGCCTCGGCCAGCGCCTCGCCATGTTCGACCGGAAAGATCGGATCAGCCGTGCCATGGATGACCAGCAGCGGCGCCGCGATCTCGTGCAGGCGGCCCTTCCAGGCGTCGCCGCCCTTGAGCATGAAATGGTTGGTCGCGCTCAGGAAGCCGCCGGAGCGGTCGTGATCCTGCTCGACAAAGGCACGCATCCGGGCCTCGTCGAATGGATGTGCGATGCTGGCGATCGCCCGCGCATCCCTGACGATGAAATCGATCAGCTGGCCACGGTCCGACCAATCGACTTTGGCGCCCTCGGCCGAATGCTCGATATAGGCATCGCTCGTCTGCGGAAGGTGCGAAGTGTCGGTTCCCACGGGCGAGCTGCTGATGACGGTCAGCGATGCGACACGGGACGGGTGTTTCAACGCCACAAGCTGCGCGATCATGCCGCCCATCGACATGCCAACGACATTCGCCTTGCCGATGCCGTGGTCATCGAGAACGCGCA
Source organism: Mesorhizobium sp. M0243 (assembly GCF_040321775.1). Classification (NCBI taxonomy): domain Bacteria; kingdom Pseudomonadati; phylum Pseudomonadota; class Alphaproteobacteria; order Hyphomicrobiales; family Phyllobacteriaceae; genus Mesorhizobium; species Mesorhizobium sp. M0243. The sequence goes on along the minus strand of NZ_JAMYSF010000017.1, from coordinate 27,790 downwards.
TTGCATCGTCGGCCATATCATCGAACGTGTAGGGCGGCTCTCCCGACTTGTATTTGGTCGAACGGCCGGTGTCGCGATTGTCATAGCGGATCACGAACAGGTCGGCACCGGCCAGTTTCCGGCAGAACGCCTCCGGCCACCACAGCATCGAGGCCATCGCTCCCATGATCAGCAACAGCGGCGGGTTCGCCGGATCGCCAAAGGTTTCGGATATGATTTCGGGGCGTTCGGTCGTCGTCACGGTGCGACCTCCTCTCCTGCAATACCGATTGCATTTTGCAATCGGTTGCACGATAATAAAACCGATACGATAATGCAACCGGTTTTGGAGAAAAATCTCATGAGCATGGATCGCCGGTCCGGGTGTCCGATCAACCTGTCGCTGGAAGTCTTCGGCGATCGCTGGAGCCTGATCATCCTTCGCGACATGATCTTCGGCGGCAGGCGTCATTTTCGCGAGCTGCTCAACGGATCGATGGAAGGCATCGCCTCCAACATCCTCGCCGACCGGCTGAAGCGGCTGATGGAGCTGGGCATGCTGACCAAAGCCGACGACCCCTCGCACAAGCAGAAGGCGATCTACAGCCTGACCGAAATGGCGATCACGCTGGTGCCGATCCTGGCCCATCTCGGCGCCTGGGGCCGCATCTGGCTGCCGGTCAGCGAAGAACTGTCGATCCGCGCCGAACTTCTGGAAAAGGGCGGACAGCCGATGTGGGACAAATTCATGGACGAGTTGCGCCATGAACATCTCGGCATGCCGCTCGATACTGCAGCGGGTCCTTCTGTCCGCGCGACCTTGCAGGCCGCCTATGAGGCCGTGGTTGCCAGCAAGGCCCCCGCCGCCAGCACAGCCGCGTAATTAACTTATTTTCCCGTTTTGGGGCCGACTCTGCTAGAAGAGGCGGAAAATCACAATTTACGGGATTGGATAAGGTCTTGGTTGAAAACTCTCGGGATGCTGCCCGCGCGCGCGCCGACCTGCGTTTCAAGAAGCAGGAAGAGGCGGCAACCGTCCGCCAGAAGGCGATGGCCGAATACGTCGCCGAGAGCGACGCCCGCCAGGCCAAGACCAACAAGCTGCGGGCGCTGCGTCTCGCCAAGGAAGCCGAAGACCTAGCCAATGCGCCGGCGGCACCCGCCAAGAAGCCGACCCGCGCCAAGAAAAAATAGCAGCCACCCCTTGAGCCATAAACGCTAATGCCTGTCCTGATGGTATCGGTGAAAGCTGCTTCCATCCCGCCCCTTCACGCGAAGCAATTTCAACCGAAACGGGGATGTTATCTCGCCCGTCGACGGTCGATGATCGACGCGTTTTCAAACAGGAGACTGCCATGACCGCACTGCCGCTCGAAAAAGCCAGGCAAATCATCGATGCCGCCTTTGCCAAGGGCGCCGATCTCAAGCTCAAGCCGCTCGGCGTTTCGGTGCTTGATGCCGGCGGGCATCTGGTCGCCTTCCAGCGCCAGGACGGCGCCTCGTTCCTGCGCCCGCAAATGTCGGCCGGCAAGGCCTACGGTGCGCTCGCCATCGGCATGGGCTCACGCAAAGTCGAGGCCTTCGCCAAGGAGCGCCCGCACCTGGTGGCCGGCATCTCGGACGTCTCGGGCGGACGCGTGCTGCCGGTGGTCGGCGGCGTGCTGATCCGCGACAAGGCCGGAGCCATCATCGGCGCCGTCGGCATCTCAGGCGACACGTCGGACAATGACGAAGCCGCGGCCATCGCCGGCATCGAGGCCGCCGGCTTCACCGCCGATCCGGGCTGAATCCTCTCCACTTTGGTCATCGCTGGGCGAAGCAGGAGCGAAGCTCCGTCGCGGAGGCCCTGGGATGACGAAGCGATGCGCGTTTCCTGCCAATCGCTTCGCTGAGGAACTAATTCAGATTGATGTCTCGGCTGGCCGATCGCATCGACACCGCGAATCCGGCCAGCACATCGAACAGCGCGATGACCATCAGCGTGAAGAAGACGGAATGGGCCGCGCCCTTCACCAACAGGAACTCGACCAGGAAGGCCACGAACACCAGCGTCGACAGAAGATGGTCCATGATCGAGGCGTTGGTCGTGCGCACCGACTTCGCCATTTCGAGGAACAGGAAGATCAGCCCGATCAGTATCATCAGGTCGCCCAGCGTCATCGAGAACACGCCGCCCGACATCATGCTGAAGGAGAAGACCTCGCTCGCCCACGGATCGTCACCGCTACCGAAAATTCCCAGCAGTCCGAGGTTGTAGAGCACGAAAGGCACGATCAGCAGCGGAATGGCACCGAACATCTGGCGTCTCCATGTGGGGGCGATCCTTTGTAGAATGCGCCATAGCCACGTCGTCAAGATGTTTCGCCATCGGCGCTGAACACGGTCGAAGACCGCACGCAACAACCATGTCAGCCGGTTGCCGGCCGAAGGATTTGCAACGCCGGCGGTGCACGCCTGCGCTGCCGGCCCGCCCAAACGCAAAAGGACCAGCCACCGGCCGGTCCTTTTGGAAATTCAAACCTTTGAAAAAGCTGGTCTCAGCTTTCCTTGGGGGTCAACACCTGGCGACCGCGATACATGCCGGTCTTCAGGTCGATATGGTGCGGACGGCGCATTTCGCCGGAATTCTTGTCCTCGACATAGGTCGGGGCCTTGAGGGCGTCGGCCGAGCGGCGCATGCCGCGCTTGGACGGAGAGGTTTTTCGTTTCGGAACGGCCATGGATATGCTCCACTACATGGTCAAAAGCCCCGCCCGCCCTCGTGAAAGGGCCATGTCGGGGCCTAAATCTGAGAAAGTCGGGTGCCTATACACGCCCTGTGCCGTTTTGGCCAGCACTGGCGCGAATTTTTTTGGATCGGCTAGCGGAGACAACCGACATAGGCGCCGGAGCGGCCGGCGCGCCGCTCGATCAGATTGGCGAGCCGCCTCAAGCCAGGCCCGGGTTTGGCCGGATTGCGGGCAATCGGATTTGGCAAGGAGACCGCAAGCAAGGCGGCCTGCCGTCGCGACAGCTGTTTTGCCGAAACGCCGAAATGGTGCTGTGCCGCGGCCTCGATGCCGTAGATGCCCGGCCCCCACTCGGCGATGTTGAGGTAGATTTCCATAATGCGCCGTTTCGACATCACCGCATCGAAATAGACGGCCAGCGGCAATTCGACCACCTTGCGCACCGAGCCCAGCGGCCGCGACCAGAGAAACAGGTTCTTGACCGTCTGCATGGTGATGGTCGAGGCGCCGCGCGTCGCTTCGCCGGCCAGCGCGTCGTCGACGACGCCCCTCAGCTCGCCGAGATCGACGCCACGATGAAAGCAGAACTGCCCGTCCTCCGACATGATGACGGAATTGGCCAGCACCGGCGACACGTCGTCGATCGACACCCAGCGGCGATCGTAACCGGAGAACGTCGCCAGGTCCTTCAGCATCAGCGTCGAGACAGGATGCACGAAGAATGGCAGATACAGAAACGTCAGCACGACCGGAATCAAAGCCAGCACCGCGGCCACGACGATGCCGCGCCGGACCCAGCGCTTGAGACCACGGCGGTTTACGCCCCGCGATCTCGTCGCCATGTCCAGTCTTTCGGTTTCATGATCGACGATCGGTTCCGCCAAGCCGCCCAACCCGTGCTTCTCCCTGCCCCGGCATAATGGCGCTTGGCTTCTTGCGCAACGTCTGAGTGTCGGCTACCGGTCCGGGCCATGAGGAATAACGACCAAATGGCGTTCGAAATGGCGCTGATCAGACGGGCAGCCGCCGTCGAGGTGCTGCTACGGCGGCTGCTCGACGACCGTGCGCTTTCGGGCGAGATCGCGCGGCCTGAGCGTTTGATGGCGGCGATGCGGCACGGCGTGCTGAACGGCGGCAAGCGCCTGCGCCCTTTCCTGGTCATGGAAAGTGCCGCCCTTTTTTCCGCCGATGGCGAGGCGGCACTGCGCGTCGCCGCAGCCCTTGAATGCGTGCATTGCTATTCGCTGATACACGACGATCTGCCAGCCATGGACGACGACGATCTGCGCCGTGGCCAGCCGACCGTGCACAGAGCCTTCGACGAGGCGACCGCTATCCTGGCCGGCGACGCCTTGCTGACGCTGGCCTTCGACATCATTGCTGGCGAGGCGACCGCTCTGCCGGCGGAACGGCGGGTAGCCCTGGTGCTGGCGCTTGCCCGTGCGGCCGGAGCCGGTGGCATGGTCGGCGGCCAGAAGCTCGACCTCGAAGCCGAACAGGCGCCGCCGGACGAGACCGGCATCATCCGGCTGCAGGCGATGAAGACCGGCGCGCTGATCCGTTTCGCTTGCGAGGCAGGCGCACTCATTGCCGGTGCACCAGCCGATGACCGCGAGCGGCTGGCCGAATTCGGCTCGGCGATCGGTCTTGCCTTCCAGCTTGCCGACGACCTGCTCGATTTGACCGCCGATGCCAGCCAGATGGGCAAGGCGACCGGCAAGGACGCCGCCGCCGGCAAGGCGACGCTGGTGGCCTTGCATGGTGCGAATTGGGCACGCGGCCAGCTTCACGGCCTCGTCGAACAGGCCCATGCACTGCTTGAGCCCTATGGCGACGATGCCCAATTGCTGAAGGAAGCGGCGACGTTCGTGGCGGCGCGTAACAGCTGAGCTTGTGCCAGCCGGAACATCGAGCTGATCGACGCACGCACGTCCCCGCCGGCCGGTTCTGAAATAGAGCTTGAGCGGAAGCCTGCCGAGGCAGAGGATCGACATCGCTTTGCCACCGCACGGCAAGCACGCGGTGCGGATAGAGTTGGAGGGATGCCATGTCGACCACCGACAAGCTGTTCACCGGTTCCATCCCCGAAGTCTACGACCGGGCGATGGTGCCGCTGATCTTCGAGCCCTATGCGCAGGATCTGGCGGAGAGAGTGTCGAAGCTCGGGCCGCAATCGGTGCTCGAAGTGGCGGCGGGCACCGGTGTGGTGACGCGTGCGCTGGCAGCAAGATTGCCGGCGCAAACACGCATCGTGCCACCGACCTTAACCAGCCGATGCTCGACCACGCGCGCACGCGGATGTCGGACGATCCTCGTATCATCTGGCAGCAGGCCGACGCCCAGGCACTGCCCTTCGAGGACGCCCGGTTCGACGCCGTGGTCTGCCAATTTGGCGCGATGTTCTTCCCCGATCGGGTGGGCGCCTACGGGCAAGCGCGGCGGATGATGCGGCCGGGCGGGCATTTCCTGTTCAACGTCTGGGGCGCCATCGAAGACAACGAGTTCGCCGAGGAAGTGACGCGGGCACTCGGCCATTTCTTTCCGGCCGATCCGCCTCGCTTCATGGCGAGGACGCCGCATGGCTATCACGATGCGGACGCCATCCGCGCCGACCTGCATGCCGCCGGCTTCCGTGACATCACCATAGAGCCGCTGGATGCCGTCAGCGCCGCTTCCTCGCCATATGAGGCAGCCGCAGCCTATTGCCAGGGCACGCCCCTGCGGGCAGAGATCGAGGCGCGCGGCGTCTCGCTGGAGGAGGCGACGCGATACGTGGCGAATGCCCTTGGGAAACGGTTCGGGGAAGGCTCGGTGAGTGGCCGCATCCGCGCCCTCGTCGTGGAAGCGGCCTAGGCGTGCTGTCCATCCGGCGGCTCGCATGGCCTGCCAACCCGCACGAACGAAATTTTAATGTAAATGAAGCGTAATCCCGGCCATTAAAATGGTGCGTATGTGTTGGGGTTGCGCATGCCTGAATATTCGTCCTTCATCCGGTCGGTCCGGATTCGTTATATTTCAGGGTTGCTGATCTTCGCGCTGGCTTCCGCCGGCATTGTGATTGCGCTTGACCGCGTCAATTCCTTTCGCCGCGACATCGATGCGCTGAGCAGCAATCTCGTCATCTTCACCCGCGACCTGCGCAACGCGACCAGCTTTGCCGAGACGACCGGCACCGCCTGGCGGGCGGAGACACGCGATGCCCTGACCACATCGGCGCGCGGCCATTCGGAGCGTCTGACCGGCGAGATCGAGACGCTGACCGCCCAGCTTGCGGCGATCAAGCCGCGGCTGTCGATCAAGACCGTCAACGAACTCCAGTCCGCTTCCGTCAACGGCGATCTGTTCTGGTCGCCGCGCGACATGGTGCGCAATTTTAACCTGATGTCGGTGGCGCAGAAGGTCGACGAGTGGAGCTATCGCGAAATCCGCAACCAGAACGACCTGTTTGCCCAGCCTATGCTGGTTCGCGTCCGCACCGCCATGGATGATGAGCGCCACCTGGCCGATGCCTCAAGCGACAGACTGCTGCTGTGGGCGAGCGGCATCCTGTTCGCGGCACTTGCCATCGTCGCCTTCTGGATCTTCCGCCCGATGGAAGTGGCAATCCGCCGCGCCTTTGCCGAATCCGCCGAATCCCTGTTCAAGGCCGAGGCCGCCGACCGCGCCAAATCGGAATTCCTGGCCAATATGAGCCACGAAATCCGCACGCCGATGAACGGCGTGCTCGGCATGGCCGAACTGCTGGCGAAGACCGATCTGACCCCGCGCCAAAAGACCTTCACGGACGTCATCGTCAAATCCGGCAACGCGTTGCTCACCATCATCAACGACATCCTCGATTTCTCCAAGATCAATGCCGGCCAGCTCACCCTCGACCCTGCTCCCTTTCGCCTTTCCGAGGCGGTCGAGGATGTGGCGACGCTGGTCTCGGCGCGCGTCGCCGAAAAGAACCTCGAACTGATCGTGCGTGTCGACCCGCGCCTGCCGGCCCATGTCGTCGGCGACGCCGGCCGGTTCCGGCAGATCATCACCAACCTGCTTGGCAATGCCGTGAAGTTCACCGAAAAGGGTCATGTGCTGATCGATGTCGGCGGCGAAATCGTCAACGACGTGGTCCAGCTCAAGGTCCGCGTCGAAGACACCGGCATCGGCATACCGGCCGAGAAACTGCAGAATGTATTCGAGAAATTCGCGCAGGTGGACGGCTCGTCCACCCGCCGTCATGAGGGCACGGGGCTGGGCCTCGCCATCGCCGCCCGCCTCGTCGACCTGATGGCAGGCAAGATCGGTGTCGAGAGCGAGATCGGCCGCGGCTCGGTGTTCTGGTTCGCGGTGCCGCTGGCCGCGCATCAGGCGGCGGCGCGCGACGAGATCGTGCCGGTCGACGTCACCGGCGCGCGCGTGCTGGTCATCGACGACAATCCGGTCAACCGCGAAATCCTGCTCGAGCAGCTCAGAAGCTGGAGCTTCGATTGCGCCGCCGCCGAAAGCGGCGCGGTTGGGCTTGCTTTCCTCGACCGCGCCTTTCAATTGGGCGCCGCCGTCGACTGCATCATCCTCGACTACCAAATGCCGGGCATGAACGGCGCCGACGTCGCCAGAGCCATTGCTTCCGACAGCCGGCTGTCCTCCATCCCGGTGGTGTTGCTGACCTCGGTCGACCAGGTCGATTTCGGCAAGATGATCATCGACTACGGCATTGCAGCACACCTGACCAAGCCGGCGCGCTCCGCGGTGCTGCTCGGCACGGTCATCTCGGTGATCCAGAAGGCCCGCTCGCAGGTCGGCAAGGCGCGGTTCGTCCGCGAACCGATCGTGCAGGCTCCCCCGGCGGCGCCGCCCGCCTTCACCGTCATCCGCGGCCCGGCAATGCCGGTCGCGGCAGCGCCGGAATCGACAACCGCGCCGAACGGACCGATCGACATCCTCATTGCCGAGGACAATGACGTGAACCAGCTGGTGTTCGGCCAAATCCTCAACGGGTTGGGCTTGAGCTACCGCATCGCCGGCAATGGCCGCACGGCGGTCGAGATGTACCGGGCGCTGCGCCCCAAGCTGATCCTGATGGATGTCTCGATGCCCGAAATGAACGGCTATGAGGCGACCCGCGCCATCCGGGCGATGGAGGTCTCGACGGGCGCCCACATCCCGATCATCGGCGTCACCGCGCACGCGCTGAAGGGTGATCGCGACAAGTGCATCGAATCAGGCATGGACGACTATCTGCCGAAGCCAGTTTCGCCCGACCGCCTGGGCACCAAGATCGGCACCTGGCTCAGCGAAACGGTGGTGGCGAAGACCGCCTAGGCTGCATCCATGGGATGCGTCAGACGGCTGCTGCCTCCAGACGATAGCGGCGCATCCAGTCGAGGCTTGTCGCGTCAGCAAGCTTTGCAACGCCGGGGCTTACATCCTCCTCGTCAGGCGCTCGGACCCTCAGGGCTTCGCAGATGCCTAGCAATGTCGCGGCCGGATTGCCTGAAAGGCGCTCATAGCCGACACGCAGCGGGGATATGCCTTGCTCTGCGAACCAAATGTTCCAGGCCGCGTCATAGGACTCGAGTTCCGTGACCTCTCGTTTGATCCGCTCGAAATCATATTGAGGCTCTTTCGGCGGCGCGACCCTTTCGATCTCGGTGCCGTCGGGAGCGATATGCCAAAGACCGGTCTGCTCTGCCTTGATCAGGGAGACAGCCTGCGCGAGCTTGTCCTCCCGCGAGAGGTGTATGTAGAGAACATTGCCGAATGCTCTTTCGAACCGCGCTCTGTCCGACGGCAGTTTCGGGAAAATCCGGTCGAGGATCGTCGAAAGCTCATCCAGATTTTCGCGCATCAAGCGAAGGCCGAAGAGGCCGGTTCCACCCTTGCCCGCAGCGATCGCCGCGTTGAGATAGGCGACATTGAAGTCGAGCTCACTCATCGTGTCGCGATCGGGCAGCTTCCACTCTTCAGCCCACTCCAGCACATCCTGCCGCCGATAGAATGAGTGCGGATCGCCAGTCGTCTTCGTGGATGCCAGAAGCTTGCACAGCAGCGTGCTTCCGGTCCTCGGCGTGCCGCAGATAATGTATCCATCGAACATGTTGAGACCCATGCTGCTCGTCAAAGACAGGGCCGCCGCCCAGTAAAGATGGCGGCCGCTATAGCTGAAATCTTTGCTGGATGCGACGTTCCGGCTGTCGCTTATAAATGCCTTTCTCAGACAGAACATCGCGCCGGCAGCGGCCAAATTACCGGTTGCGCACCACCACGCACGCCCCACCGACACTTTGCAATTTCTGGCAAATAACGTTGGCATCGGCGCGGCGGTCGACACCGATCCTGACCGCGTAGATGCCGCGCCGGCCGATCGGCGTGCGCACCCGGCTGACCACCGGATCATGCCCGTTGAGCAGGGCCGGGAACCGGCTCCTTATCCTGAGCCACTGGTTGATCGCGGCGCTGCGGCGAAAATTGCCGGCCACCTGGATGCCCCATGGCTTTATGTTGATCGAAGCCATGGCCACCGTCCGCGACATGATCACCGGCAGTTTTCGGCAAGCGACGGCAAAATCCGTCTTTGCGTCGAGCGGCTCGACTTTTCCGGCATAGGCCCGGTCCGTGAACTTGTCGGCTGGTTCGCCCATGATGTCTAAGACATAGCTTTCGGTCTCCATCGGCAGGAACCCCCCGGAGCTGAGCCAGCGCGACACCCGGCTCTCGCCGGCATTGTAGGCGGCGGCGGCCAGGCCGAGATTGCCGTAGCCGGTTTTCATTTCGGCGAGATATCTAGCCGAAGCCGGAATCGCCTGGTTGATGTCGAAGGAATTGGCAAGCCCGCGCATCTTGGCGGTGCCCGGCATGAACTGGGCAATGCCTTCGGCACCGACCGGACTAACGGCGTTGGGATCGAAACGGCTTTCCTTCCAGATCAGCCGGGCGAAGAAATCCCTGGACAGGCCGTTCTGGTCGGCATGCGCCTGGATCAGATTGCAGACTTTGTCGATCAGCCGCTGCTTGGCGGATTGCGGCGGATCGGCCAGCACAAGGGTCGACCAGGTCAGCCCGTACAGCAGGATCAGCGCTGCCCAAAGGAAACGCTGCATCGGTTCTACTCGGCCGCGGCCTTGCCGCGACCGAACCGTTGCTCGATATAGTCGGCGACCATTTTCTCGAAATCCGCGGCGATCGACGGCCCGCGCAGCGTCGCCGCCTTTTTGCCGTCGACGAAGACAGGCGCCGTCGGCATTTCGCCCGTGCCGGGCAGCGAAATGCCGATATCGGCATGCTTGGACTCGCCAGGGCCGTTGACGATGCAACCCATCACCGCGACCTTGAGGTTCTCGACGCCGGGGTATTTGTCGCGCCACACGGGCATGTTCTTCCTGAGATCGGCCTGGATGTTCTGGGCGAGTTCCTGGAACACGGTGGAGGTGGTGCGGCCGCAACCGGGGCAAGCGGCAACAATCGGCACGAACTGCCTGAACCCCATGGTCTGCAGCAATTCCTGCGACACCTGCACCTCGCGCGTGCGGTCGCCATTCGGCTCCGGTGTCAGCGAGATGCGGATGGTGTCGCCGATGCCTTGCTGGAGCAGGATGCCCATGGCGGCCGACGAAGCGACGATGCCCTTCGAGCCCATGCCGGCTTCGGTCAGGCCGAGATGCAGCGCATGATTGGAGCGGGTGGCGAGTTCGGTATAGACGGCGATCAGGTCCTGCACGCCGCTGACCTTGGCCGACAGGATGATTTTCTCGCGGTCAAGGCCGATCTCCTCCGCCATCTCGGCCGACAGGATCGCCGACTGCACGATCGCCTCGCGCATCACCTCCTGGGCCGTCAGCGGGAAACCCTTGTCCTGGTTGTCGTCCATCAGCCGGGTCAAAAGCTCCTGGTCGAGCGAGCCCCAGTTGACACCGATGCGTACCGGCTTGTCATGCTTGATCGCCATCTCGACGATATCGGCGAACTGGCGGTCCTTCTTGTCCTTGAAGCCGACATTGCCGGGGTTAATGCGATATTTGGCCAGCGCGTCGGCGCAGGCCGGGTGATCGGCCAAAAGCTTGTGGCCGATATAGTGGAAATCGCCGACCAGCGGCACGTGGATACCCAGCCGCTGAAGCCGCTCATGAATGCGCGGCACGGCGGCGGCGCTCTCGTCGCGATCGACGGTGATGCGCACGATCTCGGAGCCGGCCCGGTGGAGGGCTGCGACCTGCGCAACCGTCTGGTCGATATCGGCCGTGTCGGTGTTGGTCATCGATTGGACGACGACAGGCGCGCCGCCGCCGACGACCACGCCGCCGACATCGACGCCGACCGACGTGCGGCGGGGGAAAGGAGAGGAAAAATATCCGGTCATGCCGGCAGCCTTTTGTCTCTGGGGCATCTTGTGTCCTGCATGGACGCACAACGACGCCCCGGGCCGATGCGCTGAGGTCCGGGCATGAGGTGGAGGAGCAAAGATGGCTTGTCAATGGCGACAGGTCGCCACTGGCCGGAATCGCCCGCCGCCGGCGACCAGAAACAATCGATGTTCTGGCGAAACGGGCGACGGCCGAAGCGGAGATTGAGCCGGGTGCAAGTCCAGCTTCGGCTGACAGACCGGTGCTGGAAATCAAAACCCTCCACACCGGCGGCGTGGTGCCGCCGGGAAAAGAGGCCGCGAATATTGGGCGGCTATGTCAGGAGGGTATCAATGCGTGGTCGGTTTGCCTCTTAGTTTTTCAATCTCGTCCTTGAGTGCCAGCTTGCGTCGCTTGAGATTCACGATTTCGAGGTCGTCGACCGATGGATGATTCATCGCGTCATCGATTTCACGTTCGATGTCGCCGTGTTTCCGCTGCAACTCATCAAGATGGGATGCAAGAGACATGATTGGTTCTCCCTTTCATGGTTTTCCTCGATTGCAACCGTCACGGCGCGTCCACCGCAGGTTCGCTTCTGTGACGGCACGGTGACAGTGTGTCACCTTCCGCGGGCGATGTCGAATGATCCGTGGTAGCATTCCACGACACTGTGAAATGTGATATGGGCTGCACGCCGGTGACAAAACACCCGGCCCCGCCCAATCAGGCCCAGCTTTGGGCGCCGCAGACGTGCAGACGGTAGAGAATGTCCGATCAGGAACAGGCCGATATTCGCCTCGAATTTTCCCGCCTGAAGCAGGAACACGCCGATTTCGATGCCGCCATCAACGCGATGATCGCCATGGCCTGCGATCCGCTGCAGATCCAGCGCATGAAGAAGAAGAAGCTGTTCCTCAAGGATCGGCTGATGGCACTGGAAGACAAGATCATTCCCGACATCATTGCGTGAGTTGGCATTCGCTCGCCCGCGCGCTACCCGGCGATCGAAAGCTTTGCGGCACGATCACGCAGCAAGCCGATGAGTTCGCCGGTCCGCTCCTCGGACGTATCGATGGGGACCACCAGGCACATCGTCGCCTCGACCTTGCCCGGCGCTGAAAACACCGGTGCGGCAAGGCACTTCGTATAGGCATCGACAAGGCCCGAAGTGACGCAATAGCCGGTGACCTGGGCTTTTGCGATGTCGGCGACGAAATCGTCAAGCCGCAGTTTGCGCCCGTCGGGCAGCACGAGGTCGTCGTTTGACACCATGTCTTCGATCTCAGCCTTCTCCAGCCCCGCCAGAAGCAGCCGCCCCGAGGCTGTCCAGGGCAGCGGTATCTGCAAGCCGGTGGCGGAACTGATGCGGAACGGTCTGGTGCCGGGACTCGCATGGACGATCGTATAGCGGCCGCTCTGCAGCATGCACAGTTCGGAAGTCTCGCCGGTCTCGCGCGACAGATTGTCGACCTCCTGGCGCCCCCGCCTCAACAGGTCGTTGCCCCGCACATAGTCCATTCCGTAGAGATAGAGCTTCTTGCCGAAATAGACGCGATTGCCGTCGCCTTCCATTTCCAGCAGTCCCGCATCGACCAGCGACCGCACCAGCGTATAGGTCGTCGAGCGGGGCGCGTTCACGCCCTTGGCAAGGTCGCCGATGCCGATCGCGCGCTGGGTCGTGTGAAGAAACTCCAGAATCTCGAGCACCCGGTTGAGCCCCTTTTCACGGGAGCCCGAAATCTTCTCGCCGGCTGAAAGTGCCGAGGTATTGCCATCTTGCATTGTTGATTCCCGGTGTTAGTATCTGTCCTGTACAGGATACATGCGTCTCTTGTAAGAGACAATCGCTTCGACGTCACTGACGCGTGTATTGCCTGTGCAAGGGGAACACAAACGAAAGGAGGTCGCCGTGAACGACACATCCGGAAGACGTGATTTTCTGAAATTGGGAATGGCGGGACTGGCCGCGGCCGGCGTCGTGGGTGCGGCGGTAACCGTCGATGCCCAAAAGGCCGCTGCCCAGGCAGCACCCGACAGCCTGCTGCGCACCGTGCTCGATCGCGGCAAGCTGATCGTCGGCACCGGCAGCACCAATGCGCCGTGGCACTTCGAGAACGATGCCGGCGAACTCGTCGGCATGGACATCACCATGGGGCGCATTCTTGCCAAGGGCCTTTTCGACGATCCGACCAAGGTCGAGTTCGTGATGCAGGATCCGGCACAGCGCATCCCCAACGTCACCACCAACAAGGTCGACATCACCATTCAGTTCATGACGATGAGCGCCCAGCGCTCGCAGCTGGTCAATTTTTCCCGGCCTTACTACGTCGAGGGCGTCGCCCTGCTGAGCCTTCCGACCGCCGAGAACAAGACCTTCGACAAGCTGCTTGCCGGCGGCTCGGCGACACGCGTCTCCATCCTGCAGAATGTCGATGCCGAGGCGCAGGTGCATTCGGTGCTGCCCGAGTGCCAGGTTATGCAGATCGATACCCAGGCCAACGTGCTGCAGGCACTGGAATCGAAACGCGTCGACGCCGCTGCCGTCGATCTGTCCACGGTGCGCTGGCTCGCCTCGCGCAATCCGGACAGATATTTCGACGCCGGCAAGAGCTGGCTGAGCATGCTTTATGGCGCGGCACTCCGGCAAGGCGACCTTGACTGGCTGACCTTCGTCAACTCGACCTTCACCATCGCCATGTTCGGCCACGAAAACGCACTCTACGATGCCGCCTTCAAGGACTTTTTCGGACAGGAGCCGCCGGCGCGCCATCCCGGCTTCCCCGCAATCTGACCTGCGGGGCGGATGGGCGTATCCAGCGCCCTTCCGCCTCCCTAGAGCAATTCCAGGAAAAGTGTGAAACGGTTTTCCGCCCGGAATTGCGTCAAAACAAAGAGTTAGAGCGGGTCGCCGTTTCCGTGAAACGGTGAACTGCTCTAAGCCTGCGGCACTGAGGCGGACGCATGGGCTATGCCCTTAATTTCAACCTGATCTGGCGGCACTTCGACAAGCTGTGGGGAGGACTGCTGCTCAGTCTCGAGCTCGCCGTCATATCGATCGCCATCGGCACCGTCATCGGCCTGGTTCTGGCGGTCTGGTACGTGTCTGCCGGACGCATCGTGCGCACCATCATCGCCGCCTACGTCGAATTCATCCGCAACGTGCCGCTGATCCTGCTCGTCTACCTCGTCTTCTACGGCCTGCCGACAGTGGTCGACATCGCCTACAGCGCGCCGACCTCGTTCGTCGTCACGCTGTCGCTCTATAGCGGCGCCTATCTGGTCGAGGTGTTTCGCTCCGGGCTCGAAGCCGTTCCGCGCGGACAGCTGGACGCCGGCAAGGCAATCGGCCTGACGCCCTGGCAAAGGCTGCTCAACGTGCGCCTGCCGACCATGCTGCGCATCACCTTGCCGGCATTGTCCAACACCTTCATATCGCTGTTCAAGGACACCTCCGTCGCCTCGGTCATTTCGGTGCCGGAGCTGACCTATGGCGCCCAGTGGATCAACTTCAACACCTTCCGCATCGTCGAGGTCTATCTCGTGGTCACGGCGATGTATCTGGTGACCGGCTACATCTTGCTTTTTGCGCTTCGGCTTGTCGAGCGCCGGTTCAGGGCGGCGCGCTGACATGCTGACCCAGATCGCCTATGCCTTACCTTTCCTCGCCCAGGGCTTTGCGCTGACACTGTGGGTATCCCTGCTGGTCGTGGTGTTTTCGCTGATTGCCGGCGTGATCATGGGCGTCGGTCTGGTCTATGGCCCGGTGCCGTTGCAATGGGCCGTGCGCATCTTCAGCGACACCATCCGCGGCATCCCGATCCTGGTGCTCATCTTCTTTGTCTATTACGGACTGCCGGCCGTCGGGCTTCATCTGCCGTCGTTCTGGGCCGCCGTGCTGGCGCTGACCCTGTTCAAGACAGCCCAGGTCGGCGAATATTTCAGAGGTGCTGTCGGCTCCATTCCGAAAGGGCAGTCCGAGGCGGCGATGGCGATCGGACTCACCTTTCGCCAGCGGCTCGCCTACGTCATTTTCCCACAGGCGTTCAGGCGCTTCCTGCCGCCCTGGATCAACGGCGTCACCGATGCGGTCAAGGGCAGCGCGCTGGTATCGCTGCTCGGCATCACCGACCTGATGCAGGCCATCAACCAGGTCATCGGCCGCACCTACGAGGCCATGCCGCTCTATATTCTCGGCGCGCTCATCTACTTCGCGGTCAACTATGCCCTTTCGCTCGCCAGCCGGCGGCTCGAGCGGCGTTTCTCCTTCATCCGGGAATAGCAATGTCCACAAGTCCGAAAAACACCCCGGCCCTTCTCGACGTCCTGGACGTTTCCAAAGCCTTTGGGACCGTCCAGGTCCTGCGTTCGGTCAGCCTGCAGGTGGCGAAGGGGGAGGTGGTGACGGTCATCGGCCCCTCCGGCAGCGGCAAAACCACGCTGCTGCGTTGCGTCAACTTTCTCGAAAGCTATGACAGCGGTTCGATTCGCATCGACGACAAGGAGGTCGGCTTTCGCGAAGCCGGAACCCGCCAGCGTCGCAGCGAACGCGATCTCGCCGCGATGCGCGCCGAGACCGGCATGGTGTTCCAGAGCTTCAACCTCTTTCCGCACCTGACAGCCGCCGGCAACATCATGCTTGGCCTCACCAAGGTGCGCGGCAAGAGCAACGCCGAAGCGCGCACCATCGCCGAACACTGGCTCGGCCGGGTCGGTCTAGCCCACAAGGCCGACAGCCTGCCCGCCGAACTGTCCGGCGGCCAGCAGCAGCGCGTCGGCATTGCCCGCGCCGTGGCCATGGGGCCGAAGATCCTGCTTCTCGACGAGATAACATCCGCGCTCGACCCGGAACTGGTCGGCGAGGTGCTCGAGGTCGTGCGCAGCCTGGCCGAGGACGGCATGACGATGGTGATGGTCACGCACGAAATGGCCTTTGCCCGAGATGCCTCGAGCCGCATCATCTTCATGGCCGATGGCGGCGTCAGCGCGGCGGGTCCACCCGCCGAAATCCTGGCAGCCGACACCGACAATGAGCGCCTGCGCACCTTCCTGGCACGCTTCCGCGCCTCGCATTTCTAGAACGGGACAGCGAACGCTGTCGTAAGGAGCCTTCTTTCATGACGCCTTATATCCGGCTCGCCGCGTTGGGCCTGACGCTGCCCGAGCCGCCGACCCCGATCGCCAACTTCGTCACCCATGCCGAAAGCGGCCGGCTGATCTTCCTGTCCGGCCAGGGACCGCTGCGCACCGATGGCAAACTGTTCACCGGCAAGGTAGGAGACGATGTCACCGTCGAGCAGGCTTATGGCCATGCCCGCCTCACCGGCCTCAATCTGCTTGCCGTCATGCACGCAGCCACCGGCGACCTTGGCCGGATCGTGCGCGTCGTCAAGCTGCTCGGCTTCGTCAACGCCATACCGACCTTCAGCGACCACCCGAAAGTGGTCAATGGCTGTTCCGACCTGTTTGCCGATGTGTTCGACAATATCGGCGGCCATGCCCGCTCGGCGATCGGCGTCGGCTCCTTGCCTGGAAACATCACCGTTGAAATCGAGGCGGTTGTCGAGATCGCCGCCTGACCTTTAGAAGAATGGAATCCGAGAGATGAAAACCACTTCCACCGACGGCTCCAACACCACCATCCGCGAACGGCTCGGCCTTCGCCCGATCATCAATGTCTCCGGCACGATGACCGCGCTCGGCGCGTCGATCATTGTCCCCGAAGCGATCAGCGCCATGGCGGAAATGGCCTCGCAATGGGTGGAAATGGATGACCTGCAACGCGCCGCAAGCACGATCGTCGCGCGCCTGACCGGCGGCGAAACCGGTTTCATCACTGCCTGCTGCGCCAGCGGCATCACCATGGCGATCGCCGGTGCGATGACGGGGACCAATCTGCTCGCCATCGAGCGGCTGCCTGATAACACGGAAGGTCTCAAGTCGGAGGTCATCGTCCAGCTCGGCCACATCGTCAACTATGGTGCGCCGATCGACCAGTCGGTCCGGCTGGCGGGCGCCAGGGTCGTGCCGGCCGGCACGGTCAGCGTGACGCAGGACTATCATGTGCGCGACGCGATCAACGACCGCACGGCGGCGGGCCTCTATGTCGTTGCGCACCACACCGTGCAGTATGGCATGCTGTCGCTGGAGGAATTCTGCGAGATCTGCCACGCCAGGGGTGTCCCGGTGATCGTGGATGCGGCTTCAGAGTATGATCTGCGCGACTTCCTCGCGCGCGGCGCCGACATTGTCATCTACAGCGGCCACAAATTCCTGAGCGGGCCGACCAGCGGCATCGTCACCGGCCGCAAGGATCTGGTTCGCGCCGCTTATCTGCAGAACCGCGGCGTCGCCCGCGCCATGAAGGTCGGCAAGGAAAGCATCGCCGGCACCATGGCCGCACTGGAAGCCTGGGAAAAGCGCGACCATGCCGGCATCCGCCGCCGCGAAGACGCCGCGCTCAACCTGTGGAAGGACACGTTGCACGGGCTGCCGGGCGTCATCGCGCAGATCATCCCGGATCCGACCGCCAACCCTCTGGATCGGCTTCAGATTTTTGTACTGCCCGAAAGCCGGTTCACGGCGGCCGGTCTCACCTCGGCATTGGCGACGGGCTCGCCGCCGATTATCGTGCGCAACCACGAGGTGGAGCGCGGCCATTTCTTCCTCGACCCCTGCAATCTTCATCCCGGCGAGGCCGAGATCGTCGCCGAACGGCTGCGCGCCATATTGACCGCCAAGGACCGCCCGGCCGATGCGATGAAAGTCGCCCGCAAGGATTCGTCCGGCGTCTTACGCTGGCCAGATTGAACACCCGGCGAATCGCTACCTGAAATGCGTCGGCCGTAACCGGCACGCGCCATCATGCGCCTCCTGCCCTGACGGGCTCTCCAGGGCACCGGCCAGGAAACTGCCGGCTCCCTCTGCGCGCCTTGGCGGTTCCAGCTTGGCGGCTGCTTCACAACTTTTCAACAATAACTTTACAAATATCTATATTTATGTGAAGTCATGACGATGAAGGATCGCTCATGACAGCCAACCGTTTCGCCACGCGCCTGAATTCCTTTGCCTCGCGACCGCAGGCCGAGTGGCCCGATCTTACCGGCAAGCCGTCGCTGCTGCAGATGGCGGCGCGCGCCGCCAAGGTCGAGGGGCTTACCGATCTCGACCTCAACTTTCCTGACCACGTCGGTGAAAAGCCCACGGAAATCACCCTGAAACTGGGCGATCTCGGGCTTTCCATCAATGGCTTTGCCATGCGCTACTACTCCAACCCCGCCTTCAAGCTCGGCGCCTTCACCAATCCGGATCCGGCGGTGCGCCGCGAGGCCATCGACCTGACCAAGGCCGGCATCGATGCCGTGCGTGAGGCCGGCGCCAGCCTGATGACGCTGTGGCTCGGCCAGGATGGCTTCGACTACGCCTTCCAGGCCGACTATTCAACACTTTGGCAACACGAAATTGATGGGATTCGTGAAGTTGCGGCACATGATCCCGACTGTCAGATCAGCCTTGAATACAAACCGAACGAACCACGCTCCTACAGCCTGACGCCGGATGCGGCGACGACCTTGCTGGCGATCCGCGATGTCGGCCTGCCCAATCTCGGCGTCACGCTCGATTTCGCTCATGTGCTCTACGCCGACGAACAGCCGGCCTTTGCCGCGGCCCTGGTGGCGCGTCACAGCAAGCTGCTCGGCGTGCACCTGAACGACGGCTACGCCAAGCGCGACGACGGCCTGATGGTCGGCGCGGTGCACACGCTGCAGACCATCGAGCTGCTCAGGCAGATTCGCCGCGACGGTTACGCCGGCGCCATCTATTTCGACACGTTCCCCGATATGACCGGGCTCGATCCGGTGCGCGAGTGCGAAGTCAACATCGCCACCGTCAAGCGCATGCTGCGCGTCGTCGACCGGCTGGAGCAGGACAATCGCCTGTCCGCCGCCATGGACAGCCAGGACGCGGTGACGTCGCAGGCCATCATCCAGGAAATCATGCTCGGGCCGGATAGCTGAGGCATCCGCGCCATCGCCGTTTTCAACCAGGGAGGAATACAAATGAAACTTCTGCTTGCCACCGCTACTGCCGCACTAATGGTTCTCTCGATCGGCTCTGCCTTTGCCGCCGACCTCGCGCCGCTCAATTCCGACACGGAAAAGGACCGCATCGACTGGTCGCAGGTCGAGGCCAAGTTCGGCGCGTTCCCCAAGCTGCCCGAAGGCACCAAGGCAGGCGCGGTCTCCAAGACGCTGACCAATGAATACTGGCGCTCGCTGGGCGAGGGCTACACGGCATTCGGCGCCAAGGTCGGCGTTCCCGTCGTCTATCAGGCAGCGCAGAGCGAGGGCGACCAGCTCGGCCAGCTCACCATCGCCGAAGGCCTGGTGACGCAGGGCTACAACGTGCTGCTCGTCTCGCCGCAGACGGATGCCAATCTGCAGCCGATCATGGAGCAGGCCAAGGCCGCCAACGTGCCGGTGGTCAACGTCAATGACGCCGTTATCCCGCAGGCCGAGCATTATGTCGGCAATGTCCAACGCGACAATGGTGTGCGCGTCGCCAAATGGTTCATCAAGAACCGTCCGAATGGCGGCAAGGTCGCCATCGTCGAAGGTCAGGCTGGCGTCTATGCCGCCGTGCAGCGCACCGACGGCTTCAAGTCGACCATCACCGAGGGGGGCAAATTCGAGGTTGTCGCCAGCGTTCCCGGCAACTGGGACCGCCAAACCTCCTATGACGCGGCCACCAACATCCTGCAGCAGCACCCCGACCTGATCGGCTTCTATGCCAACAATGACGGCATGGCGCTCGGCATCGTCGAGGCTGTCAAGGCCGCCGGCCTGCAGGACAAGGTTGCGGTCTTCGGCACCGACGGCATTTCCGATGCCTACGCCTCCATACGGGCCGGCGAACTGACCGGCACGGTCGACAGCTTCCCGGTGCTGACCGGCGAAGTGGCGTTGGAAACAGCTCTGCGTCTCGTCGCGGGACAGAAGCTGCCGCGCGTTGTCGCCACGCCGCAGGCGCTGATCACCAAGGACAATGCCGACCGCTATTCCGGCACCGGCGCGCGCAAGGCCCTGCTCGAGGACGCGGCAGCGGGCCAATAAGGCTAATCGGCGGGTGCCGGCCAGAGCAATTCGCTGCCGGCCGGCACTCTTGCTCGGAGATAGAACCCGATGTCACCCCGGCTGCAATTCAAGGGCATTTCCAAGCTGTTTCCGGCCGTACGGGCGCTCCACGAGGTGTCACTCTCGGTCGGGGCCGGTGAAATCCACGGCCTGCTCGGCGAAAACGGCGCCGGCAAGTCGACGCTGCTGCGCGTCCTGTCTGGGGTCTACAGGCCGACAGCGGGAAGCATCCTCATCGACGGCAAGCCGGTTACACTCGCCAACCCGGTCGCCGCACGCGCTGCGGGCGTCGCCATGATCCATCAGGAATTGCAGCAGGTACCGCGCCTCAGCGTCGCCCAGAACATGTTCCTCGGCCATCCGCTGACGCGCGGCGGTATCTTCGTCGCCCGGCGCGAGCAAGAGCGCCGTGCTGCGGATGCTCTTGCGGCCATTGATCCCTCCATCGATCCGGCGGCACCCCTTGGTACCCTGAAGGTGGCTCAGCGGCAGATCGTCGAGATCGCTCGCGCGCTGCTCGATCGCGCCCGCATCGTCGCCATGGACGAGCCGACATCGAGCCTGACGCCGAGCGAATTCGAACGGCTGGCGCAAGTCATCACCGGCCTCGCCCGCGACGGCGTCGCGGTCGTCTATGTCTCGCACAAGCTGGACGAGGTGTTCGGTATCTGCCGGCGCGCCACCATCATGCGCGATGGCGTCGTCGTCGATTCCGTCGATCTGAAAGACCTGTCGGAGAAAGCGGTCGTAGCGATGATGGTCGGCCGCGAACTGGCGCGGGAACACCATAATTCCCATGCCACGAACAAGGTCATGCTGAGCGCGCGTGGCCTCTCTTCGGCGACAAAGGTGCGCAACGTGTCGTTCAATCTGCATCGCGGCGAGGTGCTGGGCATTGCCGGCCTGGTCGGTTCCGGCCGCACTGAACTTTTGCGGCTCTTGGCCGGCGCCGATCGCGCCACGGCCGGGACGATTGCAATCGACGGCAAGGCGGCGCGCTTCGCCAGCCCGCGCGATGCGATTGCCGCCGGCGTCGGACTGGTGCCGGAGGAGCGCAAACGCGAAGGCATCGTGCCGCTGCGCTCGATCACCTGCAATATGGCGCTGGCCTCGATGGCCGTGTTCGCGCCGCGCGGTCTCATCGATCACGCCAGGTTGAAACACGTGGCCGTCGAGAAGATGAGCCGTGTCAACCTGCGGCCGTTTCTGCTCGACCGGCCGATTCGCCTGTTCAGCGGCGGCAACCAGCAGAAGGCGATCATCGGCCGCTGGCTGGCGGCGGGAACCCGCATCCTCTTGTTCGACGAACCGACGCGCGGCATCGATGTCGGCGCCAAGGCGGAGATCTATCATCTGATCGAGGAACTCGCCGCCGAGGGCCATGCCGTGATCGTCGTCTCCTCCGAGCTCCCCGAAGTGATCCGGCTTGCCGACCGCGTGCTGGTCATGCGCGACGGCACGATCGCGGCCGAACTCCACAGAGACGATATCAGCGAACAGGCGATCGCGGCGCACGCCATCCCGCAAACGCAAACGCCGGCCGCACAGCAGGCAAGGCAGTAGGTGACGGATATGTCGGATACCACTCTGGTGCGGCCGCGGGCCGAATTCGTGCGCGGGGTTTCCATGCGCGACGCCGGCACGCTGATCGGCCTTGTCGTGATCCTGGCAGTATTCGGCGCGCTGGTGCCTGGCTTCTTCGCCGAGCGCAACCTGATCAACATCCTGCAGCAGTCGAGCATCAATGCCTGTCTGGCGCTGGGCATGACGCTTGTCATCATCTCCGGCGGCATCGACCTGTCGGTCGGGCCGACGGCAGCGCTCTCGGCCGTCATCTCGGCCTCTATGATGGTCGCCGGCGTGCCGTTTCCGCTGGCCATCGCCGCCGGCTTCGCCATTGGCCTTGCCTGCGGCCTCGTCAACGGCGTGCTCGTCGCCTATGTCGGGCTGCAGCCCTTCATCGTCACATTGGGGACGCTCAGCACCTACCGGGCGCTGGCATTGATCTACACCGGCGGCAATCCGGTTCTGGGCCTGCCCGCGGGGTTCCGCGCCATCTTCAACGGATCGCTGTTTGGACTGCCTCTGGCGGTCGTCATCGTCGCCTGCGTGGCTGTCGTCGCCTGGGTCGTTTTGAAGAAGACGCCCTTCGGCGAATATCTGCTTGCCGTCGGCGGCAACGAGGAGGCGGCCTACATCGCCGGCGTGCCGATTGCCCGCACCAAGATCGCCGCCTACATGATCTCAGGCCTGCTGGCAGCGCTTGCCGCGCAGATCCTGATCGGCCGGCTCGGCGCCGCCGAGCCCATCCTCGGCAATCTCTGGGAACTCGACGCCATCGCGGCTGCCGCCATCGGCGGCGCCTCGCTGATGGGCGGCAAGGGCAGCATCGTCGGCACCATCCTGGGCGCTATCATCCTCGGCGCCATGCGCAACGGTTTGACGCTGATGAACGTCCAGTCCTTCTATCAGCTTCTGGCAACTGGTCTTATAATCCTCGCCGCGATGCTTATCGATCGCGTGACGAGGGGGCGTGGATGACCTTGAGCGGGCTGGACCTGAAAGCGGTAGGACCACGCATCCGCATGATGATGCCGCATCTCACCCCGTTGGAGGCGAAGGTGGTGGAAACCGTCTTCGGCCGGCGCGGCTTCGACGAGAGCATTCCGCTGAAGCAGATCGCCGAAGAGTCTGGCGTGTCCGAGGCGATGGTGGTCAAGATCGCCAAGAAGCTAGGCTTTTCCGGCTATCGCGACTTCCGCACCGCCGTCTATAAATACAGTCGCCTGCCGACCGCCGAGATGCACCAGGAACTGTCGTCCGACGACAGTTCGGCCGAGATCGTGCAGAAGGTGTTCCGCACCTCCATCCAGGCGCTGGAGGAAACGCTGGCAATCCTCGACATCGAGGATTTCGACCGCGCCGCCGAGCTGCTCTTCCGTGCCAAGAACCGGGATTTCTATGGCGTCGGCGGCTCGGCGCAGATCGCCCGCGATGTCTCGCACAAGTTTCTGCGCATCGGCATCCGCGCATCGGTCTATGACGATTCGCATATGATGCTGATGTCGGCCTCGCTGCTCGGCGGCGACGACATCGCCGTCGGCTTCTCGCATTCGGGCAACACGTCGGCCGTCATCGACGCCATCCAGCTGGCCCGCAAGAACGGTGCCCGCACGCTGGCCATCACCAATTACGACAACTCGCCGCTGGCTGCGGTCGCCGACATCGTGCTTTGCTCGACCGCGCAGGGTTCGCCGCTGATGGGCGAAAATGCGGCGGCCCGCATTGCCCAGCTCAACATCCTCGACGCGCTGTTCGTGGCGGTGGCGCAGCGCGATTATCAGGCGGCGGAGCGCAACCTCGGCCGCACCATGTCGGCGGTGACATCGAAACGAAAAGACCGGGGCTCATGACGACAACGCCGCTGGTCACCGTGTTCGGCAGCTTGCACTACGACATCATGGTCGACGCGCCCGACCGCCCACGCAAGGGCGAGACGGTGACCGGCCATGCCTGGCACCCGAAATGCGGCGGCAAGGGCGGCAACCAGGCTGTTTCGGCGGCGCGGGCCGGCGTGCGCGCGGCGATGATCGGCGCCGTCGGCGACGATGATTTCGGGTGGGCGTTGCTGGCCAATCTCGATCGCGCGGTGGTCGACCACCGCTTCGTGCGGGTGGCCGCTGGCGCCAGCTCCGGCATGAGCGTGGCGATCTTCGACGCGGGCGGCGACTATGGCGCGGTGATCGTCTCAGGCAGCAATCTGACACTGGGCCATGCCGACATTGCCTCTGCTTCCGATGTGATGGCCCAAACGGCAGTGCTTTTGTTACAGAACGAAGTGCCGGAAGCCGGCAACATTGCCGCCGCACGCGCCGTCAAAGCACGGGGCGGCCGCGTCGTGCTCAACGCGGCCCCCGCGCGCAAACTCTCCGACGAGTTGATCGCCCTGGTCGACATATTGGTGGTCAACGCAATCGAGGCGGAATTCCTGGCTGGCACAGCAGTGGTCGAGACGCTGGACGGGGCCGCGCAAGCCGCACGGCTGCTGGCCGATCTTTATCCGGTGGCAATTGTCACGGCGGGCGGCGAGGGCGTCGCCTGTTGCGATCGGAGCGGCGAGGCCTTTGCTCTGTCCGCCATCCCGGTCAAGGTCGCCAGCACGCATGGCGCCGGCGATGAATTCGTTGGCGCGCTGGCCGCGGGGCTTGCCCGAGGAGAGACCATGCACGCGGCGGTCACCGCTGCCAACGCGGCTTCGGCGTTGCTGGTCTCGACACCAGAGGCCGAGCGCGACGGCATCTGACCGGCTGGTTTCCGTCTTGCCGGACCGAAGCGGCGGCCGCCTATCCTTGCGGCTTGGCTCGAATTCCGCTAAGGCGCGCCTTTGTCTCCGGGGAACACGGACTTGGACGATCAACGCGCCGACGTCGCCATCATCATGGGCAGCCAGTCCGACTGGGCGACGATGCGCCACGCCGCAGAAACGCTGGAGGCACTGGGCATCCCGCACAAGCGGCTGATCATCTCCGCGCATCGCACACCGGACCGGCTCTATGATTTCGCCAAAGGCGCCAAGGCGGCCGGTTACAAGGTGATCATCGCCGGCGCCGGCGGTGCGGCGCACCTGCCCGGCATGACGGCGGCGATGACGCCGCTGCCGGTGTTCGGCGTGCCGGTGGAATCGAAGGCGCTGTCCGGGCAGGATTCGCTGCTGTCCATTGTCCAGATGCCGGCCGGCATTCCGGTGGGAACGCTAGCCATCGGCAAGGCCGGCGCCGCCAACGCAGCCCTTCTGGCCGCTGCCGTGCTGGCGCTGAACGATGACAGCCTTGCCGTCCGTCTCGATGCCTGGCGCGCCGCGCAGACCGCCAAGGTCGCTGCCGAACCGACGGATACGCCGTGAGCCTGCCCGCCGGATCGACGATCGGCATCATTGGCGGCGGCCAGCTCGGCCGCATGCTGGCGATATCAGCCGCCCGCCTCGGCTACCGCACCGTGGTGCTGGAGCCGCAAGCGGACTGCCCCGCCGCGCAGGTCGCCAACCGTCAGATAACAGCCGCCTATGACGACAAGGCTGCCCTTGCCGAACTGGCAGCGTCGAGTTCCGTCGTCACCTACGAGTTCGAGAACGTTCCGGTCGTGGCGGCCAGCGCGCTGGCCGCCAAGGTTCCGGTCTATCCGCCGGCGCGCGCGCTGGAAGTGGCGCAGGACCGGGTGAGCGAAAAGACATTCCTCAACGGCATCGGCATCGCCACCGCGAATTTCCACGCCGTCGACAATGATGACCAACTGACGACGGCGCTGAAGGCGTTCGACGGCAGCGGCATCCTGAAGACGCGCCGCATGGGCTATGACGGCAAGGGCCAGCGCGTCTTCCGCAACATGGAAACCGGCGGGTTTGCCGGCACCTGCGAGGCGATGGGCAATGTGCCGCTGATTCTGGAGTCCTTCGTGCCGTTCGAGCGCGAGATCTCGGTGATCGCGGCGCGCGGGCTGGACGGCGCGGTCGTCGCCTACGATCCGGCCGAGAATATCCACCGCAACGGCATTCTCCATACGTCAACCTTACCGGCCCGCGTAAGGCTCGAAACGGCGCAAGCCGCACGAACGGCGGCATCGAAGGTCCTGTCGGCGCTGGACTATGTCGGCGTCATCGGTGTCGAGTTCTTCGTACTGGCGGACGGCTCGCTGCTGGCCAACGAGATCGCGCCGCGCGTGCACAATTCCGGCCATTGGACGGAAGCCGCCTGTATCGTTTCGCAGTTCGAGCAGCATATCCGCGCCATCGCCGGCCTGCCGCTCGGCAGCCCGGACCGCCACTCCGACTGCGTGATGGAGAACCTGATCGGCGACGATGTGCTGCGCATCCCTGAGCTTCTCGCCGAGCCCGATCTGATGCTGCATCTCTACGGCAAGGCCGAAGCGCGGCCCGGCCGCAAGATGGGCCATTTCACTCGGATCAGCCGTCGCGCCTCATAAGGTTGCCTACTGCACGTCGTCGCTCTCGTCCTCGCCTGGATTGGCGCAACTCACATCGGCTTCCTCGCAATTGGCCGCGGCAGCGAGCTGCTTGACGCGATCATTGGTCAATCTGGTCAGGCATTGCGAGACTTCCATCGCATGGATCGATCCGCCGTCGCTGGCGGCAGTGGAATGCGCGCACTCGGCATCGCGAAAAGCGATCCAGGCGCGTTGCGCCACCTGCAGCAATCTCTTGCCGCCGGCATCATCCGAGCTGGTGAGGTTTTGATAGGCCTTGTTGAGCCTAGCGTCGGCGGCCTGATAGTCTTCGCCGGCACAGATCTTCATCATCTGCTGGCTATCGTCGCTGCGGTCGCATTCCTGCGCGCGCGCAACCGAAGCTGCCGCCAGCAGGACAAGGCAGGCGGACAGGAACATTCGGCGCATGGTTCTCTCCAAATCACTTCACGGCGACCGCATCATCCCAGCCGGCCCGGGGCCGCGCAATGCGCCAGGCCGATATGGCGGATAATTGATGACAGGGATGATTCACAGCCGCAATGGAGCACGCTTGCGGTTGACAGGGACAAGGCTCCTCGTTTATGAGCCACCCACAGTTCAAAGGCGCGTCTTCTGGCGCGCCTTAAAATTTCGACCCGGACCGGGTCCACACCGACAGGCAAGACCATGAAGATCAAGAATTCGCTCAAGGCGCTGAAGGCGCGTCACCGCGACAACCAGCTGGTTCGCCGCAAGGGCCGCGTCTACATCATCAATAAGACCGCCCCGCGCTACAAGGCACGCCAGGGCTGAGCTTTCGGGCAGGAGGCTGTTGCCTCCGCCCATTTGATGCTTGTTGCCGCCTGCCGGCCTTTCACACCAAATTCAGTTTGACGTTCCGTCGCCTGGGACTAGAGTCCGGTGATGCGGATTCTTTTTGCATTTTTGACATCTCTGCTTGTTTCCGGCGCCATTTATGGCCCGGCATGGGCGGATGATGCTATCGCGCCGCCGGCCACTCAGGACGCCCCGCCCGCCGCAACGACGAAACAAGCCCGCCTCGACCAGCTGTTCAGCGATCTGAAACGCGAGCGCAACGAAAAGGCGGCCGAGCGCATCGCCGGCAACATCTGGAGCGAGTGGTCGCAATCCGGCAGCGCCTCGATCGACCTGATGATGCAATGGTCGCAAAAAGCCGTCGAAAGCCAGAAATTCGACGTCGCGCTCGATTTCCTCGACCAAGTGGTGACTTTGCAGCCGACCTATGCCGAAGGCTGGAACCGGCGTGCCACCGTGCATTTCATGATGAAGAACTACGGCAAGTCGATGTCCGACATCGACCATACGCTGCAGCTCGAGCCGCGCCATTTCGGTGCGCTGTCCGGCCTGGCGCAGATCATGGCGTTGACCGGCCACAAGCAATCGGCGCTCGAGGCCTGGCAAAAGGTGCTGGCCATCTATCCGATGATGCGCAGCGCCCAGGACCAGGTCGGCACGATTTCGGAGGAACTTGCCGGTGAAGGCATTTGATTGCTCTAGGGGAGTGGGGAGAATAAGGCAGTAGAGGCAGATTGTACCTGCGGAACACACACCCTACTCCCCTACTCCCCTACTCCCCTACTCCCCTACTCCCCTACTCCCCTACTCCCCTACTCCCCTACTC
>NZ_JAMYSF010000016.1:0-150817 GCF_040321775.1 Mesorhizobium sp. M0243 | reverse complement strand
AGTATCAGATGTCGGCATTCCAACGCAGGCTGGAAGCCAGAGGCCTCCAACAGAGCATGTCACGCAAAGGCAATTGCCTCGACAACGCCCCAATGAAGAGCTTCTTTGCCATCCTCAAATCCGAGCTCTTCCATCCCGGAACCTTCGACACCGTTCAAAGCCTGGACGACGCCATCACGGACTACATCGACTATTACAACCACCGCCGCATCAAACTGAAACTGAAAGGGCTGGCCCCTGTGCAATACAGGAACCAGCCCTTAAACCTACCAACTCAATGAACCGTCCAACTTTATGGGGTCAGTTCATTTCCGGGGCTTTTTTCGACTTTCGTCAAGGTCAGTTCTTTCGGGGCAGTTGCGGCACGAGGCTGCGCTTGCCGCCGTCCTTGCCCTTGGCTTCGGGCTTCTGCGCCACCAGCTTCTTGGCCGCGGGCTTTTTCGTCACGGCCTTTCTGGGCTTCGTTGTTTCTTCCGGCTCTTCCTTCTTCGGCTTCACCGGCGCCTCGTCGGCGAGTGATTCGAGCTTCAGGCCGGTCTCGCCGGTTTCCTTCTTCTCGACGGTGACACGCACCGTGCCGCCCTTCTTGAGCTTGCCGAACAGCACCTCGTCGGCCAACGGTTTCTTGATGTGCTCCTGGATTACCCGGCCGAGCGGCCGCGCTCCCATGCGCTCATCATAGCCCTTGTCGGCGAGCCAGGCGATCGCATCCGCCGACAGGTCGAAGGTGACGCCACGCTCGGAAAGCTGGGCCTCGAGCTGCATGACGAACTTCTGCACCACCTGATGAATGACCGGCACCGGCAACGAGCCGAACGGGATGATCGCATCGAGACGGTTGCGGAATTCCGGCGTGAACAGCCGGTTGATCGCCTCGACATCGTCGCCTTCGCGCTTGGTCGAGCCGAAGCCGATCGCCGCGCGCTGCGCATCCGACGCGCCCGCATTGGTGGTCATGATCAGGATCACATTGCGGAAGTCGATCTGCTTGCCGTTGTGGTCGGTCAGCTTGCCATGGTCCATAACCTGCAACAGGATGTTGAACAGGTCCGGATGTGCCTTCTCGACCTCATCGAGCAACAGCACGCAATGCGGATGCTGGTCGACGCCGTCCGTCAAAAGACCGCCCTGGTCGAAGCCGACATAGCCGGGAGGCGCGCCGATCAGCCGCGAGACGGTGTGGCGTTCCATATATTCCGACATGTCGAAGCGGATCAGCTCGACGCCGAGCGACGCGGCCAACTGCTTGGCCACTTCGGTCTTGCCGACGCCGGTCGGGCCGGAGAACAGGTAGGAGCCGATCGGCTTCTCCGGTTCGCGCAGGCCGGCACGCGCCAGCTTGATCGCCGAGGTCAACGCGGTGATCGCGGTGTCCTGGCCATAGACGACGCGCTTCAGCTCGATATCGAGACCCTGCAGCACCTTCTCGTCATCGGCCGAAACCGTCTTCGGCGGGATGCGGGCCATGGTGGCGATCGTCGCCTCGATCTCCTTGATGCCGATCGTCTTCTTGCGCTTGGCTTCCGGAACCAGCATCTGCGAGGCGCCGGTCTCGTCGATCACGTCGATCGCCTTGTCCGGCAGCTTGCGGTCGTTGATGTAACGTGCCGACAGCTCCACCGAGGCCTTGATCGCCTCGTTGGTGAACTTCACCTTGTGGAACTCCTCATAATAGGGCTTGAGGCCCTTCATGATCTCGATGGCGTCCGCGATGGTCGGTTCGTTGACGTCGATCTTCTGGAAGCGCCGCACCAAAGCACGGTCCTTCTCGAAGAACTGGCGGAATTCCTTGTAGGTGGTCGAGCCGATGCAGCGGATCGCACCCGATGACAGCGCCGGCTTCAACAGGTTGGACGCATCCATGGCGCCGCCTGAAGTAGCCCCTGCGCCGATGACCGTATGGATCTCGTCGATGAACAGCACGGCACCGGGATAGTCCTCGAGTTCCTTGACGACCTGCTTCAGCCGTTCCTCGAAATCGCCGCGATAGCGCGTGCCGGCGAGCAGCGTGCCCATGTCGAGCGCGAAGATGGTGGCGTTGTGCAGCACTTCGGGAACGTCGCCCTCGACGATGCGCTTGGCCAGACCCTCGGCGATCGCCGTCTTGCCGACGCCGGGATCACCGACATAGAGCGGGTTGTTCTTCGAGCGGCGGCACAGCACCTGAATGGTGCGGTTGATCTCGGACTCGCGGCCGATCAGCGGGTCGATCTTGCCGGCCTTGGCCTTGTTGTTGAGATTGACGCAATAAGCCGTCAGCGCATCCTGCTGCTGCTTCTTCTTGCCGCCTTCCTCTTGTGGCTCGGCGCCGTTCTGGCCGCCCTGCTCGTCATCGGCACCGCGCGGCGAGCGTGTCTCCGATGCGCCCGGACGCTTGGCAATGCCGTGCGAGATGTAGTTGACCGCGTCGTAGCGGGTCATCTGCTGTTCCTGCAGGAAATAGGCGGCATGGCTCTCGCGCTCGGCGAAGATGGCGACGAGGACGTTAGCGCCCGAAACCTCCTCGCGGCCAGACGACTGCACATGGATCACCGCGCGCTGGATGACGCGCTGGAAACCGGCGGTCGGCTTGGAGTCCTCGTCGTAACCGGTGACGAGGTTGTCGAGCTCGGTGTCGATATAGGTGAGAACCGTGTGCTTGAGCTCATCGAGATCGACATTGCAGGCGCGCATGACGGCGGCCGCCTCGGTGTCGTCGATGAGCGCGAGCAGCAGATGTTCTAGGGTTGCATATTCATGGTGCCGCTCATTGGCGAGCGTCAGCGCCTGGTGAAGCGCCTTTTCCAGGCCTTGGGAGAAAGCCGGCATGTTACCTCACTTCTTCTCCATCACGCATTGCAGCGGATGCTGATTCTGTCGGGCGAAATCCATGACCTGGGACACTTTGGTCTCGGCCACCTCGAATGTATAGACCCCGCACTCGCCCACTCCATGATTGTGAACATGAAGCATGATGCGTGTGGCGGCTTCGCGATCCTTCTGGAAAAAACGCTCCAGCACGTGAACCACGAACTCCATCGGAGTGTAGTCGTCGTTGAGGATGAGGACCCGATAAAGGCTGGGCTTCTTGGTCTTGGTTTTGGTGCGCGTGATGACGGCCGTCCCACGGCCGGCCCCATTGCCGTTACCGTCGCCGTCTTGCATCCGCACCACTCGTCTCGTGGCAGTCAAACCGATCGTCACGTATTCCTGCCTCTTTCGATTCCCCATGCGAGTTCGACATGTAGGTGTTCGATGTACGATTTTAAGCCCTTCTGGTTAGCTGACAATATGGCTAGGTCACCAAACTTGGACGATTTTCGCAATCGTGAAGGGGCGCGAGGCTCTGGAACGGAAATTGACACGAAAAAGCCGGGCCGCGTTTCCGTGGCCGGGCTTTTTCTCGGGTTCAAAGGCTGAATCTGGGGTCACGTCAGGCGAAATCAGTTCGCCCGGGCAAAATTACTTTGCCTTGGCAACGATCGATTCGAATGGCTTGTAAGCTTCCTTGGCGAGTTCGGCATAGAGATCGCCGATCTTGGTGGCCTCGGCGACGAACGCCTCATAGGACTGCTTGGCGTAATCCGACTGGATCTCGATCGCCTTTTCCAGCGACTTGGCTGAAAACAGCTTCTCCACCGTGGCGCTGCCGGTTTCAAAACTCTTCTTGGTGTATTCACCAGCTTCGGTGGCAATCGCCTGCGCGCCCTTGGACAGCGACGCAAAGCTCTTCAATCCGGTGTCGGCGAACTCTTTGCCGTATTTGCTGAAGTCCTCATAGGTCTGGGTCATTTCACGATTCCCTTGACGGTTGAAGCGTCCTTCTTCGGGGCGCCCTTGTGCAATGCAAGATAATATATTGTGCGCCGCACAAAAGTCAAGATTTCGCGGGCTTGCGGACCCGCCTGCGCAGCCAATGGCTAAAAATCGAATAAAGAGAGCCACAAGCCCGAAGAAAATGGTGAACGCGGCGGTTACCATAAACGGATTGGTAACGCTGCGCCGGTAGCTTGGCCGGAAGCGAGGCAGGACCCTTTGCCGCCTCCAACGCAACGAAGAAATCCAAGGGAAGTACCAAGTGCGTAAGGCGTTGTTGGGCATCGTTTCAAAATCCACCTCCCCTCTCAAAACTATGATGATCATCGCCCTGGCGATGACATTCGTTTTTGGCGACGTTGCCTCGTCGCTGGCGGCCAGGCAGGCGGCCATCGTCGTGGATGCCAAGACCGGCAAAGTGCTCTACTCCGCCGACGCCAACGGCAGGCGCTATCCGGCTTCGCTGACCAAGATGATGACGCTGTATCTGACCTTCGAAGCGATGGCGAAGGGCAAGATCAGCAGGAACACGCCAGTGGTGTTTTCCGCCAAGGCCTCCGCCGAGGCGCCGACGAAACTTGGCGTGAAGCCGGGCGGTTCCGTCACGGTCGAGACCGCGATCCTGTCGATCGTCACCAAGTCGGCGAATGACTCGGCCACCGCGCTCGGCGAAATGCTCGGCGGCAATGAAACCACTTTTGCCCGCATGATGACCGCCAAGGCGCGTGCGCTGGGGATGAACGGCACCGTGTTCCGCAACGCCAATGGCCTGCCCGATCCCGGCCAGTTCACCACCGCGCGCGACATGGCGACGCTCGGCATCGCGCTGCGCGAGCATTTTCCCCAGTATTACGGCTATTTCTCGCAGCGCTCCTTTCTCTATGGGCGCCAGCGCATCAACGGCCACAACCGTCTGCTTGGACGCATCAAGGGCGTCGACGGCATCAAGACTGGCTACACCCGCGCCTCCGGCTTCAACCTCGTCTCATCGGTTTCCGATGGCAATCGCCGCATCGTCGGCGTGGTCATGGGCGGCACCTCGGGCGGCAGCCGCGACAATCAGATGGCCAGCTTGATCAACACCTATCTGCCGAGGGCGTCGACTCGCGGTGGTGGCGATCTGGTCGCCAAGGCCGGTGGCAACAACCCCATCACCGCCCTTGCCAAGGTTCTCCTGCCCAAGCATGACGCTCCGACACCGGACGACAAGCCTGTCATAGCGCAGGACGATGTCACCGTTGCCGAGGACGCCACGGTCGCGGAAGACGATACCGCGCAGGCCGAAGAAGCAGCCCCCGTCGTCAAGACCAGAAAGGTCAAGACCGTCATCGTTTCAGCCCCCCAAGTCGCGACGGCCCAGGTTGTAGCGGCCTATGCCGAGCCGACGCCGGCGGCTGTCGACCCGGTCAACACCGCGTCGGTGCCTTCGGGTTGGGCCATTCAGGTCGCCTCGTCGCCCAAGCAGTCCGAGGCCCAGGCCTTTCTCGACAAGACCACCAAGCAGGCGCCCAAGGTGCTGGCGGACGCTTCCGGTTTCACTGTCGCCTTCGACAAGGATGGCGTCACCTACTACCGCGCCCGCTTCGGTGGCTTCGGTTCGAAGACCGCCGCCTGGAAGGCCTGTACCGCTTTGAAGAAGAAGAACATCGAGTGCTACGCCGTCCAGCAGTAGGACGGCGTGCAAGCCATCTCCCGGAAAAATTCTGCGTCGAAGGAGACTAGTTGTGATTGGAGAGCAAGACGTCCTTGGCTTCGTTAATCCGCGCCGCCAGGAAAGACGTGCCGCCGACATCGGGGTGCAGGCGCTGCATCAGGCGGCGGTGCGCCTTGCGGACATCCGCCGCGGCGGCCCCCGCTTCAAGACCAAGGACCTTGTAGGCCTCCTCCTTAGTCATGGCGCCCGGACCTGGCGCAACACCCAGCCCTTCGCCACCGTTCGTCTCAGCGTTTTTGCGCCAGACGGGAAATCTGCCGTCAAGATACGTCTCTAGCAGCTGTCGGCTCTCCGGATCGCCGGAGAGTTCGCGGTAGAGGTGTTGCAATTCCGCCAGCCCCATCGCGCCAAGCATCTTGCCTTCGTGGCGGCCAGCCAGGACCAGTCCTTCGAGGCCGCCGGTATCGTGATCGAGTTCCATTTCCAATGCCGCTGTGCGCACCGTCGAGCGTTTGCCCGGTGCAAGCCCGGCCGGCTGGCGTTTCATGCGCATGGAACCATACCAGGCAATTGCGCCGGTGAGAATCATGCCGCCGATGCCTTCCCGGCCGACCACAAGCACGGCGACGCCGACAAGTGCCAGAAGAGCCGGCCCGAGCGTTCGCAGCGTGCTCGCCAGTTTCGCCGGCTCGGCACGCAGAAAGATCGTCACCGCGCCGAGGAGCAGCAGAAGCAACGCTCCAAAAGCGATGATCGCGCCCATTATTTTCCGCCGCCCCGCAGATACTCGATCATCAGCCGGTCTTCCGGCCTGCCCCTGGCTTCGAGCGCCTTCAACCCGCCGGTCGCAAACACGGCGACGGCCGAAAGCAGTCCTGCCAGGGTCGCGGCAGCCCGCCGATCAAATCTAAACCAAGCCCCCTTGGACAGCCGCGCAATCTCTTTGAACGCCTTTTCTGCGCCGGAATCATGGCCTTCCTGAAACACGAAGACGGGAACGCCATGAAGGCCGAGGCTGCCGGCCTTTTCGGCCAGATCGTCGATATTCTCTTCCATCGCGTCGCCGATGTAGACCAGCGCATTGACCTTGGCGGCCGCCGTCTGTTTCAACGCATGCGTCAGGACCTTGCCGATCTGGGTGTGGCCGCTGCGGCATTCGATCCGCGTCATCAGCTGCTTCAAGGCATTGGTGTCGCTCACGAAAGCGGACGAACGGCACTCGCCGAGACCACGAAAATAAACCAGTTGCACGCTGAGGGTTCCGGCCTTGCCGACAGCGTCGAACATCTGGCCCTGCAGCTCACAAGCCAGATCCCAGGTCGGCTGGCGGCTCATTGTTGCGTCGAGAGCAAGGATCAGCCTGCCCGAATCGGTCGCCGACGCGGCAAGTGTCCTCGCCTGACGAATGAAGGCGTCGATCTCGCCGGCGTTGGATTGAGGCTTGATCGGCGCAGGATTGGTCCCCGCTGGCACAGGCTGCTTCTTATCGCTCATGAAAAACAAGATGTGGCGTTGCCACATCGCTTGCAAGCCCCACATCGGGCAGTGCAAAGGGCCAGGCGGTGATGCCACCTGGGGTCAGAGCAGACCGAGATCGGCCAGCTCGCGCCTGAGTTTCGGCGGCATCTCGATCAATCCGGCCTTGCCCTTACCCAGATCGAGCGGCGCGTCCGCCGGCTTCAGGTAGCGCCAGCCCTGAAAAGCCCGGCGTGGCTGCCAGTCGGTGCGTACAACCTCGGGGTCGAGTATCAGATGGCAACGGCCTATGCCTTCACTGTCGGTGAACGGCCGGATTTCGGTGATCAACTGGCGGCACTGCACATTGCCTTTGATCACCCAATAGAGCGAACCGCCATCGGTAACCTCGGCGCCGCGCGTCGGCATCATACGGGTGGTGTGATACTGCTCGACCGGCTCACCGGCGCGCCGCCGCTCGTCGAGGCGGAAGGCGATCCACTCTTCGAGATCCTCGACGCTGTCGCAGCCGACACAGAGTTTTATGAGATTGAGAGACATCGCTTAAGGTTAGTCCTGCACGCGAACGCGTCAACGACCGGATCGACTTCTCCACAGTAGCGGTTTAGGCCAGCCTTCAGCACTCCACGACGTTGACTGCAAGCCCGCCAAGGCTGGTTTCCTTGTACTTCTCGTTCATGTCGAGGCCGGTCTGGCGCATGGTCTCGATCGCCGCATCGAGCGGTACGAAATGGATGCCGTCGCCCTTGATGGCCAGTGACGCTGCCGTCACCGCCTTGACCGCGCCCAGCGCATTGCGTTCGATGCACGGCACCTGCACCAGCCCGCCGACCGGATCGCAGGTCATGCCG
The DNA here is from genome assembly GCF_040321775.1 of Mesorhizobium sp. M0243. Taxonomy (NCBI): domain Bacteria; kingdom Pseudomonadati; phylum Pseudomonadota; class Alphaproteobacteria; order Hyphomicrobiales; family Phyllobacteriaceae; genus Mesorhizobium; species Mesorhizobium sp. M0243. Next base: position 143,041 of record NZ_JAMYSF010000016.1, on the reverse strand, counting down.
AGATGATGTTCGAGCGCGATCTCGGCGGCATTCTCGACCTGCTCGGGCGTGCCGCCCATGACGGCGCACAGGCCGGCCGCCGCCATCGCCGATGCCGAGCCGACCTCGCCCTGACAGCCGACCTCGGCGCCCGAGATCGACGCGTTGGTCTTGATGATGCCGCCAACGGCGGCAGCCGTCAGCAGGAAATCACGAATGCTCGGCTGGTCCGCCTCGGGATGGAAATGCAGCCAGTAGCGCAGCACCGCCGGCAGCGTGCCGGCAGCGCCATTGGTCGGCGCGGTGACGACGCGGCCGCCGGCGGCATTTTCCTCGTTCACGGCCATGGCGTAGATCGACAGCCAGTCATTGGCGAGCAAAGGATTGGGCTTGTTCTGCTGCCACTGCTCCTGCAGCTTATCGTGCAGCATGCGGGCACGGCGGCGCACCTTCAGCCCACCCGGCATGATGCCATCCTGCGACAGGCCACGGTCGATGCAGCCCTTCATGGCGCTCCAGATTCCGTCGAGGCCGGCGTCGAGCTCCTCGCGCGTCATCTGCGTCTCCTCGTTGACGCGTTTCATGTCGGCGATGGAAAGGCCGCTTTTGCCGGCCATGGCCAGCATCTCGACCGCATTCTTGAACGGATAAGGCACTTTCTTGCCTTCGGTTGTCACCGAACCTTTGGCTTTCATCCGCTGCAGTTCTTCTTCGGAAACCACGAAGCCGCCGCCGATCGAATAATAGATGCGCTTGAGCAGCAGGCGGCCGCCGGAATCATAGGCGTAGAACGCCATGCCGTTGGCGTGACCGGTGAGCGGCGTTTTGCGGTCCAGCACCAGATCGGTGGCCGGATCGAAGCGATAGGCGGGATGGCCGGGCGGCGAAATGCGCTTTTCGGCGGCGATGCGGCTGGCAATGCCATCGGCCTGGTCGGGATCGACCGTCTGCGGCGTCAGGCCGGCAAGGCCGAGCATGACGGCGCGATCACTGCCGTGGCCAATACCGGTGTAGGCGAGTGACCCGTGCAGACTTGCGCCAAGCCGATCGACCTTGACGCCCGCCGGACGCGGCCAGTCATTTCCCGCGACCTCGTCGAGAAACCGCGCAGCGGCTGTCACCGGCCCCATCGTGTGCGAACTCGAGGGTCCTATGCCGATCTTGAACAGGTCGAAAACCGAAAGGAACACGCGGCGTTGTCTCCTGGCGTCAGGTCGATGACTACATATAGGAATTCCCACGATGTTTCCGCTCTTTTGGAAATCGCGGCGCTGCACCCGCCGACCTTGTTTGCTCCGGCAGCGACATTGGTGCCTTATCGCTGTAGGCGGACATCGAAGCGATCGCGCTGAATGTGCTAAATTCAGGCCATGGGCGATTCCCTCGATCTTTCGACAGCCGATCTCGCGGCGCTGGCCTTCTTCCTCGTCGCGTGGCTGCTGCACACGTTCGCCTCCGACGGCAAGCTGGTCAGCCGCATGTCACTGACGACGGCGATGAATGCACAGCGGCAAGCCTGGATGCGGACCATGGCCGAGCGCGAGATCCGCATCGTCGATACCGCCATCATGAGCGGGCTGCAGCAAGGCACCGCCTTCTTCGCCTCCAGCTCGCTGATCGCCATCGGCGGCTGTTTTGCCCTGCTCGGCGCATCCGACCGGGTTCTTGAAGTGCTCAGCGACCTGCCCCTGGGTGGCGCGCCGTCGCGCGCGGCCTTCCAGATAAAGGTGTTCGGGCTGGTGCTGATCCTGGCGTTTTCGTTCTTCAAATTCGGCTGGGCGTACCGGCTGTTCAACTATTGCACGATCCTGATCGGCGCCGTGCCGATCCCGCATGGCGAAGCCTCACGCAATCCGGTCACCGAAACGGCGGTGTGGCGTGCGGCGCAAATGAACATGCTGGCCGGAAAGCACTTCAACTCCGGCCTGCGCGGCGTGTTCTTCTCGATCGGTTATCTCGGCTGGTTCGTCGACCCAATGGTGTTCGTGTTGTCGACGCTGTTGCTGCTGGCCGTTCTGGTGCGGCGCCAGTTCTTCTCGGCCGCCAGGCAGGCGGTGATCGGTCAGCCGCCTGGAAAAGGCTGATCGATCCGGCCTGACAGCCAGTAGGCAAAAAGCCCGATCCATTCGCGGATGGCCATGGTGGCGGCCTGCAGCGAATCGGCTGGATTGTCGCGGAACAGGCCGATGCCTTCTTTGCCCGAGGTGCGATAGTCGACCGGCCAGGGAACAGTCGCAAAGCCAGCCTTGTCGAACAGCGCCTTGGCGCGCGGCATATGGAAGGCCGAAGTCACCAGCAGCCAGGTCTCGCCGGGCTTCGGCGTTAGCAACTCCTTGGTGAAGACCGCGTTCTCATAGGTGTTGCGGGACTTGTTCTCCAGGATCAGACGATCGGCGGCCACGCCAAGCGCGGTGAGCAGGCGCGGCGCGGTTGCGGCATCGCCCTCGCCATCGAGAAACAACGCGCCGGTGCCGCCGGAGACGACCACCTTGGCGGTAGGAAAGCGCCGGGCCAGAACTGCGGTCTCGACCATCCGATCTCCGCTGCTGTTCAACTCATAGCTGCCGCGCGCCAGATTGATGGCGCCCTCGAAGCCGCCGCCGAGCACGACGATGCCGTCGACCTTTGCCGGCAGCGGCGGGCGCGCGAAGCGCTCTTCCAGCGGATTGAGCATCATGGCGCCGAGCGACGTCCACGCTGACAGCGCAAGGACCAGAAATGCCAGCACGCTGCCGGTAGCCGCCAGCCGCCGGCGCCCGATCATGGCCGCGAGCAATCCCGCCAGCAGCAGAAAGATCGCCAGGTTCAGCGGCTGGATGAAGAACCAAAAGATCTTGGACAGGTAGAAGAACATCGCTCACCCCATTGCAGCGCCGCGCGGGCGTGCGCGCTCAAAGGACGCTAACACTTTGATTTTGCGCAGGATCCTTCCGAAAATCGATTCGACTTTCAGGGCATGCGCTAGACGAGCGACGTCCCTACCACCACTTCTCCGGCTGGAACGTGCCTGCGGCCTGCTCGATGACGGCAGCGGTCTGGAACAGGGTTTCCTCATCGAACGGCCGGCCGATCAGCTGCAGGCCGAGCGGCAGGCCCTTGGCGTCGAGCCCGGCGGGCACAGCGATGCCCGGCAGGCCCGCCATGTTCACAGTGACGGTGAAGATGTCGTTCAGGTACATCTTGACCGGATCGGCAGCCATGTCCTCGTCGGCGATGCCGAAGGCGGCGGACGGCGTTGCCGGGGTCAGGATGACATCGACGCCGGCGGCGAAGACAGTCTCGAAATCCCGCTTGATCAGATTGCGCACCTTCTGCGCCTGCAGATAGTAGGCGTCGTAATAGCCGGCCGACAGCACATAGGTGCCGATCATGATGCGGCGCTTGACCTCGCGGCCGAAACCCGCGGCGCGGGTCTTCTCATACATGTCGACGATATCCTTGCCCGGCACGCGCAAGCCGTAGCGGACGCCATCATAGCGGGCGAGGTTGGACGAAGCCTCGGCCGGCGCCACGATGTAATAGGCGGGCAGCGCGTATTTCGTATGCGGCAGGGAAATGTCGACGATCTCGGCGCCGGCGTCCTTCAGCCAGGCAATGCCCTTCTGCCACAGCGCTTCGATCTCTTCGGGCATGCCGTCGACGCGGTATTCCCTGGGAATGCCGACCTTCATGCCCTTGATCGGCTTGCCGATCACCGCCTCATAATCCGGCACCGGCCGGTCGACCGACGTCGTGTCCTTCGGATCGACAGAGGCCATCGATTTCAACAGGATCGCGGCATCGCGTACGTCGCGCGCGATCGGGCCGGCCTGGTCGAGCGACGAGGCGAACGCGACGATACCCCAGCGTGAGCAGCGGCCATAGGTCGGCTTGATGCCGACCGTCCCGGTGAAGGCGGCCGGCTGGCGGATCGAGCCGCCAGTGTCCGTCGCGGTCGCGCCGGCGCACAGGAAGGCGGAGACTGCCGTGGCCGACCCGCCAGAAGAGCCACCCGGCACCAACTGCGCATTGTCCAGGCTGCGCACGGTCCTCGTGCCGCCGGCCGAAACGAAGCCGCCGTCGCCCTGATGCGTCGTGGGCATCACCGCAGTATCGAGGCGCGAGCGCCGCCACGGATTGATGACCGGGCCATAGTAGGACGTCTCGTTGGACGAGCCCATGGCGAACTCGTCCATGTTGAGTTTGCCGAGCATAACGGCGCCGTCGGCCCACAGATTTGACGTAACGGTCGATTCGTAGCGCGGCTTGAACCCGTCGAGCACATGGCTGCAAGCCTGCGTGTGGACGCCTTCGGTGCCGAACAGGTCCTTGATCCCCAACGGAATGCCTTCCAGCGCACCGCCCTCGCCCTTGACCAGCCTGGCGTCGGACGCCTTGGCCATGTCGCGCGCCTTGTCGCCGGTCACGGCGACATAGGCATTGAGCGCCGGATTGGCGCGCTCGATAGCGCCGAGATAGGCCTCGGTGATCTCGGTCGCGGTGATTTCCTTGTCGCGCAGCTTGGCGCGGGCCTGTGAAATCGTCAGCTGGGTCAGGTCGCTCATCAAAGGCTCTTTTCGTAAAACACCGACCACTCAGAATCGGGATAATCCAGCACCGGGCCGCAGCGCGAAAACCCGGCGCGTTCGTAGACTGTCCACGCCGCGGGATGACGATCGCCCGTCTCCAGCACCAGGCGCTTCAGCCCCTCGTTGCGCGCCAGCGATCCGACCCGCTCAACGATTTTCGCGCCGATCTTCTGCCCGCGATGCGACGGCCTGATATACATGCGCTTGACCTCGCCAATGGCGCCGTCATGACGCTTCAGCGCGCCGCAGCCAATGGCCAGGCCATTATCGCGGGCGATGAAAACCGTCGTGTCCTCACCGGCCATCTGCTCGACCGTCAAATGGTAGCAATGCTCCGGCGGCGTCAGTTCGAGCAAGGTCTCGTTGAGTTCCGTGACCAGCCTGCGCACGTCGTCCTGGAGCGGCTTCTCAATGGCGATCTCGATTGCCATCGGCCGACTTACTCCACGACCTTCGGCACGAGGAAGAAATTCTCTTCGGTCGCCGGCGCGTTAGCGACGATGTCGGCGGCCTTGCCGCCGTCGGTGACGACATCGCTGCGCTTCTTCATGTCCATCGGCGTTACCGAGGTCATTGGTTCGACACCGGAAACATCGACCTCGTTCAGCTGCTCGACGAAGCCCAGAATGGCGTTCAGCTCCCCGGTCATCCGTTCGGCATCTTCTTCGCTCACCGCGATGCGGGCGAGATGCGCGACGCGCTTCACTGTCTGAAGATCTACGGACATGTTTTTGCCTCGGGGAAAACCAGTTCGGGCTATAGCGGCGCCGCGCGCGCTGCGCAACATGCATCGTGCGAGAGACCAGGCTGTGCCGGCGGCCCGCTCGTGGGCCCTCAGAATACGTCTATGGCAGAGCAACGCCTTCGCACAGATAGTAGCTGCCGCTGTTGCCGCTTGCTTCGCTTTCGTCGTCGACGGGCCGAACCGACACGAGATCGATCTGCTTGGCGTTCATTTGCGTCACGGAGAGAACGTCGGGAAAGACATAACCCGGTTCCTGGCAGATGGCCGTCACCGCCCAGCTCGGCGAAGCCGTGGCCTTGCTGATCTGCAGAAACTCGCAATTGTATTCGACGCTCTGCAGGCCGTGCGCCGAAAGCACGATGTTGCCTGCGTCGATCAGCGTTTGCAGCGTGTCCTTTTTGGCCTGTTTGCAAAGCTCCTCGGATTGCAGGTAGACGCCCTCGATGAAATCATCCGCGGCGAGCGCGGGCGACGCCGCGACCAACATCGATACACAAAGAGATTTCCTCAAAGCCATGGTCTTATTCCGCTTTCGCCACGCCTAGATCGTAATCGTCTCACCGATATCAGGCAATGCCACCGTCACGCCGGACCCTTCCATGCCGGCCTCGAACTTGTCGGCGGTCGGATCGATCATCGGAAACGTGCCGAAGTGACAGGGAACCACGGTATCGAATTTGAAGAAGCGCCGGCAGGCAAGTGCAGCCACCGCGCCGCCCATGGTGAAACGGTCGCCGATCGGCACGATGCCGATCTTCGGTTCATGCAACTCGTTGATCAGCGCCATGTCGGAGAAGATGTCGGTGTCGCCCATGTGATAGAGCGTCTTGTCTTCCGGGAAATGCAGGACGAGGCCGCCCGGATTGCCGAGATAGGTGTTCTGGCCGCCCTCGCCGGGGAACGAGGATGAGTGCAGCGCCTGGACTAAAGTGGTGGTGAAGCTGCCGCAATCGACGGTGCCGCCGATGTTGCCCGGGTTGATCTTCTTGTCGCTGACCCCCTTGCCGACCAGATACATGCAGATCTCGAAATTGGCGACCAGCTGCGCGCCGCTTTTGCCGAGCACTTCCACGGCGCCGCTGATGTGATCGCTGTGGCCATGCGTCAGCAGCACATGCGTGATCCCCTCGGCCGGTCCCTCCCAGCCGCCCGTCCAGGACGGATTGCCGATCAGATAGGGATCGATGAGGATCTTGGCATCAGCGGTCTCGATGCGAAAGGCCGAGTGGCCGTACCAGGTCAGTTTCATGAATGCATTCCTCGATTTTTATCTTGCCAAAGGATAGAACGCCGATGGCCCCGAGATCAAAGGGTTACTTGTCCGCCACGCGTTTGACAAAACACCTGGTGGTGAAAGGCGAAGGACGGCCGGTGGGCATTATCACGATCGAAGAATTGCCGGCGCGGCTAACCGGCGGCAAGACGCTGGCGGGGCTTGACCTCGGCGACAAGACGATCGGCGTCGCGGTCTCGGACCAGAGGTTTTCCTTCGCCCATCCGCGCCCGGTCATCATGCGAAGGAAATTCTCGCTCGATGCGGCGGTGCTGCTCGCCTTGCTGCACAAGGAGAATGCCGGCGCGGTGGTGATTGGGCTGCCGATCAACATGGACGGTTCGGAAGGTCCGCGTGCGCAGAAATCACGCGCCTTCGTCCGCAACATGGCCCAGATGAGCGACCTGCCCTTCGTGCTCTGGGATGAAAGACTATCGACGGTCGCGGCCGAAAGGACGCTGATCGAGATGGATTTCTCGCGCCGCAAGCGCGCCGGCAAGATCGATTCGGCGGCAGCCGCGTTTATTCTGCAGGGAGTTTTGGACCGGCTTCAGTCGCTCCACGCATCCGCTCGAACGGAACCGGACCCGCCCAGCGCTGTCTGACCCAGCCGGCGATTTCGCGGCGACGGCGGAAGGCCCAAAGCGCCATCAGCAGCAACCCGTCGAAGACGCACGTCTTCGCCACCATGCCGGGAATGATCGCCGGATCGATGCCGAGCATCTGGCCATAGAGCTGGAAGAAGAAGTCGTGCATCTGTCGGCTGAGCATCGTGTAGCCGAAATTGATGTCATTGGCCGACAGATAGAACCAGCCCCAGAAAATCGCCATCGGCGCCGCCCAAAATCCGAAGATGTAGCGCATCAGCGGCCTCCCCTGGGATTGGAGCCGGTCTTGGAGACCGTTCGGCCTGATATGAGTGAAAGCAGCGAATTGTGGGCCGCGGCTTTTGCCATGCCATGCGCGACGGCATGGATCTCGCTTTCGCCGGAAGCCGCTGCCGCAACCACGGACCGCCGCTCGGCAAGCATGGCGACATAGGACGCCAGAAGTGCCGCCAGTTGCACGGCGACGGCCATGAAGAGCCCGTTGATGCCTTGCGCGGCGCCACCGACGACGATCAGCGACAACACGCCGGACGCGCATATGAAGGCGATGCGGGCGACGCTGTCGGCGCCCGCGCTGGTCGCGTCGTTGACCAGGGCTTCGACAAAGGCCCAGAAAAACAGAACCGCGACGACAAGCAATGCGGTGGCGAGCGGCGCCACGACGACGAAATTGTCGAGGTCGACGAAGCGGGTACCCTCGATTGTAGTGCCCAGCACGCCGAGCGCCGCCGCCACACCCCGGTTTCCGTCGATGCAGATTAGCGCAAGCAGGGCGAAAACAATCGCCCAGTGCAAGGCCAGAAAAGAGGTCAGTACCTGTCGCATCGGTGTTCCTGCTTCGCAAAGCAAGAGACGGCCAATCTGAACCATTCCCTGCTTGCACTAGGACAGTGGGCCTTGCCGTCCGCCATCGCAACGGAAACCATTTGTTAAGGTTAACGACGATTAGCCATACGCGTGAGGATGCCCGCCAACACGTCAAAACTGTGGATGGCGCCGGTTTTTGCGATGCTCGTGCTCAGTTCACCGGCGGATAGAGCGTGTCGATGATCATGCGTGCATCGTGGCGCGAATCGATCATGCCATAGGTGTTGCGCCATTGGCCGGCCAAACGCGTCTCGACGAAAGCGTCGGCGATCCGCCCTGCCCCCAGACGGCGCAATTCCGCCGCCGCAGCCGACAGTGCCAGCTGCTCGGTCAGCAGCCGGGCAGAACCTTCGTCGGTTGAAGCAACCTGCATCGCCGCCTTCAGCACGCCGATCGTGCCGCGTCCGCCGGCGCCGAGATCACGGTCGATGCCGGCCAGCACATCCTCGAACAGGCCGGGCGCACGGCCGAGCACGCGCAGCACATCAAGCGCCATGACATTGCCCGAGCCTTCCCAGATCGCATTGACCGGGGCCTCGCGATAGTAGCGGGCGAGTGGCGCCTCCTCGACATAGCCATTGCCGCCGAGGCACTCCATAGCCTCATAGAGCAAAGGCGGCGCGATCTTGCAGACCCAGTATTTGACGACCGGCGTCATGGCCCGAGCAAACGCCGCCTCGCCGCGATCGCCGGCCGCCTCGTCGAAGGAGCGCGCCAACCGGAACGACAGCGCGGTGGCGGCGGCGACATCGAGCGCCATGTCGGCCAGAACGCGCTGCATCAACGGCTGCTCGATCAGGGTCGAACCGAACACCTGGCGATGGCGGGCGTGGTGAACGGCCTCGGCCAGGCCCGCGCGCATGATCGCCGACGATGCGATGGCACAATCGAGCCGGGTCAGGGTGACCATGTCCATGATCGTCTTCACACCGGCACCGGCTTCGCCGACCATCTCGCCGATGGCATTGACAAATTCGACTTCGGAGGAGGCGTTCGAACGATTGCCGAGCTTGTCCTTCAGCCGCTGAAAGCGGAAGCCGTTGCCCGAGCCGTCACCGAGAACGCGCGGCACGAGGAAGCACGATAGTCCCTCAGGCGCCTGCGCCAGCACCAGGAAGGCATCCGACATCGGCGCCGACATGAACCATTTGTGCCCGTTCAGACGATAAAAACCGCTGCCGGCGCGTTCCGCCCTCGTCACATTGGCGCGCACATCGGTGCCGCCCTGTTTCTCGGTCATGCCCATGCCGAGCGTCAGCCCGGTCTTCTCGACCGGCGGCTTTTGGCTCTGGTCGTATTTGCGCGTCGTCACGCGCGGCGCCCATTCGCGAAACAGTTTCGGGCTGGCCATCAAGGCCGCCAGCGAAGCGTTGGTCATGGTGATGGGGCACAGATGCCCGGTCTCGAGCTCAGCCGTGAGATAAAACCGGGCGGCGCGGACCTGATGGCGGCGGCCGATCTCGGTGTCGCCGTTCTCCCACACCGAGGAATGCAGCCCGTTGGCCACAGAGCGGCGCATCAAGGCGTGATAGGCGGGATGGAACTCAACCACGTCGATGCGCCGTCCCTGGCGATCATGCGTCCTGAGCTTCGGCGTCTCGACATTGGCGAGGCGCGCCAATTCCTGCGCCTCCTGCGTCAGCACAAAGCGGCCGAGACCATCGAGTTCCTTGCGCACCGGATCGGAAAAACGCTCCGCTAGCTGGATCAGCAACGGATCGCCCCGCCAGGCGTTGCCGCCCGTCAGCGGCGGCGGCTGGTTCGTCACGTCGTCGGTCACGCCCAATCCTTCTATCGTCAGAAAGCCACGAATCCAAGGCTGTCGGCTAGATATAGCCAAGCCATGCAGCGCGCGCGATGAAAATACCGGCCGATACAATCGGCTATCTACACGAAAAAATTGAGGAGAACGGCTACAATGCAAAGCTGGCGCTTGCGGCCGCAAAGTCTCCACCCTATAGCAGCGCCTTGAGATGACCGACGCTTCGTCCCCCTATCCTCATCGCCATCTTCTGGGCATCCGCGACCTTTCCCCCGCCGATATCGAGCTGTTGCTCGACAGGGCGGACCGGGCGGTCGCGATCTCGCGGCAGTCCGAGAAGAAAACCTCGACGCTGCGCGGCCGCACCCAGATCAACCTCTTCTATGAAGCCTCGACGCGCACACAGTCGTCGTTCGAGCTTGCCGGAAAGCGGCTCGGCGCCGATGTCATGAACATGTCGGTGGCAAGCTCTTCGGTGAAGAAGGGCGAAACGCTCATCGACACGGCGATGACGCTGAACGCCATGCGGCCCGACATCCTGATCATCCGCCACCAATCGGCCGGTGCTGCCGCCCTTCTGGCGCAGAAGGTCGGCTGCTCCGTCGTCAACGCCGGCGACGGCGCGCATGAACACCCGACACAGGCGCTGCTCGATGCGCTGACCATTCGTCGCGCCAAGGGTCCGCTGTCGAAGCTCATCGTGGCAATCTGCGGCGACATCCTGCATTCGCGCGTGGCGCGTTCCAACATCATGCTGCTCAACGCGCTCGGCGCGCAGGTGCGCGTCGTCGCTCCGTCGACGCTGCTGCCCACCGGCATCGAGAAGATGGGCGTCATCGTAACCCGTTCGATGGCCGAAGGCCTCAAGGGCGCCGATGTGGTGATGATGCTGCGCCTGCAGCGCGAGCGCATGGAGGGCGCCTTCGTGCCTTCGGTCCGCGAATATTTCCGCTATTTCGGCCTCGATGCCGAGAAACTGAAGGCCGCCAAGGATGACGCGCTGGTGATGCATCCCGGGCCGATGAACCGCGGCGTCGAGATCGCCTCGGAAATCGCCGACGGTCCGCAAAGCGTCATCCAGGAACAAGTTGAAATGGGCGTCGCCGTGCGCATGGCGGTGATGGAAGCGCTTCTTGACCCGCGCCGTAATCAAGAGGGCCGCGGCGCATGAGCATAACGGTCTTTGAGCGCGCCCGCGTTGTCGACCCCTCGCGCGGCATCGATGAAGTCGGCGCCGTCTTCGTCGATGGCCGCAAGATCGTAGCCGCCGGCAAAGCAGCGCTGAACCAGGGCGCGCCCGAGGGCGCCACCGTTATCAACTGCGCCGGCAAGGCGATCATTCCAGGCCTGATCGACGGCCGTGTCTTCATCGGCGAACCGGGCGGCGAGCATCGCGAGACCATTGCGTCGGCAAGTGTCGCGGCGGCGGCCGGCGGCGTCACATCCATCGTCATGATGCCCGATACCGATCCGGTGATCGACAATGTGGCGCTGGTCGAATTCGTGCTGCGCACCGCCAAGGACACGGCCATCGTCAACGTCTTTCCGGCTGCGGCGATCACCAAGGGCCTCGACGGGCGCGAAATGACCGAGTTCGGCCTGCTGCGCGAAGCCGGCGCCGTCGCCTTCACCGATGGCCGCCACACCATATCGAGCGCGCTGGTGATGCGCCGCGCGCTGACCTATGCGCGCGACTTCGACGCCACCATCGTGCATGAGACGCAGGATGCGGACCTCGGTTCATCCGGCGTGATGAATGAAGGCCTCTACGCCAGTTGGCTCGGCCTCTCCGGCGTTCCGCGCGAAGCCGAATCCATCCCGCTGGAGCGCGATCTGGCCTTGGCCCGGCTGACGCGTGGTTCGTACCATGCAGCAAAGATCTCGACGGCGATGGCGGCAAACGCCATAACGCGTGCGAAAGCCGACGGCGCGACGGTGACGTCAGGCGTGGCGATCCACAATCTGTCGCTGAATGAAAACGATGTCGGCGAATACCGCACCTTCTTCCGCCTGACGCCACCTTTGCGCGCCGAGGAAGACCGGTTGGCGATGATCGAGGCGGTCAGGGACGGCACGATCGACATCATCGTCTCCTCGCATGATCCGCAGGATGTCGACACCAAGCGCCTGCCCTTCGCCGATGCGGCGGCCGGCGCCATAGGGTTGGAGACGCTTCTGGGCGCCGCACTGCGGCTCTACCACAATGGCGATGTGCCGTTGCTGCGGCTGATAGAAACCCTGTCCACCGCTCCCGCAAAACTGTTCGGCCTGCCCGGCGGCACGCTGAAGCCGGGCGCTGTCGCCGATCTTGCGCTTGTCGACCTCGACGGACCCTGGATCGTCAGCGAAAGCGGCATTCGTTCGCGGTCGAAAAACACCTGTTTCGAAGGCGCGCGACTGCAAGGCAAGGTCTTGCAAACGCTGGTTGCGGGCCGCACAGTGTTTTCCGCCTGAACCGGCCACGGCGCATCGCGCCTGATCCGGCCGAACTGGGGAAATGCGGGGGAAACAATGATTTACAGCCTCATCCCAGCGCTCGTGTTCGGCTATTTGCTTGGCTCGATTCCGTTCGGGCTCCTGCTCACCCGCGCGGCTGGCCTTGGCGATGTGCGCAAGATCGGCTCTGGCAATATCGGCGCCACCAACGTTCTGCGCACCGGAAACAAGGGCCTTGCCGCCGCGACGCTGCTGCTCGACGCGCTGAAGGGCACGGCCGCCGTGCTGATAGCAGGCCATTTCGCGCCTGACCTGGCGATCTGGGCCGGTCTCGGCGCCTTTCTCGGTCATCTCTTCCCGGTCTGGCTCGGTTTCAAGGGCGGCAAGGGCGTCGCCACCTATCTCGGTGTGCTGATCGGCCTTTCCTGGCAGGTGGCGCTGATCTTCGCCGTCGCCTGGCTGGTGATGGCATTCCTCTTCCGGTATTCCTCGCTTGCGGCGCTGACAGCGGCGGTCATCGTGCCGATCGCCCTCCATGTCCTGAGCACACCGCAGAATGCGGCCTTGTTCGTGCTGATGAGCATCATCGTTTTCATCAAGCACCGGGAAAACATTTCACGCCTGCTTGCCGGCACCGAGGGCAAGATCGGAGCCAAGGGGTGAGCGAGCCTGCCGCCGTCGTGAGTGGGCCGGCCGCCGGGCCGCGTCTCAGCGACCGGCAGCGGCTGAGCTGGCTGCGGCTGATCCGCACCCAGAATGTCGGCCCCGCATCCTTTCGCGACCTCATCAACCGTTTCGGTTCGGCCGAGGTGGCGCTGGAGATATTGCCGGAACTGATGATTTCGGGCGGCGCCATCCGGATCGCTCGCATCCCTTCCGTTGCCGAAGCCGAGGCGGAACTGGAACTAGCCGGAAAGGCCGGCGCCCGCTTTGTCGGGATCGGTGAGACAGACTACCCACCCCTGTTGCGCAACATGGACCATCCGCCGCCCCTGCTGGCGGTAAAGGGCAACGCAGCTGTTTTCCGGCTGCCGGGTGTCGCCATCGTCGGGGCACGCAACGCGTCGCTGGCCGGCATCAAGATGGCACGCATGCTGGCAGCCGACCTCGGCCGCGACGGCTACGCAATCGTCTCCGGCCTGGCGCGCGGCATCGACACCGCGGCGCATCAGGGCAGTCTTGCGACCGGCACGATCGGCGTCCTGGCTGGCGGTCTCGACCTGCCTTACCCGCCTGAAAATGCCGGCCTGTGCGAGGAAATCGCCGAGCGTGGCGCCATCATTTCGGAGATGCCGTTCGGCTGGCAGCCGCGCGCCCAGGATTTTCCGCGCCGCAACCGCCTTGTTGCGGGTGCGGTCCTTGGGCTGGTGGTGGTCGAGGCAGCGCAACGCTCCGGCTCCCTGATCAGCGCCAGGCTTGCCGGCGAAATGGGCCGGCTGGTCTTTGCCGTGCCGGGCTCACCGCTCGATCCACGCGCCGCCGGTACCAACGGCCTGCTCAAGGATGGTGCCACCCTGGTCACCGAGGCATCGGATATTTCCAGGGCGATCGCCCCGCTGACCGGCATGCGGGCGCCCGACGTGCCGCCGTTCGAAGAGCCGCCCGACTTCTCGGCCACACCACCGCCCGGCGAAAGCGACCGCGCCCGCGTCATCGAGGCGCTCGGCCCGACGCCAGTGGCGGTCGACGAGATCATCCGCCACACCGGCCTGCACCCGGCCCAGGTCTTCATGGTGCTGCTGGAACTCGACCTCGCCGGCCGGCTCGAACGCCACGCCGGCGCCAATGTTTCGCTGGTGTTCGGGGAGCCTTCGGTCTGACGCTGTTCGCATTTTCGCGCCGCCGAACTCCTTCGAGAAGCTCGGCGAGGATGGCCTTTTCAGCCGGCTTTCCGCTTTGCCGCGCCTGTGCTCATCTGTTCGACGCCAAGACCGGCCGGCGGATTGTAGGGCAAAGGTCTGATATCCCGAGGCAAAGGTCTCAAGCAAAAGTTGGCTCTTGCCACTCGCGTCCGTTGGCACCAATCTCGCTCAGCCGCTCATCGGTGGATGTCGGCATGACAGGATCTTGCCATGACACGCGATCAGATGCTCGCCCACCTTCGATCCGCCGACGCGGTCGCGCGCGAGGCGGCGGCGCATGGGCATCATCCGTTTGGTTGCGTGCTGGTCGGGCCGGACGATCGGGTGCTGATGCGGCAAGGCAATCTCGACACGGTGCGCCACGCCGAGACGGAGCTCGCCCGGCGCGCCGCGGCAGCCTACGAGCCGGAGTTCTTATGGCAATGCACGCTGGTCTCAACCGGTGAGCCCTGCGCGATGTGCACCGGAACGCTCTACTGGGCGAATATCGGCCGGCTGGTCTACGGCTTCGAGGAGACCGAGCTGCTGGCGCTCACCGGGGATCACGCAGAGAATCCGACGATGAGCCTCTCTTCGCGCACCGTCCTCGACTCCGGCCAGAAAAAGATCGAGGTCTTTGGCCCCTTCCCCGAAATCGCCGACGAGATGCTCGCACCGCACCGCGCTTTCTGGAAGCGTTGACGGCTTCCCCACCGGTTGTGGTGTGCCCTTCCCGAGAGATGGGTGACAGTTTATCGCGTGGATTTGGTGAGCGCGATGGGATTCGAACCCATGACCTACTGATTAAAAGTCAGTTGCTCTACCGGCTGAGCTACGCGCTCCCGCGGGCGAAAGGCGGCCCTCGAAATTGCGCGGAACATAGGGAGAGTGCCTCGACCGGTCAACCGGAAAAAGAGGGCTCGCAAACACGGGCGGCTTCGCCCTGTCGCGACACTTGCCAGCCGCGCCATCGGTGGGAGAACAGCCAAGGGAACACTGGCATTTCTGCCCGACAGCGGCATCCAGTCTGGGGAACAATTGTATGCGCCGCTCGTTTTCCCGGCACAGGGACGTCCGCCAAACTATCGAGGAGAAGACCAATGAACAGAATCACAACGAGCCTGCTGGCGGCCACTCTCTCCGTCACATTCGTTGCGGCGGAGGCGGTGTCCGTTAATGCCCAACCGAACTATGTGCCGCAATCCCAGGTCGCGGTGCCGGATGTGCAGACAGTCCAGTACCGGGAGTGGCGTAAGGACCGCCACAATCGCAATTTTTCGCGTGACCGCAGTTTTTCGCGTGACCGCAATTTTTCCCGCAATCGCGGCGCATATTGGAACGGCCATCGGGGCTATCGCGAATATCGCCCCGGCTACCGTCGTCACGGCGATTATTGGTTCCCGCTTGCCGCCTTCGCTACTGGCGCGCTGATTACCGGCGCAATCATCAACAACGAAAACAACCGCGTCTACGGAGGCAACGCCCACGTCCAATGGTGCTACGACCGCTATCGCAGCTACCGTGCTTCGGACAACACGTTCCAGCCGAATTACGGCCCTCGCAAGGAGTGCCGTTCGCCTTACTGATCAAGGCGCGTTTAAGTAGCTGAGATGCGTTAGTGGAGCTCGCGCCGGCAACGGCGCGGGCTTTTGATCCTTTGGCCGGAAGACGAACAGTTGCCGTCAGCTTGCCCAGTTGATGCTCTTGAGCATCAGATAAAAGCCACCGCCGTCCTCTCTGCTGGGACAACGATAGATACCCAACCCATTGCAGATACGGGCCATCACCGCACTGAGTTCCCAACCAACCACTTCCAGCGCATTGTCCGCATCCGTCGCATAGGCTTGGGCCAGTTCGTCGATGCCATTCTGCTCCCCGAAGGATCGGACTAGCTTTGCATCGCTGAGGAGCTCGCTGGGCAGGCTGGAATTTGCCCAAGCCCACAGCCAGTTTCCGGCCTCCGTGCTCGTTGAGCCGACAATCTGGATTTCGGTAACGACCTTGGCGACCCCGTCTTGCGAGAACAGAAGCGTTCCGGCCGTCAGGTCATAGTCATAGCGCAACCAGCTACCGAGGTGGAGATCTTTTTTCAAGCGTGCATTCTTGGCCTTCAGCTGTTCGATAGCCTCGTCGCGCCAAGCAGGATACCAATCTGGCTGCATTCCTCGCGCCCCATCACCCGCCACTGATGGCTGTTTATGACACGCTGAGCGTCCTGCGCACAGCATCGCGCCAACCAGCGAGCTTAGCTGCGCGCACGGAGCCATCCATGTCCGGCTTGAAGCGCCGTTCGAGTGCCCAACTCTTCGCAAACT
Organism: Mesorhizobium sp. M0243; assembly: GCF_040321775.1. Taxonomy (NCBI): domain Bacteria; kingdom Pseudomonadati; phylum Pseudomonadota; class Alphaproteobacteria; order Hyphomicrobiales; family Phyllobacteriaceae; genus Mesorhizobium; species Mesorhizobium sp. M0243. Next base: position 126,647 of record NZ_JAMYSF010000016.1, on the reverse strand, counting down.
TCTTTGCATCCGGCCAAACGCCAGCTTTCGAGCCGGCCAGCCAGGCTGCACCGAGCGCGGTCGTCTCGAGAATGGTCGGGCGGTCGACCGGCGCATCGAGGATGTCGGCCAGCCGCTGCATGGTCCAGTCCGACGCCACCATGCCGCCATCGACACGCAGCACTGTCTTGGCCGAAGCGCCTTTCCAGTCCTTGCGCATGGCGTCGAGCAGGTCGCGTGTCTGGTAGGCGACGGATTCGAGCGCGGCGCGGGCAAACTCCGCCGGTCCTGAATTGCGCGTCAGTCCGAAAATCGCACCGCGTGCCTCGGCGTCCCAATGCGGCGCGCCGAGCCCGACGAAGGCCGGCACCAGATAGACGTTTTGGGTCGGATCGGCTTCATCAGCCAGTTTGCCGCTCTGTTCGGCCTTGCCGATCACCTTGATGCCATCACGCAGCCATTGCACCGCAGCACCGGCAATGAAGATCGAGCCCTCCAGCGCGTAAGTCGTCTTGCCGTTCAGCCTGTGGGCAATGGTGGTCAAGAGCCGGTTCTTCGAACGCACCAGGTCGCTGCCTGTGTTGAGGAGCGCAAAACAGCCGGTGCCGTAGGTCGATTTCATCATGCCTGGCTCGAAGCAGGCCTGGCCGATGGTTGCCGCATGCTGGTCGCCGGCGACACCGAGGATTCTTATCTCGGCGCCAAAGAGATTTTTCTCCGTGATTCCATAGTCATCGGCGCAGTCCTTCACCTCGGGAAGCATTTCTACCGGGATGTTGAGGATCGACAGCAACTCGTCGTCCCAGGCATTCTCAGCGATATTGTAGACCAGCGTGCGCGAGGCGTTGGTGGCGTCCGTTGCGTGGACCTTGCCGCCGGTCAGCCGCCAGATCAAAAAGCTGTCGATGGTGCCGGCGAGCAATTCGCCCTTCTCGGCGCGTTTTTTCGCGCCTTTCACCTTGTCCAACATCCAGGCGATTTTGGTGCCGGAAAAATAGGGATCGAGCAGCAGGCCGGTCTTGCGGGTGAACTTTTTCTCCAACCCTTGCTTCTTGAGTTTCTGGCACAGCGGCGCGGTGCGCCGGTCCTGCCAGACAATGGCATTGTGGATCGGCTTGCCGGTCGCCCTGTCCCAGATGACCACGGTTTCGCGCTGATTGGTGATGCCGATCGCGGCCACGTCGGAAGCATTCCGGCCGGCCTTCTTCAGCGCCGCCTTCACGGTCGACACCACACTCGCCCAGATATCCTCGGGATCGTGCTCGACCCAGCCGGAGGCCGGATAGTGCTGGGCGAATTCCTTTTGCCCACTGCCGGCGACCTTCATCTCGCCGTCGAACAGGATCGCCCGGGTCGAAGTCGTGCCCTGGTCGATGGCAAGGATATATCCGGTCATTATGCCTCCCCGCTTTGTCTTTTACACAAACAGGGGAGACGGCAAGATGCCGCCTCCCCCAATGTCACACGGGCGCAGACGCCCGCTTAGAACAGTCTTACTTTTGCCAGCTCTTCACCAGCTCGTCGTAATTGATGGTGACCGGCTTTTCCTTCTCGTTCTCGATCTTCAACTGAGGAGCGAGATTGCCCTTCTTGACCGCGTCGGCGTTCCAGTAGGCGAGGTCATGCTCTTCGGCCATCTTCGGGCCGATATCGCCCTGGATGCCGGCCTTTTCCAGGCGTTCCATGACCTTTTCCTGCTCAGAGCAAAGCGAGTCCATCGCCTCCTGTGCCGTCTTGGCACCCGACGACGCATCGCCGATCGCCTGCCACCAGAGCTGTGCCAGCTTCGGATAGTCCGGAACGTTCGTTCCGGTCGGCGACCACTGAACACGGGCCGGCGAGCGGTAGAACTCGATCAGGCCGCCGAGCTTCGGAGCGCGTTCCGTGAAGCTCTTGTCCTGGATCGTCGACTCGCGGATCAGCGTCAGGCCGACATGGCTCTTCTTCACGTCGACCGTCTTCGATACGACGAACTGCGCATAGAGCCAGGCGGCCTTGGCGCGATCGTCAGGCGTGGACTTGAGAAGCGTCCATGAACCCACGTCCTGGTAGCCGAGCTTCATGCCGTCCTTCCAGTAGACGCCATGCGGCGAGGGAGCAAAGCGCCATTTCGGGGTGCCGTCCGCGTTCACGACCGGCAGCCCTTCCTTGACGAAGGAGGCGGTGAAGGCGGTGTAGGTGAACATCTGCTGCGCGACCGTGCCCTGCGACGGGACGGGGCCGGATTCGCCGAACGTCATGCCTTGGGCTTCCGGCGGCGCATAGGCCTTCAGCCAATCCAGGTACTTCTGGATCGAATATACGGAAGCCGGGCCGTTGGTGTCGCCGCCGCGCGCGACGCACGAGCCGACAGGCTGCGACTTCTCGTTGACCTTGATGCCCCATTCGTCGACCGGAAGACCGTTCGGCAGGCCCTTGTCGCCATTGCCGGCCATGGACAGCCAGGCATCGGTGAACCGCCAGCCGAGCGAGGGGTCCTTCTTGCCGTAGTCCATGTGGCCATAGACCTTCTTGCCGTCGATTTCGCGGCCGGTGAAGAACTCGGCGATGTCCTCATAGGCCGACCAGTTGACCGGAACGCCGAGGTCGTAGCCGTACTTGGCCTTGAAATCGGCCTTGTTCTTCTCGTCGTTGAACCAGTCGTAGCGGAACCAGTAGAGATTCGCGAACTGCTGGTCGGGCAGCTGGTAGAGGTCGCCGTCCGGAGCGGTCGTGAACTTGGTGCCGATGAAGTCGGCGAGGTCGAGGTTGGGATTGGTGACATCCTTGCCCTCATTCGCCATCCACTTGGTCAGGCTGCGCGCCTGCTGGTACCGCCAGTGGGTGCCGATCAGGTCGGAGTCGTTGACGTAGGCGTCGTAAATGTTTTCGCCCGACTGCATCTGCGTCTGCAGCTTCTCGACGACATCGCCTTCGCCGATCAGGTCGTGAGTGATCTTGATGCCGGTGATCGCGGTGAAGGCGGGCGCCAAGACCTTGGACTCATAGCTATGCGTATCGATGGTCTCGGAGACCACCTTGATGTCCATCCCGGCGAAAGGCTTCGCGGCATCGATGAACCATTGCAATTCGGCTTCCTGGGCGCCGCGATCGAGCGTCGACAAGTCCTTGATTTCGGTATCGAGGAAAGTCTTGGCTTCGTCCATTCCGGCATAGGCCTGGCCTGCTCCCCAGAGCAGGACAAGCGCAGTCGTTGATGTTAAAAATTGCCTTCGCATTTCGTTCCTCCACTTTTCAAGTTTCAAGTGCGATCTGGAGCGGCCGTCGGCACGCGGTCGCTCCAACAGTTTCCCCCTCTATACGTAGCGGAACACGCCGACGGCGTAGACTACGGAGAGAGCGAGAGCCCACCACAGGTTGGGTCCGACAAGACCCAGCCAAGCGAGATGGATAAAGGCGCTGCCGAGCAGCGAAACAAAGAGGCGGTCGCCGCGCGTCGTCTCGAAGCGCAGGAGGCCGACCCGGGGATTGCCGCCAGGCGAGGCGTATTCCCAGACCGCCATGCCACAGAGCAGTACCAGGATCGTGATGAAAAAGATCGCCGTTGGCAGCGTCCATGCCATCCAGGTGAGGTTCATGGTCATACCCTCCCTAGGGCAAAGCCCTTGGCGATGTAGTTGCGGACGAACCAGATCACGAGCGCGCCTGGAAGGATGGTGAGCACGCCGGCGGCGGCCAGCACGCCCCAGTCGAGCCCGGAGGCCGAGACCGTACGCGTCATGATCGCCGCGATCGGTTTGGCGGCCGTCGTGGTCAAGGTGCGCGCGATCAGCAGTTCGACCCATGAGAACATGAAGCAGAAGAAGCAGGCCACGCCGACGCCGCTTGCGATCAGCGGCATGAAGATTTTCAGGAAGAAGCGCGGGAAGGAATAGCCATCGATATAGGCGGTCTCGTCGATCTCCTTCGGCACGCCGGACATGAAACCCTCGAGGATCCAGACCGCCAGCGGCACGTTGAACAGGCAGTGCGCCAGCGCCACCGCGATATGCGTGTCGATCAGCCCGAACGCCGAATAGAGCTGGAAGAACGGCAGCGCGAACACTGCCGGCGGCGCCATGCGGTTGGTCAACAGCCAGAAGAAGAGGTGCTTGTCGCCGAGGAACCGGTAGCGCGAGAAAGCGTAGGCCGCCGGCAGCGCCACCGAAACCGAGATCACCATGTTCATGACGACATAGATGATCGAATTGATGTAGCCCTTGTACCAGGACGGGTCGGTGAAGATCACGATGTAGTTGGCCAGGGTCGGGCTCTTCGGCCACAGCGAAAACGCGCCCAGAATCTCCTGATTGGTCTTGAAGCTCATATTGACCAGCCAGTAGATCGGCAGCATCAGAAAGATGATGTAGATCGTTGGCACCAACCACCAGAACCGGGATTCTTCGCCGCGCCGGCGCATCAGCCGCGCAAGCTGGTCCTGCGACAATGTGCTGGCGAGCCCGTCCGAAACCGCCGTCTCACGCACTCGGTCCTGCCTCGTCGTTCCTTCGTTGGCGCCGCTCATCTCAGCGCTCCGCATCGACATTGGTCATGACGGTGTAGAACACCCAAGACAGCAAAAGGATGATCAGGAAGTAGATGATCGACATGGCGGCCGCCGGCCCGAGATCGAACTGACCGATCGCAATCTTGACCAGGTCTATCGACAGGAACGTCGTCGAATTGCCAGGGCCTCCGCCCGTGACGACGAACGGCTCGGTGTAGATCATGAACGAGTCCATGAAGCGCAGCAGCACTGCAATCAGAAGCACGCGGTTCATCTTCGGCAGCTGGATGTAGCGGAACACTGCCCAGCGTGAGGCGCCGTCGATCTTGGCCGCCTGGTAGAAAGCATCGGGGATCGAGACCAGTCCGGCGTAGCAGAGCAGAACGACGAGGCTTGTCCAGTGCCATACGTCCATCAGGATGACCGTCACCCAGGCATCAGTCGGATCGTTGACGTAGTTGTAGTCGAAGCCGAGCGCCGACAGCGTGTAGCCGAGCAGGCCAATGTCGATGCGGCCGAATACCTGCCAAATCGTGCCGACGACGTTCCACGGGATCAGCAGCGGCAGAGCCATCAGCACCAGGCAGACTGGCACGCCCCAGCCTTTCTTGGGCATGTTAAGAGCGATGAAGATGCCGAGCGGAATCTCGATGGCGAGGATGGTTGCGGAAAAGATCAGGTTGCGGACCATCGACAGCCAGAAGCGTTCCGACTCCAGGATTTCGGTGTACCAGTCCGAGCCGTTCCAGAAGAAGACGTTGTTTCCGAACGTGTCCTGCACCGAATAGTTGACCACCGTCATCAGCGGGATCACCGCCGAGAACGCCACCAGCAGAAGAACCGGCAGCACCATAAACCAGGCCTTGTTGTTCCAGGTCTTCTCCATCTAGGCCTCCATCTCGACACGCCAGGAATCGGCATAGATGTTGATGCCGGCCGGGTCGAACCGCACCTTCGGATCGGCGGGCAGGGTCTCGTCCTCACCGATCACGGCAGAAATATCGCGGCCTTCGAGCTTGGCGCGCACCACCTTGTGGCGGCCGAGATCCTCGACCTTGCTGACCTGCACGGCCATGCCTTCGCGGCCGAGCCGGACATATTCGGGACGGATGCCGAGCTCGACGGCGCCGCTGCCTGCCTTTGGCGCGCCCGGCAGTTCGATGCGCTGCGAGCCGAGTGTCGCCGTCTTGCCGTCGATCGCCACCGGCATGACGTTCATGCCCGGCGAGCCGATAAAATAACCGACAAAGGTATGGCGTGGCCGTTCGAACAATTCGGCCGGTGTGCCGATCTGCACGATGCCGCCATCATACATGACCACGACCTGCTCGGCGAAGGTCAGCGCCTCGGTCTGGTCGTGGGTCACATAGACCATGGTGTAGCCAAAGCGGCGGTGCAACTGCTTCAGCTGCGAGCGCAGCACCCACTTCATGTGCGGATCGATGACGGTCAGCGGCTCGTCGAACAGGATGGCGTTGACGTCGGAGCGCACCAGCCCGCGGCCGAGCGAGATCTTCTGCTTCTGGTCGGCGGTCAGGCCCCTCGCCTTCTTCTTCGCCCAGGACGCCAGATCGATCATCTCCAACGTCTCGCGAACCTTGCGGTCGACATCGGCTTCCGGCACGCCGCGGTTGCGCAGCGGGAAGGCCAGATTATCGTAGACGGTCATGGTGTCGTAAATGACCGGGAACTGGAACACCTGCGCGATGTTGCGCTCCTGCGTCGATAAATTGGTCACGTCCTTGCCGTTGAACAGCAACTGGCCGTGCGAGGGGTGCAACAATCCCGAAATGATGTTGAGCAGCGTGGTCTTGCCGCAACCGGAGGGCCCGAGCAGCGCATAGGCGCCGCCGTCCTCGAAGACATGATGCACTTCCCGCAGCGCGAAATCGGCATCTTTCTGCGGGTTCGGCAGGTAGGAATGTCGGACATGGTTGACGTCGATGCGTGCCATCTCTTTGCCCTCAAGCCGCCAGCTTCGACGCAGTCACGGCGCTGCCGTGCTCGTCGAAAACCATGATGTGGCGCGGATCGATGAACACCTCGACCACCTCGTCTGGCTCGAAATGCCTGATACCATGGGTCAGCATGACCCAGCGCGCATCGGCGAAATCGAGATGGATGAAGCTCTCCGATCCGGTGATCTCGGTGATCGTCACCTTGGCACGCACCGGCACCGCCGCCGCATTGGGCCGCTCGAGCGACAAGTGGTGCGGCTGAAAACCGATCGTATAGATGGCGTCGGCAATGCCGGAGAGTTCGGCCGGCACCGGTAGGTTCACGCCGCCCTCGAGCAGGAAATCCCGACCCTTCTTGGCGAGCACGATGGTGTTAAGCGGCGGATCGGAAAACGTCCTGGCTGTCACCAGATCTACCGGCTTGCGGAACACCTCGATGGTCGGTCCGAACTGGGTGATCTTGCCTTGCGAAAGCGTCGCCGTGTTGCCGCCAAGCAGCAGGGCCTCGTGCGGCTCGGTGGTGGCGTAGACGAAGATGGTGCCGGCGGCGGCGAATATCCTGGGCAATTCGGCGCGCAGTTCCTCGCGCAATTTGTAGTCGAGATTGGCGAGCGGTTCATCGAGCAGGACCAGGCTGGCGTTCTTGACGATGGCGCGCGCCAGTGCGGTGCGCTGCTGCTGGCCGCCGGACAGGCTGAGCGGCGTGCGGTCGAGATAGGGTGTCAGCTTGAGAAGTGCGGCGGCTTCACCTACCTGGCTGTCGATCCTGGCCTGCTCGATGCCGGCTACCCGCAGCGGCGAAGCGATGTTCTCATAGACGGTCATCGCCGGATAGTTGATGAACTGCTGGTAGACCATGGCGATCTTGCGCTTCTGCACCGGCACGCCGGTGACATTCTGACCGTCGAACCAGATCGAACCGGAGGTTGGCACATCGAGGCCGGCCATCAGCCGCATCAAGCTGGTCTTGCCCGAAAGCGTCGGTCCGAGCAGGACGTTGAGCGAGCCGTGCTGGAGCGTCAGCGACACGTCGCTTATATGCTCGACCGCACCGACCGTCTTGGTGACGTTTCTCAGTTCCAGCATGACGCCTCCTCCCAGGCCTTCCGCATCAGCTCAAACCCCTCTTCATTCGGCAGCCGCGACATGGCGCCGGCTTATGCCGCGCATGAATTCATCGAGCGCCGCCACCTGCTCGCGGCTGAGATGCAGACCGCGCTTGGTCCGGCGCCACAATACATCTTCTGATGTGACGGCCCATTCGTTTTGAACGAGATAGCGCACCTCGGCCTCATAGAGATCGGCGCCGAAGTTGCGGCCGAGATCGACGTTCGATTTGGCCAGCCCCAACAGCATCCTCGCGCGGGTTCCATAGAGCCGGGTCAACCGGCGAGCCAGGCGCGCGTCGAGGAATGGATAAGCGGTTTTCAATTTCGCCACTTCGGCATCGAAACCGGTGGCCGGGAAATCGCCGCCCGGCAGTGGCGCGTTTGCCGTCCACGGCTTGCCGCGCTTGCCGAGAAAACCCTCGATCTTTTCCAGCATCGATTCCGACAGCCGGCGATAGGTGGTGATCTTGCCGCCGAAGGCGTTGACGATCGGGGCGGCGCCCTCGCCGCCATCGGCCTTGAGCACATAGTCGCGCGTCGCTTCCTGCGCCTTGGAGGCGCCGTCATCATAGAGCGGACGGACGGCCGAATAGGTCCAAACGATGTCCGAGCGCTTGACGGGTTGGGCGAAATATTCGCTTGCCGCGGCGCAGAGATAATCGATCTCGGTGTCGCTGATCTTCACGTCATGCGGATCGCCGGGATAATCCTGGTCGGTGGTGCCGATCAGGGTGAACTCTTCCTCATAGGGAATGGCGAAGATGATGCGGCCATCCTTGTTCTGGAAGAAATACGCGCGTGGATCGTCGAACTTCCTGGCGATGACAATGTGGCTGCCCTGCACGAGACGAACATTGTGCACATCGTTGAGCCCGACGACGCCGGACAGCACATGATCGACCCAGGGGCCGGCGGCATTGACCAGCAGTCGCGCCTTGATCTCCTCGGTCTCGCCGGTCTGCAGATCCTCGATCTGGATTGCCCACAGGCCGTTTTCGCGGCGCGCGCCGGTCACTTTCGTGCGGGTGCGAACCGTGGCGCCGCGGTCGGCGGCATCACGTGCGTTCAGCGCCACCAGCCGCGCGTCATTGACCCAGCCATCAGAATATTCGAAGGCCTTCTTGAACAGCGGCTTCAAAGGCTTACCGGCCGGATCCCTGGCCATGTCCAGCGTCCGGGTCGCGGGCAGCAATTTGCGCCCGCCAATGTGGTCGTAGAGGAAGAGACCGAGCCTGATCAGCCAGGCCGGGCGCAGGCCCTTGGCATAGGGCAGCACGAAGCGCATTGGCCAGATGATGTGCGGCGCGTTCTTCCACAAAACCTCGCGCTCCATCAGCGCCTCGCGCACCAGGCGGAATTCGTAGAATTCGAGGTAGCGCAGGCCGCCATGGATCAATTTGGTCGAACCCGAGGAGGTTCCGCTGGCGAGGTCGTTCATCTCGGCGAGAAACACGGAAAAGCCACGACCGACGGCATCACGGGCAATGCCGCAGCCATTGATGCCGCCACCTATGACGAAAATGTCACGGATCGGAGATGCGTCCACAATTCCTCCAACGATTTCGCATTGCACCATTTTTGGGCTTTTACGAAACCGTGTCGGAATTATTTCGAAATGATAACGAATGTCAAACGAAATATCGCGAGCGCGTGATATCGGGTGAAAACCGCCTAGGCGAGCGACGTCTCGATCAGCTGAACCTCGGCCTCCTGGCAGATCTTGCGCACTGACGGGATGTCGCAACGATCGGTGATGAAGGTGTTGACCTGCGACAGATGGCCGATGCGCACCGGTGCGGTTCGCTCGAATTTGGTCTGGTCGGAAACCAGGATGACATGCCTTGCATTGGCGATGATCGCCTGCGCCACCTTGACCTCGCGAAAATCGAAATCGAGCAAGGCGCCGTCATGGTCGATGGCGGATGCACCGATCACCGCGTAGTCGACCTTGAACTGCCTGATGAAGTCGACCGCCGCCTCGCCGACCACACCGCCATCGGACCCGCGCACGACACCACCCGCAATCACCACCTCGATCGACGGATATATCCGCATCCTATTGGCAACATTGATGTTATTGGTGATGACCATGAGACCGTTGTGATCGAGCAACGCCTTGCTGACCGACTCTGTCGTGGTGCCGATGTTGATGAACAGCGAGGCATTGTCGGGAATCAACCTGGCGGCCGCACGGCCGATCGCCTCCTTTTCGTCGGCGGCGATCTTGCGTCTCGCCTCATACTCCATGTTCTCGATGCCGGAGGGGTACAGCGCGCCGCCATGGATGCGCGAGAGCAGCCGCTGGTCGCACAAATCGTTGAGATCCTTGCGTATGGTCTGCGGCGTCACATTGAAGTGGGTGGCCAGATCATCTACCAGCACGCGGCCATGATCCTTGGCCATCTGGATAATCTCGGCATGGCGTGGCGACAGATACATGGGGCAACCTCCCGTTTTCGTTTTTCTTGTCTATAGTCGAAAACGAAATCGATGGAAAGGCATAAGCCGGCTAACGAAATCAGCGATCCAGGCCACGTGCTACTTCAGTAATGACGACAAAAGCCGCATCGACATCGGCGGCGGTCGCCTCGAACTGTCCGACCTGGAACCGGATTGCGATCCTGTCGTCGACCCTCGTCTGCGTCAGGTAAATACGGCCATCGTCATTGATCGCATTGACCAGGCGCAGATTGTGCTCGTCCGCATCGGTTGCGGTCTTGTGTCGGAACGAGAACAACGACAGCATCGGTTCGCTGACGATCTCGAAATCCGGCTCCCTTGCCAGCCGCGCCGCCAACCCTTCGCTCCACCCGACATGATTGCGGATCATCGTGCGCAGATTTTCCAGGCCATGGGCGCGCAGCAGGAACCACAATTTCAGCGCGCGGAAGCGCCGGCCAAGCGGCACCGACCATTCGGAATAGTTGATGATGCCGTCATGACCGTGCGTCTTCAGATAATCCGGCTTGATGGCCAGCGTCCTGACATGGCTCTCGGGATCGCGCAGGAACTGGATCGAGCAGTCGAACTGCGCGCCCAGCCATTTGTGCGGATTGAAGACGATCGAATCGGCGCCTTCGACGCCTGTCCAGAAATGCCGATACTCCGGACAGATCATCGCCGATCCCGCCCATGCGGCGTCGACGTGAAGATAAAGCCCATGCCGCCGTGCGACCTCGACAACCGCTGCAATGTCGTCGGTGCCGCCGGTGCTGGTGCCGCCTACGCAAGCGATGATGCCGGCCGGCTGCATGCCGGCTTCCAGGTCGGCGGCGATTGCCGCCTCGAGTGCTGCCGTGTCCATGGCGCGAAAGCGGCCGCCGACCGGAATGCGCACGAGATTGTCCTCGCCGATGCCGGACACCCAGATCGCCCGGTCGATCGACGTGTGCACCTGATCGGAGGAATAGATGCGCAGCCGCGCCTGCCCTGCCAGGCCTTGTTTGTTGCCTTGCCAATCGAGCGCCCGCTCGCGCATGGTCAGCACCGCGGCCAGTGTCGCCGACGAGGCTGAATCCTGGATCACCCCGGAAAACCCTTCGGGCAGGCCGAGCGCCTGGCGCATCCAGTCGACGGTGCGCGTTTCGAGTTCGGTCGCCGCCGGCGACGTTTGCCAGAGCATGCATTGCGCGGCCATCGCCGAAACCAGATATTCCGCCACCACCGAGACCGGCGCCGCATTGGCCGGGAAATAGGCGAAGAAACGCGGATGCTGCCAATGCGTCATTCCCGGCAGGATCTTCTCTTCGAAGTCGGCGAAGATCCGGTCCATCGGTTCGGCGTCTTCGGGCGGCGAAACCTCAATGCTTCCAGAAATGGCGCCGGGTTCTACCAGTGGCCGCACGGGGCGGTCGCGCAGATTGTTGCGATAGTCAGCGCCCCAGTCGGCGGCGCGCCGCGACCATTGCCGGAAATCATCGTTGTTCATCCTGTCCTCCCGACATGATCGACCGCCACCATCCATCGCGGCTGGCCTCCTTATTAATTAACGCGTGAAATATATGCAACCAGCAACGGATGCCGCACGCCTCAGCCGGGGAAATCCGGCAGGCTGGCAAAGGCCGTCTTCAGCGCATTCGACCAGCCGTCGGAGATCGTGCGGTAGTACTGGTCATCCTGGCCGATCCGCTTCTTCAATCCGACCTTGAAGGCGTCCTTCTCCAGGAAGAGCAGGTCGAGCGGCAAGCCGACGGACAGGTTCGACTTCAACGTCGAATCGAACGACACCAAAAGCAGCTTCACCGTCTCGGCCAGGCTCATCGTCCTTTCGTAGGCGCGGATGATGATCGGCTTGCCGTATTTGGTCTCGCCGATCTGGAAAAACGGCGTGTCATCGGTCGATTCGATGAAATTGCCTTCGGGATAGATCATGAACAGGCGCGGCTCGCTGCCCTTGATCTGACCGCCGAGGATGAAGGACGCATTGAAATAGGAATCCGCCTTTTCGCCAGCGGGTGACGAATTGGCGATGACCTCCTTGACCGTGTCGCCAACAATGCGGACCGTTTGGTACATCGACGGCGTTTCGAGCACCGTAGAATGCCTTTCGGAGATCGCCTTGGTGCGCTCGTCGAGCAGGCTGACCACGGCCTGCGTCGTCGCCAGATTGCCCGCCGACATCAAAACGATGACACGCTCGCCCGGCTCTTCCCAGACATGCATCTTGCGAAAGGTGGAGATGGAATCCATGCCTGCATTGGTGCGCGTGTCCGACATGAACACGAGCCCGCGGTCGATCTTCAGGCCAACGCAATAGGTCATGGAATCTCTTCTAGAGCAATTCCAGGAAAAGTGTGAAGCGGTTTTCCGTGCGGAATTGCGTTAAAACAAGGGGATAGAGCGGTTCGGCGTTCCTTGAAACGATGAATCGCTCGGCAGCAATCGTGCGGAGGATTACTGCTCCACCGTGACGGTGACCGCAAGCCGTTCTTCCGCCTGTCCCAGCCGAATTCCCGACACCGGCGTGGCGTCGCGGTAATCGCGGCCCGTTGCCACCTTTACATAACGCTCGTCGGGTGAAATGCCATTGGCGGCATCAAAGGCAACCCAGCCGAGACCCGAGACATGCGCTTCGGCCCAGGCATGGCTGGCCGCCTGCTCGACCGTGGCATCCAGCATCAGATAGCCGCTGACATAGCGAGCTGGAAAGCCCATGGCGCGGGCGGCGGCGGCAAAGATATGGGTATGATCCTGGCAGACCCCGGTCTTGAGCGCCAAGGCTTCCTCCGCCGGCGTCGTCGCGTTGGTGGTGCCGGGCGTGTAGGCGACGCGTTCGCCGATGATGGCCATCAGCCGGTGCAGCCTTTCAATGTCGCTGCCCTTGCCGACCGACGCGGCGAGATCGCGAACACCGCTGCCGATCGTCGTCAATGGTGTCTCATGGCTGTACAGCCAGAGCGGCGTAAAGCCCTGGTGTGGTCCCGAGACACCCGCGGTGTCGCGCGTCACCACTTCGCCTGATGCTTCCACAGTGATGAAGTCGCGCTCGCCCTCGACGCTCAACAGCCTTGTGTCGTTGCCGAAATGGTCGACGAAGCGGACCTCTTCGCGCGCGCCTTCGATCGCCAGAGCCCAGGACAGAATGGTCTGCGTCGATCCGCTGACCGGAAGCAGCCGCAGCCGCTGCAACAGATAGTGCACCGGCGTATCGTAACGGTACTCGGTCCGGTGGGTGATCTTCAGCCGCATGCTTCTATTCCGTTTGTGAGCACGATCTCCGGACAAACGGTTTCCATTTGTCTGAGAAAACCGGCTCCACCTTTCGGGACCATGCTCAATTGAACCGATAATCTTGTGCGATCTCTTCGCCCAGCTTGGTGTTGTCGCGAATGAAATTGGCCAGGAACTCATGCAGGCCGGCGTCGAATATGCCCTTGATCGACCCGGCTCTCAGCATTGTCTGCGTCTTCTCGGCCGTTGCGTGGCAGGCATGGCGCTCGCCGTAATCGTCACCGAGGAATTTCAGATGCTCCGACAGGAAGCGATAGCAGAACATCAGCGAGCGCGGCATCCGGACATTGAGGATCAGATAATCGGCAATGTTGGTCGGCTTGTAATCGGCGTCGTAGACCCAGCGATAGGAGCGATGCGCCGAGACCGAACGCAGGATCGATTCCCACTGATAATTGTCGAGCGTCGAGCCGACCCAGGAGATCGACGGCAGCAGCACATAATATTTCACGTCGAGGATGCGCGCCGTGTTGTCCGCGCGCTCGACATAAGTGCCGAGCTGCGAGAAGTCGAAGATCTCGTTGCGCAGCATGGTGCCGTAGAATGAGCCGCGGATCAGCGCCGTCTCGCGCTTGATGGCGTCGAGCACGCTGGGTAGGTCGCGCTCGTCGATCGGCCTGGCCAGCATCCGCTTCAGCGACATCCAGGCTTCGTTGATGCTTTCCCAGGTTTCGCGCGTCAGCGCGGTACGCACCATGCGGGCATTGTTGCGGGCCGTCTCGATCGACGCCATCGTGCTCGACGGGTTCGACGTGTCGCGCAACAGGAAGTCGGCGACATTGGCGGCGGTATAGTCAGAATATTTCTGGCTGAAGGTGACGTCGGAACCGGCGCTGAGCAGCACCGAACTCCACTCTTCCGAGGCGCTCTGCGTGCGGGTCAGCGCCATGCGCAGGCCGGCATCGACCAAGCGCGCCATGTTTTCCGCCCGCTCGATATAGCGGTTCATCCAATAGAGCCCGTTGGCGGTGCGGCCTAAAAGCATTGAATTGGCCCCTCGGGCTAGTGAGTAGGGAATAGGCAGTAGGGAATAGTAAGAGTTTGAATCTCAATGGAATATGGCATTTCCCTGTCCTCTGCTTCCACTACTGCCTGCTGCCTGCTGCCTACTGCCTAATTCCTTACTCACTCACTTCAATCATCCAGCACCCACGTATCCTTCGTCCCGCCGCCCTGCGAGGAATTGACCACCAGCGAGCCTTCCTTCAGCGCGACGCGGGTCAGCCCGCCGGGCACGATCTGGATGCGGTCGGAGACCAGCACATAAGGCCTGAGATCGACATGGCGCGGCGCCAACCCCTTTTCCGTCAGGATCGGGCATGTCGACAGCGCGAGCGTCGGCTGGGCGATGTAATTCGAAGGTTTTGCCTGGAGTTTCTTGGCAAACGTCTCGCATTCCTTCTTGGTTGCTGCCGGCCCAACCAGCATGCCGTAGCCGCCGGAACCGTGCACTTCCTTGATCACCAGTTCGTCGATGTGTTCGAGCACGTATTTCAGGCTGTCCGGCTCCGAGCAGCGCCAGGTTGGGATGTTGCCCAGGATCGCCTTGCGGCCGGTGTAGAATTCGATGATCTCGGGCATGTAGGAATAGATCGCCTTGTCGTCGGCAATGCCGGTGCCCGGCGCGTTGGCGATGGTGATGTTGCCGGCCCGATAGACATCCATGATGCCGGGTATGCCAAGTGCGGAGTCCGGCCGGAAGGTCAGCGGGTCGAGGAAGGAATCATCGACGCGGCGGTAAAGCACATCGATCTGCTTGTAGCCTTCGGTCGTGCGCATCGCGACATGCCCGTCGACGACCCGCAGATCCTGGCCTTCGACCAGTTGCACGCCCATCTGGTCGGCGAGGAAGGCGTGTTCGAAATAGGCGGAGTTGAAACTGCCGGGCGTCAGCACCGCAATGGTCGGCGCACCCTTTGTGCTTTGCGGCCGCACCGCCGCCAGCGACTGGCGCAGAAGCTGAGGGTAGTTTTCCACCGGCCGCACCTTGATCTTCTGGAACAGCTCGGGGAACAGCTGCATCATCGTCTCGCGGTTCTCCAGCATATAGGAGACGCCCGACGGTGTGCGCGCATTGTCCTCCAGCACGTAGAATTCGTCCTCCGAGATGCGGACGATGTCGACGCCGATGATATGGGTGTAGACGCCGGCCGGCGGCCTGACCCCGATCATCTCCGGCAGGAAGGCCTCGTTCCTGGCGATCAATTCCCTGGGGACGCGCCCTGCGCGCAGGATTTCCTGGCGATGATAGATGTCGTCGAGGAAGGCGTTCAGCGCCTGCACGCGCTGCTCTATGCCCTGCGTGAGGCGCCGCCATTCATTGCCTGAAATGATGCGGGGAACGATGTCGAACGGGATCAGCCGCTCGGAGGCTTCCTGCTCGCCATAAACGGCGAAGGTGATACCGGTCTTGCGGAAGACGCGTTCGGCGTCCTGCATCTTCTCGGTCAACCTGGCTGGGTCCTGCTCCTTCAGCCAGCGATCATAAGCCGAATACGGTCTTCTCAATCCGGAGACTTCCGGAAGCATTTCATCGAACGCTGCCAATCGCATACTCCCCTGTGACGCCATTTCACTGGCGTCGCCGGAGAAAATCAAGCGCAATCGGTGATTTGGGAGATACGGACGATCAGTATGTTGCGCCTGCCTAAAATTGAGGCAGGTGAAATATGACCTTGGTCAGCCTTTGCCTCGTGCCCGGGCAAATGCGTTTGCCAGCTAGAAAGCGCGGAACGTGACGACGGTGAACGTGTCCTTGATGCCGGGGAGAATCTGCACCTTTTCGTTGACGAAATGGCCGACGTCTTCCTCGTCGTCGACGTAGAATTTGGCGAGCAGATCGTAATTGCCGGCGGTGGAGTAGATTTCCGAGGCGATCTCGGCATCGGCAAGCGCGCTGGCAACCTCATAGGATTTGCCGAGCTCGCATTTGATCTGCACGAAAAACGCCTTCATGGCTTCGTCCCGCTAAACGTCCAAGTCCAGCGGCCCTTCTGGCAGACTGGAGGCGGGCTTTCAAGCGCTGGAATCCGTACTCAGCCGGCCCAGGCCTGGGCTGCAACCTCCCGCAGCCCCTACACCAGCATGCAATCTGCCGCCGATCGCCAGCGATTATTCGCAATCGCTGAAACCGCGATGCGCTGCCAAGCGTATGTTATGATGCGTCTTCGGACAGCACCATTTTTGAGGGAAGATATTTCGCGGGATAACGGAGACAGGCCATGCGCCACGCCTTTTTCGCAATCGCAGTCGTTCCATTCCTCTTTGTATCGTCGGCATTGGCCGGCGATGCCGAGATCAAGGCGGGCCAGTCCGTCATCGACAGTCAGCTAGGGGCCCTCATTGCCGATGACGGCGCCACTGCCTACAGCTTCGCCGCCCCGAATGTGAAGCGGATCTTCCCGACCGTCGACGCCTTCATGAACATGGTGACCAACGGCTATCCGCCGGTGCGCAAGCCGCGGACCTATTCCTTCGGCAAGGTCGAGGAGACGGCTCCGGGTTCGATCGTCCAGCAGGTGCTGATCGTCGGCCCCAACGGCAAGGACTACGAGGCTGTCTACACGTTGCAGCAACAGCCCGACGGCACGTTCCAGATCACCGGTTGCAGCCTGCGCGCCTCGAATTCGCCCAGCACTTGAGGCCTCACAGCAACGGGATATCGCCCCTTGCCCAGCCCTCGGTGATTTCCGCGCCGCGCGCCTCGAAGGCGCCGGCCTCGATCGCAGCGCGGATATCCTGCATCAGCTTTTGATAGTAGGAAAGGTTGTTCCAGGTCAAAAGCATGGCGCCAAGTGCCTCCTGTGAGCGCACCAGATGATGCAGATAGGCGCGTGAGTAGTCCCGGGCGGCAGGGCAGTCGCTTTCCTCGTCGAGCGGCCGCGGATCGTCGGCATGGCGGGCGTTGCGCAGATTGACCTTGCCGCGCCTTGTATAGGCAAGGCCGTGGCGGCCGGCCCGCGTCGGCATTACGCAGTCGAACATGTCGATGCCGCGCGCCACCGATTTCAGGATATCGTCAGGCGTGCCGACGCCCATCAGATAGCGCGGCTTGTCCGCTGGCAATTCCGGACAGGTGATGTCGAGCATTTCGAGCATCACCGCTTGCGGCTCGCCGACGGCCAGGCCGCCAACCGCGTAGCCCTTCAGCTCCATCGCGCTCAGCGCCTGCGCCGAACGCACCCTGAGCGCTGCGTTGTCGCCGCCTTGCACGATGCCGAACATCGCCTTGCCCGGCTGATCGCCGAACGCCGTCTTGCAGCGCTCGGCCCAACGCAGCGACAGCTCCATGGCGCGCTCGATCTCCTTCATCTCGGCCGGCAGCGCCGTGCATTCGTCGAGCTGCATCTGGATGTCGGAATCAAGCAGTCCCTGGATCTCGATCGACCGCTCCGGCGACATCTCGTAGGCAGCGCCATCGATATGCGAACGGAAGGTGACGCCCTTTTCGGTCAGCTTTCTCAGCTTCGACAGCGACATCACCTGGAAACCACCGCTGTCGGTCAGAATCGGATGCGGCCAGCGGGCGAACTCGTGCAGGCCACCGAGCCGCGCCACACGCTCGGCGCCGGGCCGCAGCATCAGATGATAGGTGTTGCCCAGGATGATGTCGGCGCCGACACCGCGCACCTGGTCCATATACATCGCCTTGACGGTGCCGCCGGTGCCGACCGGCATGAAGGCCGGCGTGCGGATTTCGCCGCGCGGCATGTCGATCACGCCGCGTCGCGCCTTGCCGTCGGTTGCCAGAACCTTGAAGCTGAACGGCTTAGCCATTGAATTCCTTGTCGTGGACCGGGGCGTCCGGCGCCTGATTGTCAAGCGACTGGCGGTAGTGGATGCCGCGCATGGTGGAATCGCGGTGCTGGCGAATGCCCGCGCGCAGTTTTTTCACTTCCGCGACCAGCGCATCACGGTCAAAGGCTTGCAGATCATCGTCCATCGCTCGTCTCCGCTCGGAAAAGCAGGCTTGCGTCGCCATAGGAATAGAATCTGTAGCGGCTCTCGATGGCATGCGCATAGGCCGCGCGCATCGTGCCGAGGCCGCTGAAGGCCGAGACCAGCATGAACAGCGTCGAGCGCGGCAGATGGAAATTGGTCATCAGCACGTCGGCGGTGCGAAAACGGTAGCCGGGCGTGATGAAGATATCGGTCGGACCGGACCACGCAGCCAGAGTACCGTCCTCACGCGCCGCACTCTCCAGCAGACGCAGCGAGGTCGTTCCGACAGCGACGATGCGCCCGCCCCTTGCTCTTGCGGCATTCAGGGCGTCCGCAGTGGCTTCGCTGACCGAACCGGTCTCGGCATGCATCTTGTGGTCGGCGGTATCGTCCGCCTTCACCGGCAGGAACGTGCCTGCGCCGACATGCAAGGTGACGAAGCGGCGTTCGATGCCCTTGCTGTCAAGCGCTGCAAAAAGCTCCGGCGTGAAATGCAGGCCCGCTGTCGGAGCCGCAACGGCGCCTTCCTCGCTTGCATAGATGGTCTGGTAGTCGGCCCGGTCGCGTTCGTCGTCGTCGCGTTTCGAGGCGATGTAGGGCGGCAGCGGAATGTGGCCGACCGCGTGCAGCGCCTCGTCGAGGAACGGCCCCGACAGATCGAAGCCAAGCAGCGCTTCGCCGCCCTCGCCTTTCTCGATCACCGTGGCGTCGAGCTGACCGAGGAAACAGGAATTGCCGTCATGGCCGAAATGGATACGGTCGCCGGCTGCGATGCGCTTGCCCGGCCGCATGAAGGCCAGCCAGCGGTCCGGCGCCATGCGCATATGCAGCGTGGCTTCGACCTGCGCCGTCGCCTCACCCCGCCGCCGGATGCCTTTGAGCTGCGCTGGAATGACCTTGGTGTCGTTGAACACCAGCACGTCGCCGGCCCTGAGCAACGATGGCAGGTTGCCAACCGTCCGGTCGTCGAGCGCCTCGCCCGGCTTGACCACCAGCATCTTGGCGCTGTCGCGCGGCTCCGCCGGGCGAAGCGCGATGCGCTCCTCCGGCAAATCGAAGTCAAAGAGATCGACGCGCATCAGTAGAGCCGGACGAGCAGCGCTCCGACCAGCAGCAGCACCGCGCCGGCGATGCGACCGAGCGAGATTTCACGCACCGCGACGCCGAGGAAGCCGATGCGGTCGATGAGCATGCCGGCCAGCAACTGGCCGGCGACCAGAAACGCCATCAGCGCGGCCGCACCGATGCGTGGCGTCAGAATCGTCGACAGCGTGACATAGAAACCGCCCAGCATGCCGCCGGCCACGAACAGCCAGGGCGCCGGCGCCTTCCAGTCGAGCGAGATGCCCTGCAGCTTCACCACCGTGACGGAAATAATGCCGAGCACGATCGCGCCCGACAGGAACGAAAACGCAGCCGCCGCGACCGGGAGGCCCAGGCCGCGCGCCAGTTGCGAATTGATCGGCGCCTGAATGGCAATGAAGGCGCCGGACAGGATGCCGAGAAGCGACCAGACGACGCCCATCATTGTCGTTTGCCCTTACTTGACGTCGGCCGCGACCTTCAGCGAGACGATCTTGTCGGGATCCTGCACCGGCTCGCCGCGCTTGATCTTGTCGACATTGTCCATGCCTTCGATGACCTGGCCCCAGACCGTGTACTGACGATTGAGGAAGGCGGCATCGTCGAAGCAGATGAAGAACTGCGAATTGGCCGAGTTCGGGTTCTGCGAACGGGCCATCGAGCAGGTGCCGCGAGCATGGTTGGCGTTGGAGAATTCAGCCTTCAAATCCGGCTTTTCAGAGCCGCCCATGCCCGCGCGGGACGGCGCGAAGGAAGGCTTGCTGGAATTGCCGAACTTGACGTCGCCGGTTTGCGCCATGAAACCCTCGATAACGCGGTGGAAGACCACGCCGTCATAGGCGCCTTCCCTGGCCAGTTCCTTGATGCGGGCGACATGGCCCGGCGCCAGGTCGGGGAAAAGTTCGATGACCACATTGCCCTTGGTCGTTTCCATGATGAGCGCGTTCTCGCGGTCCTTGATTTCGGCCATGTCAGATATCCTTTTTCAGAAAAACAGAGTTATTCGACAATTTACTTGTCGGCGGCGATGCGCACCTTGATCATCCGGTCGGGATCGGTGACCGTGCCGTTGTCCGCCTGGTCGCCCTTCTTGATGTGATCCACCAGTTCCATGCCGCTGACGACATTGCCGACGATCGTGTACTGGCCATCGAGGGGCGGTGCCGGAGCGAACATGATGAAGAACTGCGAATTGGCCGAATTGGGGTCCTGCGAGCGGGCCATACCGACCACGCCGCGCTTATAATGTTCGGTCTGTGAGAATTCGGCGGGCAGGTCGGGCAGGTCGGAACCGCCGGTGCCAACGGCCTCGGCGCTGAAACCCTTTTTCATATTGCCGAACTTGACGTCGCCGGTCTGCGCCATGAAGCCGTCGATGACGCGGTGGAAGGCGACGTTGTCATAGGCGCCTTGGCGCACCAGCTTCTTGATCTGCTCGACATGCTTTGGCGCCAGATCGGGCCTCAGCGCAATGGTGACGTCGCCGTCCTTCAGCGTGATGATCATTGTGTTTTCCGGGTCGGCGGCGAAAGCCGAGACCGACGCAGCCACAAGACCGGCGAGCACGACAAGGAACGAGGCTAGCTTTTTCAGCTGCATGGTTTTCTCCGAAAACTTACTTCTTGAACTTGGCTGTGAGCGCGCCGGCAACCGCCGCCGGCACGAAGGGGCGAATGTCGCCGCCCATCGAGGCAATCTGGCGGACAAGTGTGGCGGTAATGGTGCGCACCGAAGGACTGGCGGGCAGAAAAACCGTCTGCAGTTCAGGCGCCATGGTCTCGTTCATGCCGGCCATCTGCATCTCATAGTCGAGGTCGGTGCCGTCGCGCAGGCCGCGGATCATGATCGAGGCGCCGTGCTTCCTGGCGGCGTCGATGACCAGCCCGTCGAAGGCGACGACCTTGATGCGGGCACCATCGCTGCCGAATTCCGTCTTCGTCGCCGTCTCGATCAGCTTCACCCGCTCCTCGAAGGAAAACAGCGGCTGCTTGCCCGGATGGATGCCGATCGCCGCATAAACGATATCGGCCACGGCCAGCGAGGCCTTCAGCACATCGAGATGGCCGTTGGTCAGCGGGTCGAAGGAGCCGGCATAGAGGGCGATGCGTTCAGTCATGGCTGGTGCTTCTAATGCATGATCCCAAAAAGTGGAAACCGGTTTTTGCGGACAAACGGTTTTTCGTTTGTCCTAGAGATCATGCTCAAATGAAAGCTAGAGCCTGTTCCATCTTCCGTCCATCAAGATGGAACAGGCTCTAGCGAGCCTCTCTCGCAAAGGCAAATCCGATCGGCGCGCCGGCCATGAACCTTTTCCGGCACATGAACGACAGATGAACACGCTGATCACGAAGCCTTCACGCAGCGTTCACTAGGTTGCACCTTAATAAGATGAAACCAAAATCCCACCTATCCGTTGTTAGGCGCAGGAGAACACGCACATGCTGATCTACATGCTCGCCACCGCAATGACCGTCGCCATGCTGATCGCCACCGTCTTTGGGCTGCATCACGAGGCACAACGCATCCGCGTCAAGGCAAACACCAAGCGCTTCGAAGGCTTCGGCCCGCGCAAGCCATATCGTCACTACTGATAAAGCCTGATTTGCTGCTGCGCCGGCCAACTGGCCGGCGTTGCCATGTCAAAACCTGGGTGCCGGACTTAGTCCGTACCCTCCGGACCGGCGTCAGGCGCCGGAGCGGCATCGGGACCGCCCTCGACCGTCTCGTCGCTTTCTTCGTCCGCTTGCGGTTCCGATATCCGCTCGACCGAAACCACCTTTTCACCTTCAGCCGTGTTGAAGATGGTCACGCCCTTGGTGGCGCGGCTGGCGAAACGGATGCCGTTGACCGGCACCCGGATGACGGTGCCGCCGTCCGACACCAGCATGATCTGGTCGTCATTGCCGACCGGGAACGTCGCCACCAGCCTGCCAATCTCGGCTGCCTTCGACACGTCGGTGGCGCGGATGCCTTTGCCGCCGCGTCCAGTCAGCCGGAAATCATAAGACGACGAACGCTTGCCGTAGCCGAACTCGGTCACCGTCAGCACGTATTGTTCGTGCGCCTTGAGCTCTTCGTATCGGCTTTCGGAAAGCTCCGTCTCCTCGCCGATCTCCTCATTGGTCAGCGCGATCTCTTCCTCTTCGCCGGCCGTTTCTGTGGCAAGACGCCGCTCCGCCGCCGCGCGCTTCAGGTAAGCGGCGCGTTCCGCCGGCGAAGCATCGACATGCTCTATCACCGACATCGAGATGATGCGGTCGGTCTCGGCCATGGTTATGCCACGCACGCCGACCGAATTGCGGCTCTGGAAGACGCGCACGTCGCCGACGGAGAAGCGTATGCACTGGCCGGAACTGGCGGTCAGCAGCACGTCGTCCTTGTCGGTGCAGGTCTCGACGCCGAGGATCTCGTCGCCTTCTTCCTCCAGCTTCATGGCGATCTTGCCGTTGCGGTTGACCTGGACGAAGTCGGATAGATCGTTACGGCGCACGGTGCCACGCGTGGTGGCGAACATCACGTAGAGTTCGCCCCAGCTGGCCTCGTCCTCGGGCAGCGGCATGATGGTGGTGATGCGCTCGCCCTGCTCCAGCGGCAGCATGTTGATCAGCGCCTTGCCCCGTGACTGCGGATTGCCGATCGGCAGCCGCCAGACCTTTTCCTTGTAGACGATGCCGCGCGAGGAGAAGAACAGCACCGGCGTGTGCGTGTTGGCCACGAACAGCCGGGTGACGAAATCCTCTTCCTTGGTCGACATGCCGGAGCGACCCTTGCCGCCGCGGCGCTGCGCCCGGTAGAGCGACAGCGGCACGCGCTTGATGTAGCCGGAATGGCTCACCGTCACGACCATGTCTTCGCGCTGGATCAGGTCCTCGTCTTCCATGTCCGAACCGCCTTCCGAGAGTTCGGTGCGGCGCGGCGTGCCGAACTCGTCGCGCACGGCGGCAAGCTCGTCCTTGACGATCTGCTGGACGCGCGCGCGGGAAGACAAAATGTCCAGGTAATCGATGATTTCGGCGCCGATCGTGTTCAACTCGTCTGCGATCTCGTCGCGGCCGAGCGCGGTCAGGCGCTGCAGGCGCAGTTCGAGGATGGCGCGCGCCTGTTCCTCTGACAGATTGTAGGTGCCGTCTTCATTGATCCGATGACGCGGGTCATCGATCAGGAGGATCAGAGATTCCACGTCGCCAGAGGGCCAGCGCCGCTCCATCAACTGCTCACGCGCCGTCTGCGGATCCGGAGCGGTGCGGATCAGCTTGATGATCTCGTCGATATTGGCGACGGCGATGGCGAGACCGACCAGCACATGGGCGCGGTCGCGCGCCTTGCGCAGCAGGAATTTCGTCCGCCTTGTGATCACCTCCTCGCGGAAGGCGACGAACGCCTTCAGCATATCGGTCAGGTTCATCACTTCCGGCTTGCCGCCGTTCAGTGCCACCATATTGGCGCCGAAGGAGGTCTGCAGCGGCGTGAAGCGATAGAGCTGGTTGAGGATGACGTCGGCAACGGCGTCGCGCTTCAATTCGATGACGACGCGGTAGCCCTGGCGGTCGCTCTCGTCGCGGATATCGGAAATGCCCTCGATGCGCTTGTCGCGCACCAGTTCAGCCATCTTCTCGATCATCGACGACTTGTTCACCTGGTAGGGAACTTCGGTGATGATGATCGACTCGCGGTCATTGCCGCGCTGTTCGATGTTGACCTTGCCGCGCATGACGATGGAGCCACGGCCGGTCGAATAGGCGTTGTAGATGCCCGAACGGCCAAGCACGATGCCGCCGGTCGGGAAATCCGGTCCCGGAATGATCTCCATCAACGCCGGCAGGTCGATCGCCGGATTGTCGATTAGGGCGATGGCGCCGTTGCAGATTTCGCTGAGATTGTGCGGCGGGATGTTGGTCGCCATGCCGACGGCGATGCCGCCCGAGCCGTTGACCAAAAGGTTGGGAAACCGTGCCGGCAGAACCTTCGGCTCGCTGCCCGACGCGTCATAAGTGTCCTGGAAATCGACGGTATCCTTGTCGATATCCTCCAGGAGCTCGTGCGCGACCTTGGTCAGGCGCGCTTCCGTGTAGCGCATCGCCGCAGGCGGATCGCCGTCGATGGAGCCGAAATTGCCCTGCCCGTCGATCAACGGAACGCGCAGCGACCAGTCCTGTGCCATGCGCACCAAGGCGTCATAGATGGAGGCGTCGCCATGCGGATGGTATTTACCCATCACGTCGGCGACAGGACGCGCCGACTTCACATATTTGCGGTTCCAGTGGTAGCCGCTCTCATGGGCGGCGAAGAGAATGCGGCGATGCACCGGCTTGAGGCCGTCGCGCACGTCCGGCAGCGCACGGCTGACGATCACGCTCATGGCGTAATCGAGATAGGAGCGCTGCATCTCCTCGACGATGGATATCGGCTCGATGCCGGTGGGGCCGCCGTCGGCGCCGCGCGGTGTCTTCTGGTCGGTCAAATCGGATCACAATCTAATCAGGAATCACTTGGTGCTTATATAGGAAGCAAGCCCGAAACTCCAACCTTCACGGCACTTTTCCAGTGTCATTTTTGATGGTAATTTCAAATGGATACCGCTGATTGCGACGATATGGCCAAGGCGGTTTTCGCCGCCCTCTCGCAAAAGCCTGCGTGTGTGCCTTTGCGGGCACGGGGCCGATTCACGAAGCAGAAACGGCCTGTGCGCCACGGCGGCTGCGATACTGGCCCGGCGTCTCCCCCATGATCCGCCGAAAACGACGATTGAAGGTCGACAGATCGTTGAAGCCGGCCTCGAAGGCGATCGCCGAGACCGTATCGTTCGACATGCGTAGCCGCACCGCTGCCCTGTGCAGCCGCGTCTTGAGCAAGAACTGATAGGGCGTCATGCCCGCGACCTGCCGGAAGATGCGCAGGAAATGGTAAGGACTGGTCGCAGTCTCATCCGCAAGCGCTGAAAGCGAGACCGGCCCGTCGGCATCCAACTCTATCCGCCGCACCACTTCGGCCACCCGTTTCTGATCGCGGCGGCTCGGCGCGCGCCTGACATGCGTGGCTCCGGTGGCAATCGTCGCGGCGGCACCGGCCATGCGCAGGGAAAGTTCCTCGAAGGCATCCATGTCAGCAGTCTCGCGCGCGGCTTCCGCCTCGGCCAGCAGTGGCGCCAGCACCGGCAAAGGCGGCAGACGCGGCGTGGCGAAGGCCAGCTTCCTGGCGCCCGGCACGCCGGCCACGACCCGCTCCATGTAAGACGGTCCGAAATGAAACGACAGGCAACGGTCGCCGCCGCCATGCTCATGCCCGCATTCGTAGCATGTGCCGGGATTGCCGAGCAGGAGCGCGCCGGGCGCCAGCATCGCCGTGCCTTGTTGCGCACGGTAGCGGAACGTGCCGCTGGTGACGGCAGCCACGCAGAAATCCTGATGTGCTTCCTCGAACGGCCGGTCGCCGGCACCGGCCGTGCAGATGACATCCGTCACGTGCCAGCCAGGTCCGGAGGCGAGAATATGTGTGGTCGCTGTCATGGCCGAAATATAGCAATTTTTCCCAAGCCCAGAACCCCTTCACCGCCTACCCTTCCCGGTCTCCTGACAAGAAGAGGCCACAACCATGTTCGATCAATCCTCGTTTGCCGAAGCCCTGCATAGCCCCGGACCGATCGAAGGGCTTGCCGAAAAACTGAGCCTTTACGGCCGCTTCGTCGGCGCCTGGACTTTCAACGCCTCGCGCCATCTCGAGGACGGTACGGTGCTGACCGGGCGTGGCGAGGTGCATTTCGGCTGGGTGCTGGAAGGCCGGGCGATTCAGGACGTGTGGATCCTGCCCGCGCGGGACACTGGTTCCCAGCCTTCGCTCGGCAAATGGACTTTTTATGGCACGACGCTGCGCGTCTATGATCCCGGCGCGGATGCCTGGCACATCTTCTGGAGCGATCCGCGCAACCAGTATTACAGCCGCCAGCTCGGTCGCGCCGAGGGCGACACGATCATGCAAGTGGGCGCCGACGGCACCGGCAGTTCAGTACGCTGGAGCTTTTCACGCATCACCGAAAACTCCTTCCGATGGCTGGGCGAACGCTCGCAAGACAATGGCGCGACATGGCGGCTGGAAGTCGAGTTCCTGGCGCGCCGAGAGGTTTGATCGCCGAGGAATGCAGCAGCAGCCCAGAATAAAAGCGTCGCGATCCTTTGCGCCGGCATCAACCACTTTCCCGCTGACAGTTCCCACCGACCGGGCTTTGCTCTACCAATATTCTGTCCGGGCACGGCCCGGCGGGAGGGTCAGAGATGCCGAGTTTCGACAGCCTGTTCAACGCCTTCGTCACCATTCTCGTGACCATCGATCCGCCTGGCCTGGCGCCGCTGTTCCTGGCCGTAACGCGCGGCATGAACCGCGAGGAGCGCCAGCAGGTTTCCGTCCGTGCCTCGATCATCGGCTTCCTGGTGATGGCGTTGTTTGCAGTTGCCGGCGCATCGATCCTGTCGGTGTTCGGCATAACGTTGCCGGCCTTCCGCGTCGCCGGCGGTTTCCTGCTGTTCTTCATCGCCTTCGAGATGGTGTTCGAGCGCCGGCAGGACCGTAAGGAGAAGATCGGCGACGTCGCCATCACCAAGGACATGATCCACAACATCGCCGCCTTCCCGCTGGCGATCCCGCTGATCGCCGGCCCCGGCGCGATTTCGGCGACGGTGCTGCTTTCCGGTTCATTTCAGGGATTTGCCGCGCAGGCAGCCCTGGTCGGCATCATCTTCGTCTGCCTCGCCATCACCTATCTGGTGTTCGTGCTGTCGGAACGCATCGACCGCATCCTCGGCCAGACTGGTCGTTCGATCCTGACCCGGCTGCTTGGCGTCATCCTGGCGGCACTGGCCGTGCAATTCGTGGCCGATGGCATCAAGGCGCTGATGGCGGGGTAACGCGACGAGCTGCCGCCGAAGCCGGCCCTATTTCACAGTCGTGTCGATCACTTCGAAATCGTGGGTAATCGTCGCGGTCTTGGCCAGCATCGCAGACGCCGAGCAATATTTTTCGATCGAAAGGTCGATCGCGCGTTTCACCTTGTCGCTGGAGAGTGCCCTGCCCTTGACGACGAAATGCATATGGATGCGTGTAAAAACCCTGGGCTCGGTTTCGGCCCGGTCGGAGTCGAGTTCGACGACGCAGTCCTCGACCGCCTCGCGGCCTTTTTCGAGGATATGCACGACATCATAGGCCGAACAGCCACCGGTGCCGATCAGCACCAGCTCCATCGGGCTTGGACCCGGCGTCTTGCCTTCCGATCCGTGCGCTGTTCCGAGCACGACCTTGTGACCGCTGCCGGATTCCCCGACGAAGGTGCGCTCCTCGACCCACTTTACGCGTGCTTTCACCGAACTCGTCCTTTCACCGTATTTCCTTGATCGGCCCGGTCAACCTCAATCACGATGCAAAACCCCGAAAGTCCATGAATGACTCTCGGGGCACTGTGTCTGACATAACTGTTGCGATCAGAACGGGATTTCGTCATCCAATTCGCGCGACGAACCGCCACCGCCGCCGCTCTTGGCACCGCCACCACCGCGATTGAAGCCTTCGCTCGGGCTGGACTGGCCGAAATCGGAACCACGGCTGCTGCCGCCACCGGTATAGCCGCCGACCTGACCGCCCTCGCCCTGTCCGCGTGCGTCTAGCATCTGCAGCTCACCGCGGAATTTCTGCAGCACGACTTCCGTCGTGTACTTGTCGGCACCGGTCTGGTCCTGCCATTTGCGCGTCTGCAACTGGCCCTCGACATAGACCTTCATGCCCTTCTTCAGATACTGCTCCGCCACCTTGGCGATGCCCTCATTGAAGATGACGACGTTGTGCCACTCGGTTTTTTCCTTGCGTTCGCCGGAATTCTTGTCGCGCCAGCTTTCCGATGTGGCGATGCGGATGTTGACGACCGGTTCACCCGAATTCAGGCGACGGATTTCGGGATCCGCGCCGAGATTGCCGACCAGAATGACCTTGTTGACGCTACCCGCCATGATATTTCTCCGCGCTCATCCGAAACAAATTTTTGTCGCAGCACCTTACAGGTTGCAGGCGATCGCCGCTTGCCATGGCTGCCTTTACCCACAAGGTTTTTGTTCCCTTTTCGTTCTTATCCGCATCGCTGCTTATTGTCAAGGAATGGCAGCAATGCCGAAGCCGATCATATGGGCTCGAAAAGACCGCTTGCCAAATCGATAAGTATGCACTTATGCTTTTGGCATGATCGAAGCAGAGATTTTTCGCGCACTGGCCGACCCGACGCGCCGCGCCGTCTTTGAGCGGCTGGCCGCCGGCGAGATGAGCGTGTCGGAATTGCGCACCGGGATGACGGTGTCGCAGCCCGCGGTGTCGCAGCATCTGGCGGTGCTGCGTGGCGCCGGGCTGGTGGTCGAGCGGCGAGCCGGCCGCAACGCCTATTACCGCGCCGATCCGCAGGGGCTCGCCCCCTTGCTCTCCTGGATCGAACGCTACCGGACCTTCTGGCCGGAACGCATCGAAAGGCTGAAGGCGGTTTTGAAGGACATGGATCAATGAAGAAGGCGGGATCAACGACCAACAACGGTCAAAGCGACGCCCCGGATGCGCTCGAGTTCGAGTACGAGCTTGCCGAGCCGCCGGAAAAGGTATGGCGGGCCCTGACCGTACCGGAATTGCTGGCCGCCTGGATGATGCCGAACGACATGAGACCCGAGATCGGCAACCGTTTTGCCTTCGCCGGAACGGGCGCGTCGATCGAATGCGAAATCCTCGACGCCGATCCCGAGAAGCTGCTGCGCTATTCCTGGCGGGAGCAGCCAGGCGACGCCGCGCGGCAGGATCCGCTCGACAGCCCATTGGACAGCATTGTCACCTTCACACTTGCCCGAACCGTTTCCGGCGGCACGCATCTGCGTGTCGTCCATGACGGCTTTGCCCGCAAGGCCATGCCTGCCGTCGCCATGGCAGGCGCCGGCTGCCGGGTTTCGCTCGGTGCAAACAGGTCATCTAAGCCAATCGCCGCAAACACGCCTCGCCTCCTGCTTCGCGCGGCCTGAAAACAAAACGGACGGAGAGAGATAATGAGCGGTGTTGCCAGTCTGGTGCCGATGGTTATCGAGCAATCGAGCCGCGGCGAGCGCGCCTTCGACATCTTTTCGCGGCTGCTGCGCGAGCGCATCATCTTCATCAACGGTGAGATCAACGACGACATCTCGGCGTTGGTCTGCGCGCAGCTTCTGTCGCTGGAATCGGACAATCCCGACAAGGAGATCTCGCTCTACATCAACTCGCCGGGCGGCGTGGTCACCAGCGGCTTCGCCATCTACGACACAATGCAATACATCAGCTGCCCGGTGTCGACCGTATGCATGGGCTTTGCCGCATCGATGGGCTCGTTCCTGCTGATGGCAGGCACACCGGGGCGCCGAATTTCCCTGCCGAACGCCACCATCCTGCTGCACCAGCCGCTGGGCGGCTTCCAGGGCCAGGCCTCCGACATCCAGCGCCATGCCGAGCGCATCGGCCGGACGAAACGGCACATGGCCGAACTCTACGCGCAGC
Organism: Mesorhizobium sp. M0243; assembly: GCF_040321775.1. Taxonomy (NCBI): domain Bacteria; kingdom Pseudomonadati; phylum Pseudomonadota; class Alphaproteobacteria; order Hyphomicrobiales; family Phyllobacteriaceae; genus Mesorhizobium; species Mesorhizobium sp. M0243. The sequence continues at coordinate 96,825 of NZ_JAMYSF010000016.1, read as the reverse complement.
ATTGCGGCCGCAGCTATGAAGAGGTCGAGCGCACGCTGGACCGCGACCACTTCATGACCGCCCGCGAGGCCCAGGCATGGGGCATCGTCGACCATGTTTTCGACACGCGAAAAAAGGCGGCGTGAGCCAGGGCCGGATCGGAGTACGTCCGGCTGTCGAAGATTTGACGATGCCGGTCTGGTTCCATCGGCGGCGCGCCACTATAGTCTTGGGATGACCGACACTCATCAGTCCAGATCATTGCACCGCGTCATCGCCGTTATAGCGCTCGCCATTGGGGGCCTCACCAGCGGCGCGGCACTTGCCGAAGACAGTTCGCCGTCAACGCAAAAAGGCGCCCTGCCCGGCGTAACCGGTGACTACCGCATCGCCAAGCCGGCTCCGGAGTCCGACGACGCGTTTCCCGGCAACGGCCAGTTCAAGATCGGCGATACGGATGTCAGGATTTCCGGCAGCATCACCGTCGATGTCGGCGCCGGCTCGATCGGGCCGCCGCGCCACTGACAGTCTGTCGGCGCGTGCTGCGTTGCGCCAAACAGACAATCCGCACATGAAAACGGCCCCGCCGTGCTTTGCGCAAACGGACGGGGCCTTTTTGGATCTCAAATCCAATCTCTACCGGGAGTGTACTGCCGGCATTTGATTTCGGATGCAACGCGGCGTTCAACCGACGATCCGACTAACAGTCTCTGATTTTTACGGGGATATGGCAGGTCACGGTTTGTCGGGTGGCGAAAACGCTAAACCCTGGCACTTATGCCTGCCGCCGCTCCAGTAACAACTGGAACCCTATGGGACGATCCGGTGGCGTCATAGCTCCGCTCCTTTGTCCATTGCGACGTTGTCGTCACGAAGCACAAATCGCAAATGCCTGCGGCGTCTCGCAGGCCGCCTTTGGGCGGCGAGGCCATCGAAAGACGGCCGTCTTCGTTGACTGCTGGAGACTGCTCCCGTCAGCTGGTGGCGTCAACCATCAATAGCCGGTTACCGAAAAATGTGATCGCCGGGAGGTTACGTGCAGGTCAGCTTTTGCACAGCTTTGTCAGGAGCGTGTTCGGCCTTTGTTCTTTCCGCTTGCCCGTTCACGCGAAAGACGGTTAAACGCTTTGGTCGGGAATTGTGGCGTCTCTCGACGTGGCGGCAAAACTACCTACATAGGGGATGGCCGGGAAAACCCGCCATTCCAGGAAATTCCAGATTCTGAGGCGGCGACCGGCTATGGCCGACCATAAATATCTTTCCATTCGCGGGGCGCGCGAACACAATCTGAAGAATGTCGATCTCGACTTGCCGCGTGACAGCCTGATTGTCATGACCGGCCTGTCGGGGTCCGGCAAGTCATCGCTTGCCTTCGACACGATCTATGCCGAAGGCCAGCGCCGCTACGTCGAAAGCCTGTCGGCCTACGCGCGGCAATTCCTTGAGATGATGCAGAAGCCTGACGTCGACCAGATCGACGGCCTGTCGCCCGCCATTTCCATCGAGCAGAAGACCACCTCGAAGAACCCGCGTTCGACGGTCGGCACCGTCACCGAGATCTACGACTATATGCGGCTGCTTTTTGCGCGCGTCGGAATCCCCTATTCGCCGGCCACCGGCCTGCCGATCGAGAGCCAGACGGTTTCGCAGATGGTCGACCGCGTACTGGCGATCGAGGAAGGCACGCGCCTGTTCATCCTGGCGCCGATGGTGCGCGGCCGCAAAGGCGAATACCGCAAGGAATTGCTGGAGTTGCAAAAAAAGGGCTTTCAGCGCGTCAAGGTCGATGGCGTCTTCTATGAGATCGCCGACGTGCCGGCGCTCGACAAGAAGTACAAGCATGACCTCGACGTCGTCGTCGACCGCATCGTCGTGCGCGGCGATCTGGCGACGCGGCTTGCCGATTCCATCGAAACGGCGCTGAAGCTGGCCGATGGGCTTGCCGTGGCCGAATTCGCCGACAAGCCGCTCGATTCCAGCCAGACCGGCGAGGATTCGGTCAACAAGTCGAAGAACGAGACGCATGAGCGCATCCTGTTCTCGGAAAAGTTCGCTTGCCCGGTCTCCGGCTTCACCATTCCGGAAATCGAACCGCGGCTGTTCTCGTTCAACAACCCGTTCGGCGCCTGCCCGACCTGCGACGGTCTCGGCAGCCAGCGCGCCATCGATGGCAATCTGATCGTGCCGGACGAGAACATCTCGCTGCGCGACGGCGCCGTCAGCCCGTGGGCGAAGTCGACCTCACCCTATTACGCGCAGACGCTGGAAGCGCTGGGCAAGGCCTATGGCTTCAAGCTCGGCGACAAGTTCAAAGACCTGACCGAAGAGGCCCAGGAAGCCATTCTGCGCGGCACCGGCGAGCGCGAGATCACCTTCCAGTATGATGACGGCCTGCGCTCCTACAAGACGACAAAGACTTTCGAAGGGGTCATCCCCAATCTCGAGCGGCGCTGGAAAGAGACTGAATCCGCCTGGATGCGCGAGGAAATCGAGCGCTTCATGTCGGCGACGCCTTGCCCGGTCTGCAAGGGCTATCGGCTGAAGCCCGAGTCGCTGGCGGTGAAAATCGCCGGCAAGCACATCGGCGAAGTCACCGAACTTTCCATCCGCAAGGCCGACCAGTGGTTCACCGACCTGCCTGCGTCGCTCAACGACAAGCAGAACGAGATCGCGGTGCGGGTCTTGAAGGAGATCCGCGAGCGGCTGCGCTTCCTCAACGATGTCGGGCTCGACTATCTGACGCTGTCGCGCAATTCCGGCACGCTGTCGGGCGGCGAGAGCCAGCGCATCCGGCTGGCGTCGCAGATCGGCTCGGGTCTTACCGGTGTGCTCTATGTGCTGGACGAGCCATCGATCGGCCTGCACCAGCGCGACAATGCCCGTCTGCTCGATACGCTGAAGCATCTGCGCGACATCGGCAACACGGTGATCGTCGTCGAGCATGACGAGGACGCCATCCTGCATGCCGACTATGTCGTCGACATGGGCCCGGCCGCCGGCATCCATGGCGGCGAGATCATCGCCCAGGGCACGCCGCAGCAGGTGATGGCCAATCCCAATTCGATCACCGGCAAATACCTGTCGGGCGCGCTCGAAGTGGCGACGCCCGGCGTGCGACGTGAAGCGAAGAAGAACCGCCGCCTGAAGATCGTCGGCGCGCGCGGCAACAATCTGAAGAACGTCACCGCCGAAATACCGCTCGGCACCTTCACCGCCGTCACCGGCGTGTCCGGCGGCGGCAAGTCGACCTTCCTGATCGAGACGCTGTTCAAGGCTGCCTCGCGCCGCATCATGGGCTCGCGCGAACATCCGGCCGACCACGACCGCATCGAGGGCCTCGAATTCCTCGACAAGGTCATCGACATCGACCAGTCGCCGATCGGTCGCACGCCGCGTTCGAATCCCGCCACCTATACCGGCGCCTTCACGCCGATCCGCGACTGGTTCGCTGGCCTGCCCGAAGCCAAGGCGCGCGGCTACCAGCCGGGACGCTTCTCCTTCAACGTCAAGGGCGGCCGCTGCGAGGCCTGCCAGGGCGACGGCGTCATCAAGATCGAGATGCACTTTTTGCCCGACGTCTACGTCACCTGCGACGTCTGCCACGGCAAGCGCTACAACAGAGAGACGCTCGATGTCGTGTTCAAGGGCAAGTCGATCGCCGACGTGCTCGACATGACGGTCGAGGAAGGCGTCGACTTCTTCGCCGCCGTGCCCGGCGTGCGCGACAAGCTCGAAACGCTGAAGCAGGTCGGCCTCGGCTACATCCACATCGGCCAGCAGGCGACGACGCTGTCCGGCGGCGAGGCGCAGCGCATCAAGCTCGCCAAGGAACTGTCGCGCAAGGCAACTGGCAAGACGCTCTATATCCTCGACGAGCCGACCACCGGGCTGCATTTCCACGACGTCGCCAAGCTGTTGGAAGTGCTGCATGAACTGGTCGACCAGGGCAACACGGTGGTGGTCATCGAGCACAATCTCGAAGTGATCAAGACCGCCGACTGGGTGCTCGACCTCGGCCCCGAAGGCGGCGACGGCGGCGGCGAACTGGTTGCCTCCGGCACGCCGGAAGTAATCGTGCGCGAGAAGCGCAGCTACACCGGCCAGTTCCTCAAGGAGCTTCTGGAGCGGCGCCCCGGAGGCAAGCGCGAAGCGGCGGAGTGATCGGACCGGTTGGCGCCTGGAGAGCTTTTGAATGAAAATCAGAAGAGCGCTTGCCGGTGATCTCCAAACTGTCGTCTCGCTGACGGAAGCGGCCTATGCGCCTTACACTGCACTGTTAGGCGCACCGCCGATCCCAGTCACCGAAGACTATACGCCGCGCATCGCGCGCGGCGAGGTGTGGGTGTTGGAAAGCGGCAGCGAAATTGCCGGAGTACTCACACTGGAACGGCACGACGATCACGCGATGATCTTCTCCGTCGCGGTCTCTCCTGACTTTCAGGGCAAAGGCTTCGGTATTGCGTTGCTCAAACACGCGGACGAACAGACGCGGCTGTGGCGCTTGCCCGAGGTGCGGCTTTACACCAACGCCAGGATGGAGCGGAACATCGCGCTCTATCTGGCCTACGGTTTCCACGAAACGGGTCGCCGGCCCAATCCCTACCGGCCGGGATGGGTGCTCGTCGACATGGCAAAAGTCGTCGATGATACCACCGCGGCCTGATTTTTTCAGCACTGGGAGGATGACAATGAGCACATCGGGAACAATCCGCGCCGGCATGGGCGGCTGGACCTTCGAGCCCTGGGATACGTCCTTCTATCCCGACAAGCTTCCCAAGGCCAAGCAGCTGAACTACGCCACTCGCCAGGTGCCGAGCATCGAGGTCAACGGCACTTACTATTCCAGCTTCAAGGAGCCGACCTTCGTTAAATGGGCCAACGAGGCGCCGGACGGTTTCGTGTACTCGCTAAAGGGCAACCGCTTCGTCACCAACCGGCGCGTGCTCGGCGAGGCCGGCGAATCGATGATGCGCTTCCTCGGCTCGGGTGTTGCCGCGCTCGGTGAAAAGCTCGGGCCGATCCTGTGGCAGTTCGCGCCGACCAAGAAATTCGATCCGGACGATTTCGAAGCCTTTTTGAAACTGCTGCCGGAAAAGCAGGACGGCGTTGGGCTGCGCCATGCGCTCGAAGTCCGCAACGACAGTTTTGTCGTGCCGGAATTCGCAGCACTTGCCCGAAAATACAAGGCCGCGATCGTTTACGCCGACCATGCCAAATATCCCGACATCGCCGATGTCACCGGTGATTTCGTCTACGCCCGGCTGCAGACCGGCAGCGATGACAATCCCGACTGCTACACGCCGAAAGGCCTCGATGAATGGGCCGCGCGGGTAAAGATTTGGGCGCAAGGCAAGCAGCCGGCCGACCTGCGGCGCGCCGACCCCGCCACCGATGCGCCGGTCAAGCCGCGCGACGTGTTCGTCTACTTCATCACCGAGGGCAAGGTGCGCGCGCCGTTCGGCGCCATGGCACTGATGAAGCGAGTGGACCAGGGTCAGCCGGTGCCCTGACGCAGCGGAATCATGGCATCTTCGCTACCGTCGTAACCTTATCGATACCTCCTTGCTGCATGAATCCAGCCGAACCAGTCGCAGATTTGGGCCGCCGCGGGCAAGGACGAGGGGCATGTCGCTCGACTACACTTCACTTCTGCTGGCTGTCGGTTTTTCCGCTGCCTGCCTGAGCCTGACATTGTTTGGCATGTGGCTGACCGCTCGCTCGGAGAAATTCCTGCTGACATGGGCGATCAGTCTGGTGTTCGTGGTCGGCGATATTTTTGTCTATGACGCCTATATCGATATGCCCGGGCGCCTGCTCGGCATCGCCACGCTGGCTTTCCTCCTGCTCGGTTTCTCGACAATGCTGGGCGCGGCCTACCAGTTCAGAACCGGCGGCTCGCCAGTGCCGCGAACGGTGCTTGGCAGCGCCATTTCGCTGGCCGTGACGTTGCCTCCGATGGCTCTAGGCTATGACGGGCTGGGCTTCATGTTCGAAAATGCCTTCGCCGCCTTGCTTCTGTTCGCAACGGCGGTCGAATACTGGAAAGGCCGCGACGAAGCCCCTGCCCTGACGATCGGTATCACCGCGCTCTATTCCGCCACGGCCGCATCCTTCGCTCTCTGCGCCATGGTTCTAGCCTTGGATGGAAAGCTGGTCCTTGGACATGCGCCAAGCAACTGGGCCGAGGAACTGAGCCTCATCATCGTCATCGCCAGCATGACCGGGATCGGGGCGCTTTCCCTGGCCCTGAACCAGGGACGTCTGGCCCGGCATCACCGCCACAATGCCCTGACCGACCCGCTGACCGGCCTGCTCAACCGCCGCGCCCTGTTCGACCTGCACGGCGATGCGCCGGTCGGCGCCTTCACGGCGGTGGTCGTCTTCGATCTCGACAACTTCAAGGCCGTCAACGACGAATTCGGCCACGCCGCCGGCGATGAGGTGCTGAAGGTGTTCGCACGGGAACTCGCCGGCAATCTCCGCCCGGGCGACGTCGCCGCGCGCATGGGCGGCGAGGAATTCGCGCTGGTGCTGAAGCGGACCTTGCCCGAAACGGTGGAGGCCACCGCCGAGGCCATACGGACAGCTTTTGCCGCGCACCGCATCGAAACCGAGACAGGCTCGCTGATATGCACGGTCAGTGCCGGATTTGCTTTCGGCACCAAGGAAGGTCTCGGCTTCGACAAGGTGCTCAATACCGCCGACAAGGCGCTCTACGACGCCAAGCGCGGTGGCCGCAACCGCGTCACCGCCTCTCCGTTCAGGCGCGCAGGCTGATCGCGCATCTGTGGCAGCCACGATCACGATGAGCTGTGCGACTTCCAGAGCATTTCACCGTTTCAAGGAAACGGCGAGCTGCTCTAACCCGTTGTCTGATGCAATTATCCAGGGAAAGCGCTTCGCACTTTTCCCAGAATTGCTCTACGCCGCCATCACGATTTCATTGAATGCATCCAGGTCGACATAGAAGACCTTGGTGATCTCCTCGATCAGGTCGTCATGGCCGTAGCCTTGGGACTTCAAGATGTTGATGGCAGTGATGATATCGACGCGCTCGGTAAGCCGCCGCTTCTGGTAGTCCTCGACGTAACGTTCCATGGCTGTCCCTTAGCCTGTGTGCCCAAACGCGTTGAACGACAAAGATCGCAGGAGAGAAGCTAGGAAGCCTTGCTTGCGTGAGACTTGCCGGTGATAGCCGCGGCCTCGATCTGCGATAAACCAGACTGGTACGGAAGCGGCCGACTCACAAAAGCCTAGGAAAAGACTAGCACGCAGTTGCCGATGCACCAGAGACGCTGATGCAGGGCCGGAGAAATATTGGATTTGGCAAGGACTTCGGATCGTCAACTGAAGTGCGGCGGCGATTCTACACCGTCAGGAACTTCCGGACATCGGCACGGTCCAGATCTTCCGCCGGACCGGTATGGACGATCACGCCCCGGTCCATGATGTTGACCTCGTCGGCGAGTTCGCGGCAGAAATCGAGATATTGTTCGACCAAAAGCACGGCGATGCCGGCTTGGTCGCGCAGGTAGCGGATGGCGCGGCCGATGTCCTTGATGATCGACGGCTGGATGCCTTCGGTCGGCTCGTCGAGCACCAGCAGCTTCGGCCGCATCACCAATGCCCTCCCGATGGCGAGCTGCTGCTGCTGGCCCCCGGAAAGATCGCCACCGCGACGGCCGAGCATCTGCTTCAGCACCGGGAACAATTCGAAGACATGTGCAGGAATGTTGCGGTCGGCCCGTTTCAGCGGCGCGAAGCCTGATTCCAGGTTCTCCCGCACGGTGAGCAGCGGAAAGACCTCCCTGCCCTGCGGTACGAATGCGATGCCCGACCGGGCGCGGTCATACGCCGCGCTCCGGTCGAGCGCCTTCCCCTCGAAGGCAACGCTTCCGCTCGTCAGCCGGTGATGGCCGACGATCGATCTCATCAAACTGGTCTTGCCGACGCCATTGCGGCCGAGCACGCAGGTGATCTTGCCGGCGCCCGCCTTCAGCGACACGCCGCGCAGCGCCTGGGCGGCGCCGTAGTGCAGCGTGGCATTGGAAACTTCGAGCATGTCAGCGCCTTTTCCAGAACCGCAGAAACGACAAATCGAAGTGATGGAACTGCACCCGCCAAACCATGCTCATCTCCCCAGATAGACTTCGACGACACGCTCGTCGGCCGACACAAAATCGAGTGTGCCCTCACTCAGCACCGAGCCCTCATGCAGGCAGGTGACCTTGACGCCGAGCTCGCGCACGAAATGCATGTCGTGCTCGACGACGATGACCGAATGGTCGCGGGCAATATCCTTGAGCAGCCGCGCGGTTTCCTCGGTCTCGGCATCGGTCATGCCGGCGACCGGCTCGTCGACCAGAAGCAGCTTCGGATCCTGCGCCAAGAGCATGCCGATCTCGAGCCACTGCTTTTGTCCATGGCTGAGATTGGCCGCCAGTTCGTTACGCTTGTCGCCAAGCCGGATGATGCCGAGGATGTCATTGATCTGGCGCGTCTCGGCGGTTGAGCGGCGATGAAACAGCGCCGGGTAGATCGAGCGCGGCCCCTTTAGCGCCAGCATCAGGTTTTCCTCGATCGTGTGGCTTTCGAACACGGTCGGCTTCTGAAACTTGCGGCCGATGCCCATCATGGCGATCTCGGCCTCATCATGCTTGGTCAGATCGACCTCGCCGTCGAAGAACACGTCGCCTTCGTCGGGCCGCGTCTTGCCGGTGACGATGTCCATCATCGTCGTCTTGCCGGCGCCGTTGGGGCCGATGATGGCGCGCATCTCACCCTTGTCGAGCACCAGCGACAGATTGTTGATGGCGCGAAAGCCGTCGAAGGAGACCGAGACGCCGTCGAGATAAAGGATCGTGTTCGACTTTGACATGGTCGCTCACTCCGCCGGCTGCGGTTCGGGGTTGCTGGCGGACCAGTCGCCGGGCTTTCTCGCCTCGCTGCGAACGATTTTCGCCGGCGGCGGGACGTCGGCATCGGTGCCGGCTTCCTCGGCAATCGAAGCTGCCCGCAACGCCCTGGCGTTGCCGCGCCAGCTGTCCCACATGCCGATGATGCCCTTGGGCAGCAAGAGCGTGACGGCGACGAACAGCCCACCCAAGGCAAACAGCCAGAATTCCGGCAGCACGCCGGTGAACCAGGATTTGCCGGCATTGACCAGCAACGCACCGATGATCGGTCCGACAATGGTGCCGCGCCCGCCGACGGCGGCCCACACAACGACCTCGATCGAATTGGCCGGCTCGAATTCACCCGGATTGATGATGCCGACCTGCGGCACGTAGAGCGCGCCGGCTATGCCGGCCATGACGGCCGAGACGGTGAAGGCGAACAGTTTTACGTTCTCCGCCCGCCAGCCGAGGAAGCGCGTGCGGCTCTCGGCATCGCGCACAGCCATCAAGAGCTTGCCGTATTTGGAGCCGACGATCGCCCAGGTGACGAAGACGGCTAGCGCGAGCATCACGGCGCTGGCGGCAAACAGCGCCGAGCGCGTCGCGTCAGCCTGCACGTTGAAGCCCAGAATATCTTTGAAATCGGTCAGGCCGTTGTTGCCGCCGAACCCCATGTCGTTGCGAAAAAAGGCAAGCAGCAGCGCGTACGTCATCGCCTGGGTGATGATCGAGAGATAAACGCCGGTGACGCGGCTGCGGAAGGCGAACCAGCCAAAGACGAAAGCGAGCAGGCCGGGCACCGCGAGCACCATGAGGCCGGCGAACCAGAAATGGTCGAAACCGTACCAGAACCAGGGCAATTCCTTGTAGTTCAGGAACACCATGAAGTCGGGCAAGATGGGATTGCCGTAGACGCCGCGTGAGCCGATCTGGCGCATCAGATACATGCCCATCGCATAGCCGCCGAGCGCGAAGAAGGCGCCGTGACCGAGCGAGAGTATGCCGCAATAGCCCCAGACAAGATCGAGCGCCAAGGCGAGCAGCGCATAACAAAGATATTTGCCGGTGAGCGCGACGATGTAGGATGGGACGTAGAAGGCGCTGGTGGGAGACACCGCAAGGTTGAGCAGCGGCACAATGACGGCCACCGCCAGCAGGATGAAGATCGTGATGGCGACGCGGCGGTCCGCGCCGGCGGCAAAGAAGCGTCCCGTGATCATGCTTCCACCGCCCTGCCCTTGAGCGCGAACAGGCCGCGCGGGCGCTTCTGGATGAACAGGATGATCAGCACCAGCACGACGATCTTGCCGAGCACCGCGCCCGCATAGGGCTCGAGGAACTTGTTGACGATGCCGAGCGAGAAGGCGCCGACCAGCGTGCCCCACAGATTGCCGACGCCGCCGAAGACAACGACCATGAAACTGTCGATGATGTAGCCGCGACCGAGATTGGGCGAGACGTTGTCGATCTGGCTGAGCGCGACACCGGCAATGCCTGCAATGCCGGAGCCGAGCGCGAAAGTCAGCGCGTCTACCCATGGCGTCCTGATGCCCATCGAGGCGGCCATGCGCCGGTTGGCGGTGACGGCGCGCATCTGCAGGCCCCAGGGCGTGCGCTTCATCACGTAGAGCAGGATGCCGAAGACAGCGAGCGCGAAAACCAGGATCCACAGGCGGTTCCAGGTGATCGCCAACTGTCCGACATTGAACGAGCCCGACATCCACGAGGGGTTGCCCACCTCCTGGTTGGTCGGCCCGAAGATCGAACGCACGGCCTGTTGCAGGATCAGCGAGACGCCCCATGTCGCCAGCAGCGTTTCAAGCGGCCGGCCGTAGAGGAAACGGATGACGCCGCGCTCGATCATCAGGCCGACCAGGGCCGCGACGAGGAAAGCCAGCGGCAGCGCAATAACCAGCGACCAGTCGAACAGGCCGGGAAAGGAGGTGCGGATCACCTGCTGGACGACGAAGGTCGTGTAGGCGCCGAGCATGACCATCTCGCCATGCGCCATGTTGATGACGCCCATGACGCCGAAGGTGATGGCAAGGCCGATTGCCGCCAGCAGCAGCACCGAGCCCAGCGAAATGCCGTACCAGATGTTCTGGCCGGCATCCCAGAAGGCCAGCGTCGAATTGATGTTGGCGATCGCGGCTGTCGCCGCTTGCCTGACCGCGTCGGTGGAATTCACCTCGACAGACGTGAGCAACGAAACCGCGTCGCGGTCGCCCCGCGCCCCGATCAGCGCGATGGCAGCGAGCTTGTCGGCTTCAGGCCGGTCGGAGACCAGAACGGAGGCGGCACGAGCCTGTTCGAGCAGCGCCTTGACGCTTGCCACGCTCTCACTGGCGATTGCCGTGTCGAGCGGTCCGATGTTTGCGGCGTCGGGCGTCTTGAACATGGTGTCGGCGGCGGCAACGCGCACGGCCGGATCCTTGGCGCCAAGCGTCAGCGTGCCCAACGCATCGCGGATGACGCGACGCAGCGTGTTGTTGACCTTGACCTTGGTGATGCCGTCCTTGGCCGCCTCGCCCGATGCCTCGCCGCTCAACGGGTCGGAAAGCTGGACGCTTTCGCCCGCTTCCTTGCCGACAAACACCAGGGAATCGGCCTTGCGGACATAGAGGTTGCCGTCGGCAAGTGCCGCAAGCGGCCGCTCTACAGCCGGATCGCCGGCGGCCGCCAGTTCGTGGACGACGGCTCCGATCTCGGAAAAGCCCTTGGCCGTGGCGAATTTGGCGATGATGCCGCGCAGATCGGCTTCGCCGGCGCCGGAGGACGACAGCGTCGCCAGCAGGAACAACAGCATCAAACCAATCGTACGAAACAGGTTCATCGGTCTCTGGTAACCCCTGAAGGTTGAAGTGGGCGTCCGGACGGCGGAGGAAGCCGTCCAGACGCGCGCGGTCTGACTAGGTCAGCCCTGGGAGGGATCAGTTCGTGCCCTTGCCGCCGCACTTGCCGGTGGCAACATTGAAGTTGCCGCAGGACAGAGGCGCGCGCCAATCGGAGATCAGGTCCTTGGAATCAGGCAGATAGTCGGACCATTCGTCGCCCATCACCAGGCCCGGCGTGCGCGACACGGTTTCGAACTGGCCGTCGGCCTGGATTTCGCCGATCAGCACCGGCTTGGTGATGTGGTGGTTCGGCATCATCGTCGAATAGCCGCCGGTCAGGTTCGGCACCGAGACGCCGATCATGGCGTCGATGACCTTGTCCGGATCGGTGGTGCCGGCCTTCTCGACCGCCTTCACCCACATGTTGAAGCCGATATAATGGGCCTCCATCGGGTCGTTGGTGGTGCGCTTGTCGTTCTTGATGAACTTGTGCCAGTCGGCGATGAACTTCTTGTTCTCGGGCGTGTCGACGCTCTCGAAGTAGTTCCAGGCGGCGAGATGGCCGACCAGCGGCGCGGTGTCGAGACCGGCAAGCTCTTCCTCGCCGACCGAGAAGGCCATGACCGGAATATCCTCGGCCTTGACGCCCTGGTTGCCGAGTTCCTTGTAGAACGGCACGTTGGCGTCGCCGTTGACGGTCGAGACGACGGCGGTCTTCTTGCCGGCCGAACCGAACTTCTTGATCGCCGAAACCTCGGTCTGCCAGTCGGAGAAGCCGAACGGCGTGTAATTGACCATGATGTCTTCCGCAGCCACGCCCTTGGCCTTCAGATAGGCTTCGAGGATCTTGTTGGTGGTGCGCGGATAGACGTAGTCGGTGCCTTCCAGCACCCAGCGCTTCACCGAACCGCCATCCTCGCTCATCAGATAGTCGACGGCCGGAATGGCCTGCTGGTTTGGCGCCGCACCGGTGTAGAACACGTTGCGCTCACTTTCCTCGCCCTCATACTGGACCGGATAGAACAGGATGTTGTCGAGTTCCGAGAACACCGGCAGCACCGATTTGCGCGACACCGAGGTCCAGCAGCCGAACACCGCCGCGACCTTGTCCTTGGAGATCAGCTCGCGCGCCTTTTCGGCAAACAGCGGCCAGTTGGAAGCCGGATCGACGACGACCGCCTCGAGCTTCTTGCCGAGCAGGCCACCCTTGGCGTTCTGCTCGTCGATGAGCATCAGCATGGCGTCCTTCAGCGTCGTCTCCGAAATCGCCATGGTCCCCGACAGCGAATGGAGAATGCCGACCTTGATCGTGTCGTCGGCGGCCTTCGCCGGAGCGGACATCAACAGGCCGGCGGCGACCACGCTCGCCGAAAACATTTTTGTTATTGTCGAGAAATTACCCCTCATATTACGGACTCCCAAGCTGGTTGATTGCACCGCAACACTACAAAGCAACCCCCATGCCAACCGCTCTGGCAATCCCGAAAGGGCACAAATAAATTAGAAATATCAGCACCTTGGAATATAGAGCTTACAAAACAAAGAGAGGTGGCCAGAAATCGATTGAGGGAAATTTGCGCAGCTTGCGCTGCTGCTGCCTATTTTTCGATCATTTGCCCAATCTGCCTAGATTTTGGTCTCACCGGTGCCTCAGGCGACCGATGTTGCGGCGCGGTGCAAAAATAGGGCAAGCTCGCTCTTCAAGCGAGCGACGTCATGGTTTCAGGTATTTCACGTATTTTCATCGGCATAGTACTTCTGACGGCAGCAACCGGGGCAGCGCGAGCCGACTTCAGCGACGGCAAGATGCCTGACGGCGCCTATCATTGCGAAGTGTACCTGCTTGGCATGTTCCTCAGCCTCGGCGACATCACCATCAAGGGGAACGTCTACAGCGGCCCCGTCTACACCAGCCTCGGCGTCTTCGGCACCGCGCGGCAGGGCTATAACTATCAAATGGACGCAAACGGCGTGATCTCGTGGCTGGGGCCGCTGGGCGGATATACCGCCGGCGGCAATTCACTGTCGCTGACCCAGGCGACGCTGGACGGTGAAACCGCGCCTTCCTTCGACATCATCATGAAGCAGCCCGACGGCGCCTTCACCGCCTCGACCTGCACCAAGCAATGAGGCGGCAAGAAAAAGGCGCGGAACCTTGCGGGTTCCGCGCCAGCAGTCTGTCGGGAGGATGTGACTAGATCGTCTTTGCCGACATTTGCGCGGCGATGTAGTCGGCTTGGCGGATCGCGAGCGACACGATCGTCAGGGTCGGGTTTTCGGCGGCCCCGGTGGTGAACTGGCTGCCGTCCGACACGAACAGGTTCTTGATGTCGTGCGCTTGGCCGTGCTTGTTGACGACGCCGTCTTCCGCTTTCTCGCTCATCCGGTTGGTGCCGAGATTGTGGGTCGACGGATAGGGCGGCGTCGGGAAGGTGCGGGTGGCGCCGACCGCATCGTAAAGTGCCGTAGCCTGCTTGTAGGCGTGGTTGCGCATCGCGGTGTCGTTCGGATGGTCGTCGAAATGCACGTCGGCGATCGGCATGCCGTGCGCGTCCTTTTCGTCGGTATGCAGCGTGATGCGGTTCTCCGCACGCGGCATATCCTCACCGACGATCCACAGGCCGGCCATGTGGTCGTAGTGATCGAGTGCGGTGGTGAACGAGCGCCCCCAGGCACCCGGATCAAGGAACGCCGCCATGAACGGCAGGCCGAGCGACAGCGTCTCGAACTCGTAGCCACCCACGAACCCACGAGACGGATCGTGCCGCGCCTCGTCGCGGATGATGCCGGCCATGGTCGTGCCGCGATACATGTGCACCGGTCTGTCGAAGATGGCATAGACCGAGCCGGTGGTGTGACGCATGTAGTTCTTGCCGACCTGACCCGACGAGTTGGCAAGCCCATCGGGGAATTTTCCCGACGCCGAATTGAGCAGCAGCCGCGGGCTCTCGATCGAATTGCCGGCAACCGCGACGATGCGCGCCTTCTGCTCCTGCAGCTTGCCGTCCTTGTCGGCGTAGACGACGCCGGTCACCTTTCCGCTAGCGTCGTGGTTGATCTTGATCGCCATGGCGTTCGGCCTGACTTCGAGATGGCCTGTCGCCTCGCCCTTGGGGATCTCGGTGTAGAGCGTCGACCATTTGGCGCCCCATTTGCAGCCCTGGAAGCAGAAGCCGGTCTGCTGGCAAGACATGCGGTCGTCACGATCGACCGAATTGATCGCCATGTTGCCGGTGTGGCATTCCTTATAGCCGAGATTGTCGGCGCCGGCCTTCAGCACCTTGAAATTGTTGTTGCCCGGCAGCCGCGGCCAGTCATTGGTGCCGGTGACGCCCATCTTGGCTTCAGCCTTGGCATAGTAGGGCTCCAGCTCGGCCAGCGTGATCGGCCAATCGAGCAGGTTGGCGCCTTCCAATTTGCCGTAGGTCGACAGCGTCTTGAACTCATGCTCCTGGATGCGCAGCGAAGCTCCGGCCCAATGCGTGGTCGAACCGCCGACCGACTTGACGATCCAGGCCGGCAGGTTGGGAAAGTCTTTGGCCACACGCCAGTCACCCGACGTGGTGCGCTTGTCCGTCCAGGCGAGCTGGCTGAACGAACCCCACTCGTCATTGATGAAGTCTTCGTATTCGTGGCGCGCGCCGGCTTCCAGGATGACGACGTCGACACCCTTCTGGGCGAGTTCGTTGCCGAGCGTGCCGCCGCCCGCACCCGAGCCGATGATGACGACCACGCCGTCGTTGTTCAGATCAAATGAAGCTGCCATGGTTTCCTCCCATGATTTCTGTTTGCGGGTTCAGGAACGACGGGGCTCAGAGCCACTCGATGTCGTCGAAACCGCGCGCGATGTAGCCGCCCTTGGAATAGGACTCGCCCTCGTAACCGAAGATCGGCCACACCTCTTTCTGGTTGTAGAGGCTGACGACGAGGCCGCCTCTGATGGCCTGGAAGAATGGCGTCACCTCGATTTGCTTCAGCACGGCGATCCGCTGGTCCTCCCAGCCAAGGCCGCGATAGCCGCCGCCACCGGACTTCTTGTCGAGGTCGGCGATGCCGTCCTCGAGCATCGACTTGTAGGCGGCGTCCTTGCCGGCCTGCTCGTCATGACCTTTCACGGCAATGGCGTAATATTTGTCCGGAACCCGATCGTGCGGATAGATGTCACGCGCCATCTGGATCAGCGTCGCCATGGTTTCGGGCTTGAGTGCCGATGTCTCGAGCCCCCAGGCATGTTCGGGGCTGATGACGGCGCTGCCGGAGATGACGAGCAGCGCACCGATGCCGCCGCGTCTGAGAAGCTCTCGACGGGAAAGCCCAGGCTTCGCGTCATAGATCGTGACCATTTTATTCCTCCCTGCTTGCTATGTGCGCTCTGCTCAGAACGCCGTTGCTGGCGCGCCGCCCCTCAGAGGCGGCTGCGATGTCTCCTATTGGAAGCGACCTGTGCGTTGCAGAACTTCGATCTTGTAGCCGTCGGGGTCCTCGATGAAGAAAAAGCGGGCGATCAGCGATCCGTCGCGGTTGAACTCGACGATCTTCTTCGGATTGAGGCCAAGCGCACCGAGACGGTCATGTTCGCTGTCGAGATCGGCGACCGAGACAGCGAGGTGACCGTAGCCGTCGCCGAGCCCGTAAGGCTCTTGCCGATCCTTGTTCACGGTCAGTTCGAGTTCGAACCCCGACTCTGCGTTGCTGAGGTAAATGAGCGTGAATGTCTCGAAGTCCAGCCTGTCGGCGACATCGAGCCCGAATGCATTTCTGTAGAAATCGACCGATCGGGCCTCTTCGAGAACCCGGATCATGCTGTGGATCGCCTTGGCCAAATCAGTCTCCGCTCTGGTGTGGAGACGATTATGAGCGGCACGGACAAAAGGTGGTGGCAGCCGGTTACCACGCCCGAAGCCGTGAACCGTCCTCCATCGCCAACAAGGACAAAAGTTCGATTGCCGTGGCGGCGATTTTGCCCGAGAATGCATGTGGGGACAGGTCAAGCAGTATCAAACTGCACGCCCGTCCACCCAAGACCAACAATTATGGGAGGTTTGTCGGATGTGCAGGGTGTTTGCGGGCCAGGATCCCGAAGGCTATCGCCAGATCAACCGCTCGATTCGCATCGACGGCCACTCGACCAGCATCCAGCTTGAAGGAACATTCTGGGCGTTGCTCGACGAGATCGCCGAAAACCAGAACCTGACGACGCCGAAATTCATCTCCAAGCTCTATGACGAAGCCATAGAGATCAACGGCGCCATCCCGAACTTTGCGTCGATGCTGCGCACCACCTGCGCGCTCTATCTGCGCGGCCATCGGCCAGGGATGGATGAGCAGATGGTGCCGAAGCGGGAGGCCGCTTAGCGTATTGCGCTCAGCTGAGTTCTTGGGCGAGCCCGATGAGAAGCCCTCCAGGCCCTCGAATGTAACATAGCCGATACACGTCTCTATACTGGACGACTTCGCCTTCGAGCCGCGCACCGCGATTGCGGAGCCTTTCGAGCGTCCCGTCAATGTCGTCCACAGTGAACATGACGCGGAGGTAGCCCAGGGCGTTTACCGGGGCGTTGCGGTGATCCGCGACGACAGGCGGCGTGAGGAAACGGGACAGTTCGAGCCGGCTGTGGCCGTCCGGCGTCCGCATCATGGCAATCTCGACGCGCTGATCGCCCAGTCCCGTGACACGTCCGGCCCATTCTCCTTCGATCGTAGCCCGCCCTTCGAGCTCAAGGCCGAGCTCGCCAAAGAAACCAATCGTCTCTTCAAGGTCATCGACGACGATTCCTATGTTGTCCATCCGTTTGAGCGCCATGGTGTTCAGTCTACAAGGTGTCGTCCAGGTCGTAAACTCATTAGCCTGCTTGCCAGCTGAGCAAGTATGATCAAGGGATCTTGAGAGCCTGGTGATGCGTCGCGGTGGGCCTGGCATTGACCGCGACCTCGAACGCCACCCGGTCAGTGGCTGGTTCCTGATTCATGCCTGATGGCACGACGCTGTTTCTATCGGTCCAGCATCCGGGCAGGTAGGCGGATGCTTCGCGAGATCGTGGCCCGACTTTCGGGCAGCCATCCGGCTTCAACAACACACCCAGACCCGATCGGCAGTCGACCGAACCCTCGCTAACGATTTTGTGATGTGGTTGACGAGGTCATTTTCATCTCGCAGTCTATCGGCATTCGATCTGCGGATTAACCCAACTATCGTTGTCATGATTACTTGGGCGTCACTTCCCGGGCGCGTTCTCTTATTTTTGAGATTCCTAATATGAACCATCGCAATCCTGTTCGAATGAATCGGCGTCTTTTCCTGTCCTCGGTCGCAATATTTACGGCAACCGCGACATCGGCCGGTTTTGCGCGATCGTTCTCGGGCACTTTGCCCTGGACGCCAATGGCATCCGATCCACCCACGCAGG
Organism: Mesorhizobium sp. M0243; assembly: GCF_040321775.1. Classification (NCBI taxonomy): domain Bacteria; kingdom Pseudomonadati; phylum Pseudomonadota; class Alphaproteobacteria; order Hyphomicrobiales; family Phyllobacteriaceae; genus Mesorhizobium; species Mesorhizobium sp. M0243. The sequence continues at coordinate 78,708 of NZ_JAMYSF010000016.1, read as the reverse complement.
TCGTGGCCGGCGGCTGGCACTTTTTCTCAGCCCAGGAAGCAGCCCTTGTCGAGGCGATCGTCGACCGCATCATTCCGGCCGACGAGCTCAGCATGGGCGGCAAGGAAGCCGGTTGCGCCGTCTATATCGACAGGCAGTTGATGGGGGCGTTCGGAGCGTCGAGCCGGCTTTACACGCAAGGCCCGTTTCTGCCTGGACTGCCCACCCAGGGCTATCAGGGCGAGGCCAATCCGGCGCAGCGTTACCGCACCGGGCTTGCCGCCATCGACGCCTTCCTGAAACAGCGGGACGGCAAGACATTCGTCGAGCTCGCACCGGCCGAACAGGATGCCTTCCTGACGGCAATGGAGGCCGGGAAAGTCGACCTGCCCAATGGCGTCAAGGGTCCCGGTTTCTTCGGGCTTCTGCTGCAGAACACCATGGAAGGGTTTTTTGCCGACCCCGTCTATGGCGGCAACAAGGACATGGTCTCGTGGCGCATGCTTGGTTTTCCAGGTGCCCGCTACGACTACCGCGACCATGTCAGCAAACACAATCAGCCATATCCGCATCCGCCTGTCTCGATCATCGGGCGTCCCGAATGGCTCGGCAAAGGCGCCTGATCATGACCAAGATACTGCCTCGCAAAGACGTCGTGATCGTCGGCCTCGGCTGGACGGGATCCATTCTGGCCCACGAATTGACCGATCAGGGCCTGGACGTGGTGGCCATAGAGCGCGGCCCCTGGCGCGACACGGCAACCGATTTCAACATCGGCTATGCGCAGGACGAGTTGCGCTACAGCATCCGGCGCGACCTCTTCCTGCAGCCGACCGTGGAAACCATGACGGTGCGCAATGACCCGTCGCAGAAGGCGCTGCCGATGCGCGATTTCGGCTCCTTTCTCCCCGGCAACGGCGTCGGCGGCGCCGGCGTCCACTGGAACGGCCACACCTGGCGGTTCTGGGATTCGGACTTTCAGATAAAGACCAATCTGACGAAGAAATACGGTGCATCGAGAATCGCCGATCTCCAGGTCGAGGACTGGGGCGTGACCGGCGCGGAGATGGAGACCTATTACGACCAGTTCGAGTATCTGGCAGGCATCTCGGGCAAGGCCGGCAATATCAAGGGGCAGTTGCAGGAAGGCGGCAATCCGTTCGAGGATCCAAGGTCGCGGGATTATCCGAACCCGCCGATGCAGATGACCTACGCGCCAACCCTGTTCGCCGAGGTCGGCCGGTCGATCGGCCTGCATCCCTTCCCGACCCCATCCGCCAACATGTCGCGGGCCTATGTCAACCCGCTCGGCATCGCCATGGGTCAATGCACCTATTGCGGGTTCTGCGAACGCTTCGGCTGTGCCAACTATTCGAAGTCAAGCGCCCAGACCACCGTCCTTCCCGTGCTGATGAAGAAGTCGAATTTCGAGGTTCGCACCGACAGCGAGGTGCTGCATGTCGAGCTGGCCCCCGGAGGCAAGTCGGCGCGCGGCGTCACCTATGTCGATACGTCAGGCGAGGAATATTTCCAGCCGGCCGATCTGGTGCTGCTGTGCGCTTACGGCCTGCACAATGCCCGGCTGATGATGCTGTCCGGCATCGGCAAGATCTACGACCCCGGCAGTGGCGAAGGAACGGTTGGGCGCAATTACTGCTACCAGACAAATGCCGGCGTGCAGGTGTTCTTCGACGACAAGAACTTCAACCCGTTCATCGCCGCCGGCGCGCTCGGTCAGACGATCGACGATTACAATGGTGACGCGTTCGACCACGGCGCGCTGGACTTCGTCGGCGGCGCGGGCATCAACTGCATTCCCACCAACGGGCGCCCGATCGGAACCAGGCCGACCTTGCCCGGCACGCCGAAATGGGGCAGCGCCTGGAAGAAGGCAACGGTCGAGGGTTACAGGAGCACGCTTGGCTACTCGTCCCAGGGAAGCAGTTACGCGACGCGCAACAACTACCTCGACCTCGACCCGACCTACAAGGACCGTTTCGGTCGTCCGCTGATGCGCATGACGTTTGATTTTCCCGACAATGACATCCGCATGTCGAACTATGTCTGCGACCGGATGGAGGAAATCGCCAAGGCGCTCGGCGGCAAGCAGTACGCCGTCGGCCGCCGCAAGAAGGGCTGGGACAGCGTCCCCTACCAGAGCACCCACAATACGGGCGGCGCCATCATGGGAACGGACCCGAAGAAGAGCGCGGTCAACACCTTCCTCCAAAGCTGGGACGTCCCCAATGTCTTCGTCATCGGCGCGTCGGCCTTCCCGCAGAATGCCGGCAAGAACCCGACAGGAACCGTCGGCGCGCTCGCCTTCCGTGCCGCCGATGCCATCCGCAATCAATATCTGCGCAATCCCGGTGCACCCCTGGTGCAGGCATGAACAAGCTCGTTTTCACGCTCGCCATCGGCGCCGCGGCCCTCAACGCGGGCCCGGCACGGAGTGCCGACCAGGCGGACCAGATCATACGTGGACAGTATCAGGCCGTGCTCGGCGACTGCGCAGGCTGTCATACGCAGGCCGGGGGCAAACCGCTGGCTGGCGGACTGCCGCTCGAAACGCCGTTCGGCATGCTTGTCCCGCCCAACATAACCCCCGACGGCGAAACGGGCATCGGCAATTGGTCGGAAGCCGATTTCCGCAGCATGATGAAGTCAGGCATCGGCCACAATGGCGTGCGGCTCTACCCCGCAATGCCCTACCCCGCCTATACCAGGATGAACGATCGGGACATTTCCGACCTGTGGGCCTATCTGACGACGGTTGAACCGGTATCGAACAAGGTCGAGGCCAATCAGCTGCCCTTCCCGTTGAACATCCGGCTGGCGATGCTGGGCTGGAATGTCCTCAACTTTACCGAGGCAAGCTTTCAGCCGGATTCCTCCAAGTCGGCGGAGTGGAATCGCGGCGCCTATATCGTCCAGGGTGCTGGACATTGCGGCACCTGCCACTCGCCCAAATCTTTCCTTGGCGCCGACAAGGACAGCGAGTTCCTGCAAGGTGCCTCCCTGCAAGGCTGGTTTGCCCCCGACATCACCAACAATGCGCAATCGGGCCTTGGGAAATGGTCTCAGGAGGATCTGGTCCAATACCTCAAGACCGGCGTCAACGCGCATTCGATTGCATCAGGTCCGATGGCGGAGGCCATCGAGAACTCCACGTCGAAAATGACCGATCCCGATCTCAAGGCGGTTGCAGTCTACCTCAAGAGCCTGGGCTCGGATGTCGACAGCGTCCAACCGGCAAAGCCTGACGCGACACGGATGGCAACGGGCGAGGCAATCTATCGCGACAATTGCTCGGCTTGCCATGGTGGAGATGGTGCCGGGTCAGGCGTGCTTTTCCCTTCCCTTGCCGGCAATTCGATCGTCGCGCAGGGCAGTTCCGAAACATTGGCCCGGCTCGTCCTTGCCGGCAGCCAGGCCGTGCACACGGCTGATGCACCGACTACGCCCGCCATGCCCTCCCTGGCCTGGCGCCTGAAAGACCAGGAGGTCGCCGACGTCCTGACCTATGTGCGCGCCAGCTGGGGCAACGCCGCCCCGGCGGTCTCCTCTGACGATGTCGCTGCCGTACGCAAGGGGCTGACCCGGTAGACCCGTACTCTAGCTCTCTGCTGCGACAGCGAGCGCCAGACGGCTCATGTCTGCGAACAATTCCTGGCGCTCGGAATAGTCGGTCTGTTCGCCGGTCTCGATGTTGTCGACCACGACACACATCGACAGCGCACGCGCTCCGAAATGCTCCGATATGCGATAGAGCGCGCTGGTTTCCATGTCCACGGCCAGGGCTCCTTCCGACCGCGCAACGGCAAAACGGGCGCGCCCTTCCGGGTGATAGAAGATGTCGCTGCACACCGTCAGGCCGACATGATGGTCGATGCCGAATTCTACCGCCTTGGCCAGTGACGATGCGAGAAGCGCCGGGTCGGGGCCAGCGGGTCCATAGAGGCCGAAGACCTGGCCGCTCTGGGCGCTTTCCGCCTGTGCCGATTGTGAGATGACAAGGCTGCGCAGTTTCGCCTTTGCGGTCAGGCTGCCGCAGGTGCCGGTGCGGATCAAGGTCCGGGCGCCATAATGGTCCAGCAGTTCATGCGCATAGATCAGAAATGATGAAACGCCGATGCCCGTCGCCTGAATGCTGATGGACTTGCCACGAAACAGCCCGGTGAAGCCAAGCGTGCCGCGGCGGCGATTGATGCAGCGCGGCGCTTCCAGGAACGTTCGCGCCATCCACTCGGCACGCTGCGGATCACCCGGCAACAACACCGTGTCGGCGTAGTCGTCCTTGTCCGCTTCGTTGTGCGGCGTCACAAGTTGCTCCCCTAAGCCTTCCTGCCGTTTCACCCGCAATCATGGCGTTGTCACGGCGTTGTGCAAGGAGGAACATGGGAAAGGCTCTAAGACTCCAGCACGTCCTTGACGATCGTCGCCAGTTGCTTGAGCGAAAACGGCTTGGGCAGAAAGCCGAAATGCGCATCTGCCGGGAGGTTTCTGGCGAATGCGTCCTCGGCGTAGCCGGACACGAAGACGAACTTGATGTCCGGCTGGCGCTTGCGCAATTCACCAAGCAGTGTCGGTCCGTCCATTTCCGGCATGACCACGTCGGAAACGACGATATCGACCTTGCCGCCCAGCGCCTCGAACACTTCCAGCGCCTCGACGCCCGACGATGCCTCGTGCACGGTGTATCCACGCGAGGTCAGCGCCCGCATGCCGCCCATGCGCACGGCATCCTCGTCCTCGACGAGCAGCACCGTGGCCGAGCCCGACAGATCCTTGGCCGGATCGGCGACCTTTGCCGGCGCCGCCGGCGCATCGCCGGGCTCGCCTGCTTTTTTCGCTTCGGCGATGTGACGCGGCAGGAAAATGCGGAAAGTCGAGCCTTTGCCGACTTCGGAATCGCAGAAGATGAAGCCGCCGGTCTGCTTGATGATGCCGTAGACCATCGACAGACCAAGGCCGGTGCCCTTGCCGACTTCCTTGGTGGTGAAGAAGGGTTCGAAAATCTTCTTCAGCACGTCGGGCGCGATGCCGCTGCCGGTGTCCTCGACTTCGACCACGACATAGTCCGCCGGGGCGAGTTCGCGGTAGGAAAAGGCCTTGCACTCCTCGGCGGTGACATTGCGGGTGCGCACGGTGAGATCGCCGCCCGCCGGCATTGCGTCGCGCGCGTTGACCGCAAGGTTGACCACCACCTGCTCGAACTGCCCGATATCGACCTTGACCGGCCACAGGTCGCGGCCATGGTCGACCTTCAGCTTGATGTCGTTGCCGACCAGGCGGGCGAGCAGCATCCTGAGATCGGCGAGCACGTCGGTCAGGTTGAGCACTTCCGGTCGCAATGTCTGCTTGCGCGAGAAGGCCAGAAGCTGCCGCACCAGCGAAGCCGCCCGGTTGGCGTTCTGCTTGATGTTCATGATGTCGGGGAAGGACGGGTCCGACGGGCGGTGGTTGGTCAACAAAAGGTCGGACGCCATGATGATGGCAGTCAGCACATTGTTGAAATCATGCGCGATGCCGCCGGCAAGCTGGCCGACCGCCTGCATCTTCTGGCTTTGCGCCATCTGCCCTTCGAGCGCTTTCTGCTCCGTTGTCTCGACGGCGTAGACGATGGCCGACTCCTCGGCGCCCTCGCCGCCGGTGCCGTCGGCGACGGCGTTGACGTAGAAGCGGATGTGCCGTTCGTCGTTGCCGGGCAAAAGCGTGTCGATCGGCTCGATGTCGGCCTGCCGCTGCTGCGCTTTCTCGAAGGCAGCCGCGAAGGCCGGCCGGTCGCGTTCATGGATCACCGTGTCGAGCCGTACGCGACGGTCGACGGCGTCGCGATCGACGACAGACGAAAACAGCGACAGGAACGGCGCATTGGTACGCAGGATGCGCCCATTGTGGTCGACGCCGGCGATCGCCATCGGTGTCGAGTTGAAGAAGCGGGTGAAGCGCACTTCCGAAGCCCGCAAATCGGCAGAGGCATCCTCGCCTTGCGTGCGGTTGAGCACGATCGTGCGTGTCGGCCCGTTCAATCCTTCGCGGCTGGCCGAAACGCGGTGCATGAAGCGCACCGGCAGCGCTTCGCCCGTCGTGGTCGTCAGGTCGAGATCTATCACCGCGTTGCGTGTGGTGCCGGGGTCGGCCTTGACCGAGCGGACCAGCGCCATGCCGTCGCCGGCCACGATCTCCGACAGAGACACGGCGCCGGGCGTGAAGCTGGTGAGGTCGATGCCCAGCCATTCGGCGAGCGTGGCGTTGATATAGGTGACGCGGCCCTCCTGGTCGGCCGAAAAGAAGCCGGCCGGCGCGTGGTCGAGATGATCGATCGCCTTCTGCAGATCGAGGAAGAAGCGCTCCTGCTCGGCCCGCTCCTGCGAGATGTCGGCAAGCTGCCAGGCCAGCATCGGCAGCCGCTGGCCTGGAACGCTGAAGGCGCGGGCGCGTGCCCGGTACCAGCGGGCGCCAGGCTCGGCACCGGGCCGAATGGACTGTGCGAGCCTAAACTCGCCGTCGCCCGGCTGGCCGTCGCGCAGGCCGGATGCCAGGCGATAGATCGTCACCGAGGCTTCGGGGACATCCGAGAGCAATCCCTCGACGGTCTTCAGGTCGGCAGCGGACGATGCTCCGGTCATATCCGCATAGGCGCGATTGGCGTAGACGACGCGGCCCTTGGTGTCGGTGACGAGAAGCCCCTGCGACATCGAATCGACGAAGGATTTCGACAGTTCGTCGCCTGTCGAGCGTGGCGTGACCTGCACGAAGCCGATCGCCGTCGCGAACAGGAAGCCGACGCCGATCATCGCCAGCACGCCGAGCATGCCGAGCAGGAAAGGATCGCCGAGGCGCTCGCGGAAAAGCCCGAAGACGATCGCCGCCCCCGTCAGAACGACGATGAAAATGATAAGCCGGGTGACCGCGCCGGGTCGCGTATTCTGGTCGACGATCGGTACCGGATAGAAATCGCCGCGCGCTTCCTTGGCCATGTGCCCCCTGCTCGTGAATTCCGGTGTTCCGACACCCGCCCCTAGCGGGTTGAATCACATTCTCCTAGTCCGGAAAAGGCCTGGGCGGCAAATGTCGGATAAAAATGATGTCTTCCAGGCTTCGGAGTTTTTCTAGCTGTTCACCAGCGTGAAACGCAACTTGCGGTGGCCCGCTGCAACGGTCTAGTGTCTCTTCACTTCCAAGGGCGATCAGGGGAACCCAATGCAATGGCTCGATAGCGTGGCAGGTCCCGGTTATGCCGCAGCATTGTTGTGGACGTTTGCAGCGCTTGTCCTGCTGGTTATCGTTCTCGTTATCATCAAGCTGGTGCGCAACCTGACATTCGGAACCTTCGTCGCCGGTGGCCGGAACCGCAAGACGCGACTGGCCGTCATGGATGCCACCGCCGTCGACAGCCATCGCCGGCTGGTGCTGATACGCCGTGACGATATCGAGCACCTGCTTCTGATCGGCGGCCCGACCGACGTCGTCGTCGAGCGCGATATCCGACTTTCGGCGCTACGCCGGCCGGCATTGACCGGAGATGGCGGCTTGCAGCCGGTTCCGGCCGCCGCGGCCCCGGCAAGACCGCGTCCGCCGCAACCCGCTCCGCCGCCGGCGAGACAGGCTCCCGCTCCACAGCCGGTGAACACGACGCCACCCGCCCGCCCGCGTACAACAGCGCCGCCGGCACCTGCACCGAAGCCGGCAACGCAAAGCTATCAGCCGACCAATGTCACGCCGTTGCCTGCCTACGGCTCCGCCAACGCCAACACCGCCCGGCACGCGCCGCCCCCACCGCAGCCGGTGCAGGACAGCATCGACGACACGCTGATGAGGGAACTCGAAGTGTCGCTGGATCAGCCCCGTTCGGGCGGCCCGGTGGGCAAGCCGGCGGCGCCGCAGTCGCTCGACGACGAGATGACCAAGCTTCTCGGCGAACTCTCCAGTCAGAAGAGATGAGCAACCGCCGGGTCGCTATCCCCGCGGAAAACATCGTCGCCGGTCTACTGGTCTACTGCCGAACCACCTCGTCCGAAGCGCCAAATATCAAGGGTTTACTGCCTTCGCCCGCCCTGAGCGGTGGATGCCGCACCAATAAAAATGGCCGGAAAACCGGCCATTTCAGAATCGAGTTCGTTCGATGACAGCCGGCCGTGAGCCGCCGGCCTTGACCTTCAGTCGTCGCGATAGACTTTTTCGCGGCGCTCATGCCGCTCCTGCGCTTCGATCGACAATGTCGCGATCGGACGTGCATCGAGCCGCTTCAGCGCGATCGGCTCGCCGGTCTCTTCGCAATAGCCGTAAGTGCCTTCGTCGATGCGCTGCAGGGCGGAATCGATCTTTGCAATGAGCTTGCGCTGACGGTCGCGGGCCCTGAGTTCGATGGCGCGGTCGGTTTCCGAAGAGGCGCGATCGGCCAGATCGGGGTGGTTGGCGTTTTCTTGCTGCAGGATTTCCAGTGTTTCGCGCGCTTCGCGCAATATGTCATTCTTCCAGGTGACGAGCTTTGAGCGGAAGTAGGATTTCTGCCGCTCGTTCATGAACGGCTCGTCTTCGGAGGGTACGTAATCGGCGGTAACGATGTCGTTCATTCGACTCACCCAAACTGCCCCAATTTTGGCGCCTATATATTCGTCGTCCGACGCCTGCACAAGCGCAATCGGCCGCTGTCTCACGCAATTGTTAAAGTACCCGTCACGCGTCTCTGCGGCCGCGTACGGTCGCTTTGGTACAAAATTCGCCGAGACACTTTCGATCCGGTGGCACATGCTTTCCGAGATTGCCGTGACCCCGGGGGCCGATACGCAAGAGACCTTTGCAGCAAGCAGCATTGGGTGATTCGCCGTGTTGAAGAGCACGGGCCATTGTGCGCAACGCCGTTCTCGTGGCTAATCCCGGGACGCTTCGGCATTCGGAGGTTGGGTGAGCAGGCTTTATCTGTTGCGACATGCAAAGGCTGGCTGGGCACTGCCCGGCATGCGGGATTTCGATCGCCCGCTCGATGCCTCCGGCCGCGCCGATGCCGAAATGGTGGGGGCCGCCATGCGCTCCCGCCTCTATGTTCCGGACCGGACGCTCTGCTCCAATGCCAAGCGCGCCAAGGAGACGCTGGAAGGCCTGGCCGGCCAGACCGACACCGGCCGGGTTCTGTTCTTCGACGCGCTCTACAGCGCGGACGCGGCCGGGTACCTCCACCTTATCCGCGACAATGGCGGATCAGGCTCATTGCTGGTCATTGGCCACAACCCGATGATGGAAGACCTCACCATGGCAGTTTCGGGCGACGGCGACGAAACCGCGCGGGCCACGCTGAACCATGGGTTCCCGACCGCGGGCCTGGCGGTCGTCCGCTTCGACGGCGATCTTGCCAGCGCCGCCCAAGGCACCGGCTATCTCGAAGCGTTCCTGACGCCGGCCGATCTCTGAAGCCATTTCAAAGCCTGGTTGCAGAGCCTATATCGGACGGACCGAAGTCCGAGAGAGCAAATTTTGGCATCATCGCTGACCACCTTCACCGACGAAGCGAGGATTGCCCTCGACACGCTGTCGGGCCGCGCCACCGGGCTTTTTTCCCCATCGCTGCGCCTCGGCGTGACGGGATTGTCCCGCGCCGGCAAAACGGTGTTCATATCGGCCCTTGTCCACAATTTGATCCATGGCGGCCGCCTGCCGCTGTTCGAGGCGCAGAAATCTGGGCGCATCGCCCGCGCCTTCCTCGAGCAGCAGCCCGACGACGCGGTGCCGCGTTTCCAGTACGAGGACCACATCGCCGCCCTGGTCAACGACCGCGCCTGGCCCGATTCGACGCGTGCCATTTCGGAACTGCGGCTGACCATCGAATATGAATCGGCTTCCGGCTGGAGCCGCATGTTTTCCTCCGGCAGATTGTCGGTCGATATCGTCGACTATCCCGGCGAATGGCTGCTCGATCTGCCGCTGCTCGGCAAATCCTTTGCCGATTTTTCGCACGAAGCCTTCGAAATGGCCGTTCTGCCGGTGCGCGAGGATCTTTCGCAGAGTTGGCGGGCGCTGTCAGCCGGGGTCGACCCGAACGCCGATGCCGACGAGATGACGGCGCGCCGCCTGGCCGAAAGCTTCGCCGCCTATCTGAAGGCCTGCAAGCTCGACGAGCGGGCGCTTTCGACCTTGCCGCCCGGCCGCTTCCTGATGCCGGGCGATCTCGAAGGCTCGCCGGCACTGACCTTCGCGCCCTTGGCCGGGATCGGCGACAGGCGTCCGCGCCCGGGATCGCTGCACGCCATGATGGACAGGCGCTATGAGGCCTACAAGACGCATGTCGTCAAACCCTTCTTCCGCGAACACATCACCCGACTCGATCGCCAGATCGTGCTGATCGACGCCATGCAGGCGCTGAACGCCGGCCCCGGCGCCATGGCCGACCTGGAACGCGCGGTAACCGAGATCCTCAGCTGTTTCCGACCCGGCCGGGGCAGCTTCCTCACCGATCTGTTCTCGCGGCGCATCGACCGCATCCTGGTTGCCGCGACCAAGGCCGACCATCTGCATCACGAAAGCCATGACCGGCTGCAGGCGATCGTGCGGCGGCTTGCCGACCGCGCCGTGGCACGGGCGAATTTCACCGGCGCCGATGTCGATGTGGTCGCCATGGCGGCGGTGCGCGCGACGCGCGAAGGCACCGTCAAGCAAGGCCGAGAGACGTTGCCAGTCATTATCGGCACGCCGATCGCCGGCGAGAAGATCAATGGCGCAACCTTCGATGGAAAGACTGAAACAGCCATATTTCCCGGTGATTTACCGGAGAAAATTGATGCGGTTTTTGATCTTTCGGGAGCCGATCACAAGCAGGATGCCGCGGACCCTGCAATCCGCTTCGTCCGTTTCCGTCCCCCAAAGCTAGAACGCACGGCCGAAGGTATCACCCTGTCGCTGCCGCATATCAGGCTCGACCGTGCCTTGCAGTTCCTGATCGGAGATCATCTGGCATGACTGCGCCCCGCAAGCCGGCAGCGTTCCGCATCGAGCCGGAAGCCGAACCAAGGCAAGAGGCGCCGCAGGCGCGCCGTGCCCAGGCCGATGCCCAGCGCAAACCCCGCGCGATGAAGGCCGATGTCGCGATGGTCATCCCGGCGGAAGTCGATGTCTTCGACGAGCCTGACATCATTGCCGCGGAGCCGCCGCCGGCGATCGCCCCCAGAAAACGCTCACTGCTCGGCAGCATCTTCTTCGGCGCCTTTGGCGTGCTGGTTTCGCTAGCTGTCGGCCTGTGGACCGACCAGCTCATACGCGACCTCTTCGCGCGCGCCGAATGGCTGGGCTGGCTGGCCGCGGGCATGGCTGCCATCGCCGTGCTGGCGCTTATGGTGATCCTGATTCGCGAGTTCCTGGCGATCGCCCGCCTTGCCGAGGTCGAAAAACTGCAGAAGCGTGCGCTCGACGCGATCGCCCGCGACGATCCCAAGGCTGCACGATCGGTCGTCGACGAATTGTCGGCCTTTGTCGCGGCCAAACCCGAAACCGCGGCCGGCCGGCGCGCGCTGGCCGAACTGCGCGGCGAAATCATCGACGGCGGCAATCTCGTGCGCTTGGCCGAGGCTGAAATTCTCGGACCACTCGATGCCAGGGCGAAGGTGATGATTCTCGAAGCCGCCAAACGCGTTTCGCTGGTGACGGCGGTCAGTCCACGCGCACTGGTCGATGTCGCCTATGTCGTGTTCGAGGCCGGGCGGCTTATTCGCCGCCTGTCAGAACTCTATGGCGGACGGCCGGGAACGCTGGGTTTCTTCCGCCTGGCGCGCAGCGTGCTGGCGCATCTGGCGGTTACCGGCTCGATCGCGATCGGCGACAGTTTCGTCCAGCAGATCGTCGGCCACGGCCTGGCCGCGCGCCTTTCGGCCAAGCTTGGCGAGGGCGTCGTCAACGGCATGATGACGGCACGCATCGGCATTGCCGCGATGGAGACGGCGCGACCCCTGCCCTTCAGCGCCGCCAAGCGTCCCGGACTTGGTGATTTCCTCTCGGCGCTGACATCGTTCGCAACCAGGAAAGATGGTGAAACGACCCCATCCGGCAAGTGAGCCGGGCTGGAGTGTCTGGACCTTCGGAATTGTTACCGGACTGCTTTGCGGCGGCCCCGCGGTGACGAAGCATTAACCAATCTTGTTCATGGTCAGACGGGTTCCAAACAGCATCTTTGTTGCCGGGTGTCGTCGATGAAAAGCGTAATTCTATCCAGTGTCCTGCCCCTGGCAACGGTGATTACGGCAGTCGTCGGCATTGCCGGAGTGGCCTCTGCGGCGGAGCCGGACAAGCAGTTCTTCCAGTCCGCCGAAGGCAAGTGGATCGGTCCCGGCGAAATCGTCGCCGGCAAGTACAAAGGCACGAAGTTCAACTGCAGCTTCACCGGCTCGACGCCCGACGGCAAGGTCGGCATGTCGCTCGACGGCGGCTGTCGGGTCGGCATGTTCACCCAGCCGATGTCGGCCAAGATCGAGCGCAAGGGCCGTGAGGGCTACAAGGGCAGCTTCATGGGTGGCGCGACCGGTTCCGGCCTCGACATCATCGGGGGCAACGTCGTCGATCCCCGCAAGGTGGTCTTCACCATCAACCGCAACCAGCTGCGCGGCGTCATGCAGGCTCGCATCCCTGACGACAATTCGATGACGGTGACTATTGCCGTGCGCGTCGACGACCAGCTGGTGCCGGTGATCGGCATGAGCCTGAAGCGCGTCGACGCGGTCGAAGTCGGCTCCATCGCGCCGAACTGAACAATTCAAAAGAAAAGGCGGCGACCCAACGGTCGCCGCCTCGTTTGATCCAATCGAATCAGGGCGTTAGCCTTTGATCGTGGCCGTCAGTTCGTCATAGGCCTTGCAGGCGTCGGCCAATGTCGTAGCGCCCTGATACTTGGTTGTCACCGCCTGGACCTTGGCCGTCAGATCAGCCGCTTTGGACGGGTCCTTGGTAATCGCTTCCTGAAGTGCTGCAGCCATGTCCTGCGCCTTCTTGGTCGCGATCTCCGCCGTGCACTCGGGGGCCTTCGAGCAAGCCGAACCGGCAAGCACCGCCAGGCCGACGGCAACAAACAAAAACTTCTTCATGTCAGTCATCTCCTCAAAAAGGGCGCGACTTGATCGTCGATCACCCTCCAATGGCCGAAGCCGAGCGTCCTTAGCCTTCGATTGCGGCAAGATGCAACGTGTTCCCGGTGTCAACTTGTGTATCGCGCCTGCAACATCGGCGGCGGCAGGATTTGAGGCTATTTTATCAGCGGCAGCAAGTTCAGCTGCGTGGCTGCAGCAGCGCCAAGACGGCTGTCAATGCGGCAAGGACAGCAGTCAGAGTCAAAGGCCCAGTCGCGCCATAGGTGTCCACGACATAGCCGCCGACAACCGCGCCGATGGTGATGGCAATTTGGAAAGAGGTGACCATCAGGCCGCCCGCTGCCTCCAGCGCATCAGGCGCCGCGCGCGACATATTGGTCGGCAGCACCACCGGCGCCATGCCAAAGGCGAAACCCCACAGCGTAACGAAGCCGAAGGCAACGCCGATATGCGAGCCCCAAAGCACCAAAGTAAGTGCCGCAACCGCCATCAACGCCGCGGTGACTGCGAGGGCCATGTGGATGTTGGTGTCGGCCATGCGGCCGCCGGCAACATTACCGATCACGGCAGCGATGCCAAACCCGAGCAGAGCCAGGGCAATCGGTCCGGTTGTAAGGAGTGTCACCTGTTCGAGGAAGGGACGCACATAGACCGAGCCGGCAAAATGCCCCGTCATCAGCAAAACAATAGCCAGCATGCCGAGTTGGATGCCGCGCCGCCGGGTCAGCCGAAATACATCTGCAAGGCTGTTGCTTGCCGTTGCAGGCAAGGTCGGCAGGCTGAGAAACTGCAGCAGCATGGCAAGTGCGGCCAGCCCCGCCGTCATGGCCATGGCACTGCGCCACCCTATCCAGTCACTGATCAGCGCGCCCATCGACGGTGCGGCAATGGTGGCAAGCGAGACGCCGAGGGTGACGATCGCCATGCCCCGACCTGTCGCATTGGCGCCCACCAACCTCGCCACGACGGCGACCGAAAGTGCCCAGAAAGCGCTGAGAGCGATGCCCAGCCCGGCCCGGCCCAACAGCAACAGCCAGAAATCGGTCGCCAGCGCCGCCAGGATATTGGAACCGACCGCAAGGGCGCTGAGACCAACCAGCACCGCCTTGCGGTTCAAGCGGCCGATGAGAACATTGCTCAACATGGCCGTCACGGCGCCGACGGAAGCGGTGGCGGTGACGACCTGGCCGGCCGTCCCCTCGCTGATGCCGAGATCGCGTGCCATTGGCGTCAGCAGACCTGCGGGCAGGAATTCGGCCGACACCAGGGCAAAGCTGGTGGCCGCCAATGAAATGACCGCGAACCAGGTGGCTGAACTCCACGCGGCTGGTGCATCGGCATCAAGGCCAATCGCGGCGTCTTCAATCTGTAATGTTGTGTCAGTCACGGAAAGATCTCCAAAGTTTGGAGGTCTTAAATAGGCGAGTCCGCTCGGATGATATGTATCTTAGAATCCGAAATTCATATCCATTCGTCCGGGAATTGTGCGACGCACAACGCCCGGCGAGACATTGGTGATGCGCTTGAACGCGCGCGCGAACGATGCCTCGGAATCATAGCCCAAACGGGTAGCGACTTCGGCAACCGACAAGCCGTTTTGGCCCAGCAATTCGCGGGCAAGCTGCATGCGCAGGCGGGCGAGATAGTGTGCGGCACCCTCCCCCAATACCGCACTGAAACGCTCGGCGAAAATCGAACGCGATTGGCCTGCCACGCCGGCCAGGCTTCCCAGCGTCCAGTTGTGGCCGGGGTCGCGGTGCATGGCCGCCAAAGCGCGGCCTATATGGGGGTCGCGGATGGCTGCGAGCCAACCGGTGGTCGAGGCTCCATTGCAATTGACCCAGCAGCGTATGAGCCGTGCCGTCAGCAAGTCGGCCATACGCGAAAGAATCGTGGCGCTGCCCATCTGCGGTTGCGAGGCCTCCACCGTCATGGCCGCCAGCAAAGGACCGACGACCGGGTCATTGCCGGCCACGTCGCAACCCTTGATGAGAGGCGGCATCAACGTGATCAATGGGTTGAGCGCATAGGAGTCCAAGGCCATGGAGCCGCAGAAAAGGGTGCTCGTGGCGCCCGTTCCTTGCCGTACCACTTCGCAGACGTTGCCCCCCAACTTGATCACCTGGCAACCTTCGAGCGAGCCCCCTGCAACGTCCGGCGCGCTCGCCAGCCGATGGGCGATGCCTTGCGGCAGCAGCACCAGATCGCCATCGCGCAACTCCTGCCAGCCTTGCGATTCAGTATGAATCCAGCACGGGCCCTGGCCGACAAAGTGAAACCGAAGCAGCTGTTGTTGCGGAAAGTCTATGCTCCATGGGTGCCGGAGCTCGCAGCGGCCATAGTTGACACCACTCAAGCGAAAGTCTTGCAGAACTTCGCTGAGCGCATCCATCGGGATATGTGGCGTCGAAGACGGGCGGGACGAATAGTCAGGCATATACGTGATATAGATGCCGAACGTCCGGCAGGCAAGCGGGGACCGTTGTTCCACCAGGGGAATCGCTGCAGCGGCACCCTACCTTTCCCAGCAGATTTCTCGCCTTGCCTCCCACTCCAACTGCATGCAAGGAGTTCTGCTAGACACAGGGACAAGAGGCATGGCGGCGGAAGCATCGGGCAGCGATCTGATTCAGGTGGTGGCGCTACTTGCGGCCGGCGTCGTTGCCGTTCCGATCTTCAAGCGCATGGGCCTCGGCTCGATCCTCGGCTATCTGGCTGCCGGCGTGGTGATCGGCCCGTTCGGCCTCGGCGTCTTTTCCGAATCGGAAGCCATTCTTCATGTCGCCGAACTCGGCGTGGTGATGTTCCTGTTCATCATCGGGCTGGAAATGCAGCCGTCGCGGCTGTGGGGCCTGCGCCGTGAGATCTTCGGCCTCGGCGCGCTGCAGGTCGGCGTCTGCGCGCTCCTGCTGACCGGTGTCGGCATGGCTGGAGGGTTTCCGATCGCGCAATCCTTCGTCGCCGGCGCCGGCTTCGTGCTGACCTCGACGGCGATCGTCATGCAGCTTCTGGAGGAACGCGGTGAAATCGCCGCACCGAAAGGCCAGCGCATCGTATCGGTGCTGCTGCTCGAGGATCTTGCCATCGTGCCGCTGCTGGCCCTGATCGCGTTCCTGGCACCCGGTGGAGCCGACACCAGCCTGTCGGAGCGGCTGACCGAGGTCGGCATCGGCCTCGCCGCTATCGTCGGCCTGGTGGTGGCCGGCCGCTATCTGCTCAACCCGTTCTTCCGCATCCTGGCGGATGCCCGTGCCCGCGAGGTGATGACGGCGGCAGCGCTCCTGGTCGTTCTCGGATCCGCCCTCGCCATGCAGCTCAGCGGCCTGTCGATGGCGATGGGTGCCTTCCTGGCCGGCGTGCTTTTGTCCGAATCGACCTTCCGCCATCAGCTCGAGGCCGACGTCGAACCCTTCCGCGGCATCCTGCTCGGTCTGTTCTTCCTCGCGGTGGGCATGTCGCTCGACCTGCATGTGGTCGCGGCGAACTGGCGGCTGATCGCCGTCTATGTCGTCGCCTACATGGTGATGAAGGCGTTCGGCATCTACATCGTCGCCCGCATCCTGAAATCAGGCCACCGCGAAGCGCTTGAGCGCGCGGTCTTCATGGCACAAGGCGGCGAATTCGCCTTTGTCCTTTACTCGGCGGCCGCGGCGGTCGGCATCATCGACAGCCAGGCCAACGCGACGCTGACTGCGATCGTCATCATCTCCATGGTGCTGACGCCGCTGGCCATCATCGCCTTGCGCTATCTGACGCCGCGCGACGAGCAGTCGCTCGACGGCGTCGATGTCGCCGATGGCCTGACCGGCAGCGTCCTGGTCATCGGCTTCGGTCGCTTCGGCCAGATCGCCAGCCAGCCGCTGCTGCTGCGCGGCATCGACGTCTCAATCATCGACAATGACGTCGAAATGATCCAGGCGGCGGCCGATTTCGGCTTCAAGGTCTACTATGGCGACGGCACGCGACTGGACATCCTGCATGCGGCAGGCGCCGGCCGGGCGCGCGCCGTGCTGATCTGCGTCGACAAGGCCGATGCCGCCGTCCGCATCGCGGAGCTCATCAAGGCTGAGTTTCCTTTGCTCACCGTGCTGGCCCGCGCTTTCGATCGTGGTACCGCGCTGCAGCTCATTCGCGCCGGCGTTGATTACCAACTGCGTGAAACCTTCGAATCCGCACTTGTTTTCGGCGGCTCGGCCCTGGAATCGCTGGGCGTCGATCCCGAAGACGTGGCTGAAACGATCGAAGACGTCAGGCGCCGCGACACCGATCGCTTCGAAACCCAGCTTGCCGAAGGCATTCGCGCCGGACAGCGCTTCCTGAGAGGCAATATCGGCACGCCGATTCCGACACCGCTCTCCACGCCGCGCCGGCCTGGTCAGGCACTCAATGAAGAAACCGCGGGTGTGCTGCACAAGTCCGAACCCGCCGATTGAGCAAGGAACTATGCATGGAATTGGACAGCAGGGCCCTGTCGGTCACCAAATTCTGGCGGGATGCCGGCGAGGATGCCTGGTTCGAGAAGAACGAAGCATTCGATGCCGACTTCCGCGACCGCTTTCTCGGCCTGCACTACGCCGCCGCGCGGCGTGAATGCGACGATTGGCTGGAACACGCCGAAGGCGCGCTGGCGCTGATGATCCTGCTCGACCAGTTTCCCCGGAACTGTTTTCGCGGCACCGGCCATATGTACGCGACCGATCCGCTCGCCAGATATTTCGCAGAGAGGGCGATCGCGGCTGGTCATGACCTGGCACTCGAGGAAAGACTCCGTGTTTTCCTCTATCTGCCGTATGAGCATTCGGAACTGCTGGCCGACCAGGACATTTCGGTCGAGTTGACGCAAGCCAGGGCAGAGCCCTACCTGAAGTATGCTGTCGAACACCGCGATATCATTCAGAATTTCGGCCGTTTTCCGCACCGAAACAGGATGCTTGGCCGCGAAACCACCCCGCAGGAGCAGACGTTTCTGGATGGTGGCGGCTTCTCGGGCTAAAGTTCGGCCGTCGCCTTGCCCAGAAATCAGGCCAGCCACCAATCCCGGCCGGACGACAATCGCTCGATGCCTGAGGTATCGACGGCGACCAGCCGGTCGGTGATGCTGCGACCGCTGACAACCAGGCCGGGTGCGATCTCGGCCAGCGGCGCCAGCACGAAGGCGCGCTCCAGCATGCGCGGATGCGGCACCTCCAGCCCGGTCTCGTGGATGACGCGGTCGCCGAACACCAGAATGTCGATATCGATCAGCCGCGGCCCCCAGCGCTCCTCCCGGACCCGCTTCAGCTTGCGCTCCGCATCGAGGCAGAGATCGAGCAAGGCACGCGGTGCAAGCACGGTGGAAATCTCGGCGGCCGCATTGAGAAAATCCGGCTGATCGAGCTTGCCCCAGGGCGGCGTGCGATAAAGCGAGGAAACGCCGGTGACGCGCGTATCCGCGTCGGCATCCAGCATTCGCAGCGCCGCGCCCATGGATTTCGCCGGATCGCCAAGATTGCCGCCAAGGCTGAGATAAACGGTACTATTCGGGCCAGACAACGGTCACCTCGACATAATCGAGCACGCCGGGCACCGGTGCGTTCGGCTTGCGCACCGTGATCTCGGCTTTCTTTATCTGCGGAAAACGCGCCGTCAGCGCACGGGCCACTTCGAGCGCCAGCGACTCGATCAGAAAACGGCGCTGCCCGGTGATGATCTTTTCAATGACGGTGAATGCAATGCCGTAATGGACCGTATCCTCGATGGAATCCTCGGCAAGCGCCCGGCCTGGATCGACGGTGAGAACGGCATCGACATAGAAGCGCTGGCCGAGCCTTTCCTCCTCGTCCAGCACGCCGTGCCGGGCAAAGAAAGCGCAGTTCTTCATGCGGATGACATACATCGCTCAGTTTCTCGCCCGGTCCGTCTGACGCGCCAGCATAGCATCCGCGAGCGCCAAAGCGTCCACGTTGAATGCGACATCGTGGACGCGAAACAGATCGGCGCCCTGGAGCCTCAAGATGACGCTGGTCGCCGCTGTTCCGACCGCTCTGTCGGCGGCATCACGGCCGGTGACCGTGCCGATGAAGCGCTTTCGCGACGTACCGGCCATCAGCGGCAAGCCAAGTGCATGCAATTCCGAAAAGCGTGCCATCAGGTCGAGATTTTCCTCCGCCGTCTCCTTGGCGAATCCGAAACCGGGATCGAGCACGATACGATCGTCGGCGATGCCGTTCTGGCGGACGATTTCCAGCGACCTTCGCAGGAACGTCAATTGATCGGCAATCACATCCGGCAGTTTCTGGCGATCCCGCCCGGTATGCATGATGACAAGCCCGGCGCCGGTGTCGGCGGCGACACGCGCAATATCGGGCTCGCGCTGCAAACCCCATACATCGTTGACGATATGAGCGCCGGCGGCAACCGCCAGCCGCGCCGTGTCGGCGCGATAGGTGTCGACCGAAATCAGCACCTCACTCACGCCCGCCAGCGCTTCGATCACAGGCAGGATGCGGTCCTGTTCCTGACTGGCCGATACCGCGGCAGCACCTGGGCGCGTCGATTCTCCGCCGACATCGACGACCAGTGCCCCTTCCCCGATCATGCGGCGCGCCTGGGCCAGCGCCTTTTCAGGGGCGTCGAACTGGCCGCCATCGGAAAAGCTATCGGGCGTGACATTGAGGATGCCGACGACCACGGCCTTGCCGCCAAGGTCGAGATGGCGTCCATGCGCCAACTGCCATCGCCTGGCCGTCATTGCTCATCGACCATGGAGTTCATCAATCATGTGTGATCCCTGGCGGATCAATTTCATTGCGCCGGCAACGGCCGTAAAGCAAGGTGGTCGAAGAGGCAACATGATGAAACGATCCATGCTTGGCATGAAAAAACCGTCCTTGGGCGTGAAACAATC
This sequence comes from Mesorhizobium sp. M0243, assembly GCF_040321775.1. NCBI lineage: Bacteria > Pseudomonadati > Pseudomonadota > Alphaproteobacteria > Hyphomicrobiales > Phyllobacteriaceae > Mesorhizobium > Mesorhizobium sp. M0243. The sequence goes on along the minus strand of NZ_JAMYSF010000016.1, from coordinate 58,773 downwards.
CTTGGCTTGCGCGCTGCTGCTCGCCATGAGCCCGCTTCCGGCGGCTGCCGCCAATCTCGTCAAGACGTACAGCTATTTCGCCATCGGCGGCAGCACGCTCGACGACATCGAGGCACAACTCTCCAAACGCGGGCCGGAGGTGAAAAGCACAGGCACGCGGCACCCGGGCGCCACGCAAATGGCCTTCACCACCCGGATCAGCTATGCGCAGACGCCGAGTTCCTGCCGGATCGCCGACGCGGTGGTGACCGTCAAGGTGAAGGTGATCCTTCCCGAGTGGCGCCGCCCGCGCAAAGCAGATGCCGATGTCAGGCTCTTCTGGGATACGCTGTCCGCCGACATCAAGCGCCATGAGGAGCGCCATGTCGAAATCGCCAAGAACCATGGCGGCGAACTCGAAGAGGCCTTGAAGGCCACCTACCCGCAAAAGAACTGCGACGCCGCCAAGGCCAAAGCGGCCGCGATCACCGCGGCTGTCCTGGCCAGGCACGACCGCGCCCAGCTTCAGTTCGACCGCGTCGAAAGCGTCAATTTCGAAAGCCGCATCTTGCGGCTGCTGCGCTACCGCATGGAGCGCATCGGGAACGGCCGACTGCCGCCGACCAGAACGCACCCGAACTGAAAGCCAAATTCGTCGAAGCGTAGTGCCAGATTCGAAAAACTTTCGAGCCCCTGTCGAAACCGGCCTATATGGGACGACATATATCAGGCTCGCCCGACGCGAGCTTAAAACACCAATGCGATCCAAACGGTCAAGAAACCGGAACGGCTGAACAGCGCCGGTCAAATCGCAAGCTTTTGGATGAACGATCATGGACCAGGCTGTCCATAACAAAACGATGGCGGAAACCGGCACGCCGATAAAAGAGAGCGAAAAGAACGCCATCATCGGCGGCGTGCTGTTGTCGATGCTGTTGGCGGCACTCGACCAGACCATTGTCGCGCCGGCCATGCCGACCATCGGGCATGCGCTCGGAAACGCACACTATCTGCCATGGATCGTCACCGGTTATCTCCTGACCGCTACCGCCGTGGCCCCGCTCTACGGCAAGATTTCCGATGTCTACGGCCGCCGGCCGACCGTCTATGCCGCGATCCTGATCTTTTTGGCGGGATCGCTGGTCAGTGCGATGGCTCCCAACATGTTTGTGCTGGTTGTCGGGCGGGCGATCCAGGGCGCCGGCGGCGGCGGCTTGTTCGCTTTGACGCAGACCGTCGTCGGCGATCTCGTTCCGCCGCGCGAGCGGGCACGCTATGCCGCCTGGTTCTCCGGCACATGGGCTGTCGCCAGCATTGCCGGTCCATTGCTCGGCGGCACTTTCGCAGAGCACCTGCACTGGTCACTGATCTTCTGGATCAACATTCCGCTTGGTGTTCTTGCGATGGCGATCATCAACAAGCCGCTCAAGAAACTGCCCGTTGCCGCAAAGCGCCATCGTATCGACGGCCTCGGCGCGTTGCTTCTGATCATTGCCACGGCGCTGCTGCTGCTCGCATTGAACTGGGGCGGCAGCGCCTATCCCTGGATTTCGCTTGAAGTCATCGGCGTTCTCTGCGGTTCGGCGATTTTCTGGGGCGCTTTTGCCTTGCGGCTTATGCGAGCCGCCGAGCCGCTCATCTCGCTTGAAGTGCTTGGCAATCCAATCGTTCTGGCAGGCACGCTTTCGATGTTCCTGCTTCAGGCCGCAAGCGTCGGCATGGCTGTGTACCTGCCCGTCTATCTTCAGGCGGTGCTCGGCCTGTCGGCAGCAGAGTCGGGCATCGCGATGCTTGGGCTTCTGCTGGGGACCGTCGGCGGCGCGGCATTCAGCGGGCGCATGATACCGCATTTCACCCACTACAAGCGCATTGCAATGGTGGGCGTCGTCTTCAGCATGCTGTGCCTCTGCCTGCTGGCCGTCGTCGCAGGATATGCAACGCTGCTGGAGGTAGAGGTCTTGACGATCTGCATCGGGTTTGGAACCGGAACGACGTTTCCGGTCACCACCGTGTCGGTCCAGAACGCCGTCGATCGCGTGCATCTCGGCGTCGCGACGGGCGTGCTGACATTCCTGCGTTCGCTTGGCAGTGCGCTTGGTGTCGCGATGCTCGGCGCGGTCGCTCTGGGCTACGGCCTGCCGCTTGCCGGTGAAGGCGTGCGGATCGTGGGCCATAGCGCGACGGTCGAGCCGTTCGTGATGATCTTTGCCGTCGCCGCCGCTACATTGCTGCTGGGGCTGATCACGCTGACGCTGATGCCCGAAAAGGAGCTTCGCGGTTACGCCGACAATGCGACGCCGATGCTCGCCGAGTAAGGTTCAGCCGGAGACGCCAAGCTTCTTCTGCAGGCTGGTCGACGAGGTCGTGTACTGGAAAACGATGCGCTCGCCGGGGCTGATGATGCGCTTGGCGGCCTGCGCCATCAGCGCCACTTCGTGGAAGCCCGACAGGATCAGCTTCAGCTTGCCCGGATACCAGTTGATATCGCCGACCGCGAAGATACCGGGCACCGATGTCTGGAACTTCTCGGTATCGACCGGAATAAGGTTCTCGTGAAGGTTGAGACCCCATTCCGCGATCGGTCCGAGCTTCATGGTCAGGCCGAAGAACGGCAGCATGCGCGTGCAAGGCACCTCGACATCGCCGTCCGGTCCCTTGATGGTGGCCGATGACAGTTGGCCGTCGGCACCGGTCAATCCGGTCACCTGCCCGACCTGGAATTCCAGCTGCCTCATTTCCTGCATGGCATACATCTTGTTGACGCTGTCGGGGGCGGCACGGAACTCGGGCCGCCGGTGCACCAGCGTCACGCTCTTTGCCACTGGCTGCAGGTTCAGCGTCCAGTCGAGTGCCGAGTCGCCGCCGCCGACGATAACGAGGTCATGGCCGCGAAAATCCTCCATCCGGCGCACCGAATAGAAGACACTCTTGCCTTCATAGGGCTCTATGCCGGGGATCGGCGGACGCTTGGGCTGGAAGGAGCCGCCGCCGGCGGCAATCACCACCACCTTGGCCTCGAACACCTCATTTTCGTCGGTGGTGACGCGAAAACTGCCGTCCTCCAGTTTTTCCAGGCTGGAAACCATTCGGTTGTAGCTGAAATCAGGCTTGAACGGCGCGATCTGCTCGAGCAATTTGTCGACCAGCCCCTGCGCCGAGATCGAAGGCCAGCCTGGAATGTCGTAGATCGGCTTTTCCGGATAGAGCTCCGCGCACTGGCCGCCCGGCCGATCCAGAATGTCGATCAGGTGGCACTTCATGTCGAACAGGCCGAGCTCGAACACGGCAAACAGGCCGACCGGCCCTGCCCCGACAATAAGCACGTCTGTCTTGGTGGTCTCGGTCATGCGATGTGCCTCGCTGCGAAGAGAGCAGGACACTGCATGACCAATGCTCCGCTGCCAAGCCGCAGCGGGAAAAATCAGTTGGCAAAGATCCTGCGCTTATCCCTGGCGGGCGGGCACGCGGACAACCAGGCCGTCAAGCGCATCGCGGACCTTGATCTGGCATGACAGGCGCGAGTTGGGCTGGACGTCGTAGGCGAAGTCCAGCATGTCCTCTTCCATCGCTTCCGGCTCGCCGACTTCAGCCGTCCAGGCTTCGTCGACATAGACGTGACAGGTGGCACAGGCGCAGGCACCGCCGCATTCGGCTTCGATCCCGGGCACGGCGTTGCGGATCGCGTTCTCCATGACCGTAGAGCCGTTCTCGGCGTCCATGTCGAAATGCGTGCCGTCATGGGCAATGAAAGTCAGCTTGGTCATTTGTCACCTGAAGGGAGTTCCAGCCGAGATAATCACTCCGGCTGACAAGTCAACTGCCGCATGAAAGCGCCGCCCGATGACGTTTTTCCGCAAATCGGGTTCGGCGCGGATTCAGCGGTTGATGGCGGCGATGAAATCGCGCACTTCGTCGATCAGCGTGCCAAGCCGCTTGAGCGTCTGGCCGTCTTCCGGCCGGTGCTCGATCTCGGTGGCGCAATCGGCAATGGCAAAGGCGCCGACGCCCCGTGCCGAACCCTTTAATCCATGGGCGAGCAGAAGCCGGTCCTTGATGTCGGCGTCGACTATTCTGTCGCGCACGGACAGCGCCTGCTGTACAAACAGCGCCAGCACCTCTTGCTCAAGGCTGCGGTCGCCCATCGTCTGGCGGGCAAGGTGTGCCAAATCGACCGGCCGTGACCGCCTTGGTCCGGATACGTCGCCCCCGGGCATTGAGAAGGCAATGCCGCTTTCGCCACGCATGAACTCGAACTCCGTTTCTTCGATTCGCCCAAAAACCTAGGCGAATCCAATGGACAACGGGTTAATGAATGGCCGGGAAAAATGTTGCCAAAGCGGCGCCCAAATCACAGTTCCGTTAACCTTATATTTAAAGTTTTACGTATCCCGCGGAATGCATGTTTTCTTTACCCCCCTGTGTCATTACGATACGAGGGGTCCATTTTCAGCCTCCTGCGCGGGGCAAGACAAACAGAATTATAAGCCCGCGGCAGCTAGTACAGGGTAGCGAAGGCATGGCAAAGAAACCAACGACGACGAGAACTCTCGACAGCGACGTGGCCAGGGAACTGGAAAAGGCGCTCGATCTCGACCTCAGCAACGAGATCGGCAGCGGCGACCTCGACATCGCGGCTTCGATGGAGGATCTGGAAGCTCAGATATCCCAGGCGGCCGACGAGCTGGCGCGCGAGGGACGCAATCATAAGCCGGAACAAAACCCGGAGCCTGTGGTCAATCAGAACCACGCCGCGAAACCCGCGCCCAAGGCCAAGCCTGCCGAATTGCGCCCCGTGGAACCGCGCAATGGCGCCCAGCCCGCGGGTTTCGCGCCGGCCAATGACGATCGCCAGAAGGACTACAAGACGCTTCTGCACAGCCTCAACAGGCGTGCCTCGAACACCATTTACTGGGTCGTCGCCTTCGTTTCGCTCGCCTGGTTCGCCGGCGCCGGCGGTTTGGCCAATCTGCTTTTCGGACCGAGCATCTGGAGAATCCGTACGCTCGACCAGTTCCTTGCCCGTCCGGAACTGATCGGCCTCGCTGTCGCGGCCATCGTGCCCGTCATCCTGTTCTGGGCCTTCGCCGCCATGATTCGCCGCGCCCAGGAAATGCGCATCGCCGCACAGTCCATGACCGAAGTGGCCTTCCGCCTGACCGAGCCGGAAAACCTTGCCCAGGATCGCGTCATGATGATCGGCCAGGCCGTTCGTCGCGAAGTCGCGGCCATGGGCGAAGGCATCGAACGCACACTTGCCCGCGCCGTCGAACTGGAAACGCTTGTCCACAGCGAAGTCAACCAGATCGAACGCTCCTATTCCGAGAATGAATCCCGCATCCGTTCGCTGGTCGACGGGCTCGGCAGCGAGCGCGAAGCCGTCGTCACCCATGCCGAGCGCGTCCGCGCCTCGATCACCGGCGCGCATGAGACGCTGAAGGACGAGATCGGCGCCGCCTCCGATATCATCCGCGACTCGATCCTGAATGCATCGACCAAATTGTCGATGACGATCACCAATTCCGGCGACACGCTGATCGATCGCATCAACGAAAGCTCGATGTCGATCTTCGATTCGGTCGAAGGCCGGCTCGATTCGATCACCGATCGGCTGTCGACCTCGGGCGAGGCCTTCGCCAGCCTTCTCGACACCCGCATTGCCAAGCTGACGGACACCACGGACGGCCTGACGCGGTCGTTGACCGATCTGCTCGACGATCGCACCACCGGCATGGTGTCGCTGCTCGGCGGCGCCGCGCGCACCCTCAATTCCGAATTCGAGGCCAGCCTCAACGGCATCGAGCGGACGCTCGCCGAACGCGGCCAGGCACTGATCAGCGAGTTCCAGACCCGCGCCGAGGCGCTCGACACCGGAACGCAGAAGCTCAATGCGGCACTCGAGGCCCGCGCCCGCCAGATCAACGAAACGCTGGTCGAGCGCGCCCGCGAAATCGCCCACACCTTTGCCGAGAGCAAGGACACGTTGTCGGCGATGATCGATCAGGGCAAGACCCAGATCGGCGCCGACATGGCCGACATCGTCACTTCGACCTCCTCTATGCTCGAAGCCCGCGCCAGCGACTTCGCCGGGCGCATGGAAGCCGCCCGCCACGTCGTGTCGCGTTCGTTCGACAGTGACATCCAGCGGCTCGCCGACGCCCGCGTCGGCATCGAGGAAGCCGTCGAGAACCACAGCAGGAAACTGTCAGAAAGCCGCGAACGCATGGCCACGGCCATGGAGGCCGACCTGGCGAAGTTCGCCGAGGGCCGCGCCGGCATCGATGCGGCGGTGACCAACCAGGTACAGAAGCTGGCCGAAGGCCGCAGCCTGATCTCGCGCGCTCTTGAAGAGGATCTGCGCAAGGTCAATGAATCGCGGGCGGCCATCGATGCATCGCTCGGCAGCCATCTAGAAAGGCTGGAAGAAGGCCGCAACAGGCTCTCCACTGCCTTGAACGAAGACTCCGGGAAACTGGTGCAAGCTCGTACGATCATTGATGAAATGGTCGCAGGTCATGTCGGAAAACTCGCCGAGGGCCGCAACATCCTGTCGCGCGCTTTGGAAGCCGATCTCGGCAAACTGTCCGACAGCCGCGCCGACATCGACGGTCTGGTCGCCGGTCAGGTGGAAAAGATCGCCGAAGGCCGCGCCGTGCTCGCCAAGGCGTTGGAAAACGACATCGTCGGCATCAAGAGCCTCATCGAAACCCATTCCGCCAAACTGGCAGAGGACCGCACACAGCTTTCCCATTCGCTCGACAATGATCTGTCCGGCATACGCGGCCTGATCGAAGGGCATTCAGGACGCCTCGCCGAAGACCGCAGCCTGCTGTCGCAGACCCTTGAAGCCGACCTTGCCAAGCTGGCCGAAAGCCGTTCGAGCATCGACGGTCTGGTCGCCGGTCAGGTCGAGAAGCTGGCCGAAGGCCGCGACATTCTCAAGCGCGCGCTGGAATCCGACCTGAACACGATCAAGGGCGTCATCTCAAGCCAGTCGGAAAAGCTGGCCGAGGATCGCGGGCAGCTTTCGCGGGTGCTGGAAACCGACCTGCAGAATGTGAACAGCGTCATCGCCGATCACATGAACAAGCTTGTCCAAGACCGCTCCGCCCTGTCCAGGGCACTTGAGGACGACCTCGCCAAGCTGGCCGACAGCCGCTCCAGCATCGACGGGCTCGTCGCCGGTCAGGTCGAGAAGCTTTCCGAGGGTCGCGACATCCTGCGGCGCGCTCTGGAATCCGACCTCAATGCGATCAAGGGAACCATTGCCGATCAGTCGCAGAAGCTGGTCGATGACCGGGCACAGTTCGCCCGGGCGCTCGAGGCTGATCTCGAAAGCGTCAACGGCTTGGTCAACAGCCATTCCGAAAGGCTCGTCCAGGATCGTTCAACGCTGTCGAAAGCGCTTGAAGCCGACCTCGAAAATGTCGGCGGCCTCGTCAACAGCCACGCGGAAAGGCTTGTCCAGGAACGCTCGACCCTGTCGAAGGCGCTCGAGGACGATCTCGCCAAGCTGGCCGAGAGCCGCTCCAGCATCGATGGCCTGGTCGCCGGCCAGGTCGAGAAGCTCGCCGAAGGCCGCGATGTTCTCAAGCGCGCGCTGGAAGCCGATCTCGCCAAGCTGGCCGAAAGCCGCTCCAGCATCGACGGTCTGGTCGCCGGCCAGGTCGAGAAACTGGCCGAGGGCCGCGACATTCTCAAACGCGCCCTCGAAGCTGACCTGCAGAAGCTTACCGAAAGCCGTGGCGATATCGACGACGTCATCGCCGGACATGTCGGCAAGCTGTCCGAGGGCCGTAATATGCTGGCCCGCGCACTGGAAGACGATCTGGGCAAGTTGGCCGAGGCCCGCAAGGACGTCGACCGGTCGCTGTCGGGTCACATCGACCAGATCGCCGCCAGAAGCACCGGCATTTCCGACGCGATCGCGGCGGATGTCGAAAAGATCGAGCAGGCGTTCAGCCGCCAGACGGGCATCATCGAGGAGCGCGCCGGCACCATGGAGCGTGCGCTCTCGACAGGCGTCGACAACGTCCGCGCCGTGCTCGAGAAGAGCGCCGTATTTGTCGCCGGCGCCCTGCGCGAGAAGGTGCTGGAAGTCACCAGCACCCTGCACGAGCAGGCCGGCGCCGCGTTCAGCGACGCCGACCGCAAGATCGCCGAGCGCGCCGAGCAGACCTCCGCCGCCCTGCTGGCGCGGGCCGAAGACATCGCCCGCACCTTCGAGGATGCAGACCGTCGCCTGCACGCCCGTGCGGAAGATACGTCGAGCGCCTTGCTTGCCCGTGCGGACGACACGTCCAGCTCGCTGCTGGCCCGCGCCCATGAAACCGCCGATCAACTGGCTGCTCGCGCAAGCGAGATCGCCGGCACCTTCGAAGCGGCGGACCAGAAGCTCGCCGCCCGCGCCCAGGAAACCGCCGATCAGCTGACCGCCCGGGCTCAGGACACCGCCGATCATCTGGCAGCTCGTGCAAGCGAGATTGCAGGCACGTTCGATGCCGCCGACCAGAAGCTGGTCGCCCGCGCCATCGAAACGGCCCAGTCGCTGGCCGCGCGCGCCGGCGACATCCTGCGCAACTTCGAAGGCGCCGACCAGCGGCTCGGCATGCGCATCGGCGAATCGGCCGAAGCGCTTGCCGCACGCGCATCGGACCTTGGCCGCATCTTCGATGCCGCCGACCAGCAGCTCGTCTCGCGCATCGCCGAAGGTTCGGAAGCGCTGTCGAGCCGTGCTTCGGAAATCGGCCGTATCTTCGACGACGCGGATCAGCGCCTGGTGTCGCGCATCGCCAGCAGCACCACCACGATCGGCGAGCATGCCGAGACCATCGTCGGTGCCTTTGCCGATACCGAGCAAAGGGTCGCCGAACGCGCCAGGCGGACCGGCCAGGACATGGCCGTGCACGCCCGCGAAATCGAGCAGGCGCTTGCCGGCGCCGACGAGCGGCTCGCCTCGAGCGCCGCGGCCGCGGCCGCCCGTGTCGAAGAGCAGGTCTCAGGCGTCGAGAACCGCCTCGCCTTCACAGCCGAGACGATGGGCCAGAAGCTCAACGAGCAGGTGTCGAATGCCGAGGCGCAACTCGTCTCGCGCGCCAATGTGATCGCCGAGACCTTCACCGCGGTCGGCCAGCATATCGGCCAGAGCACCAACGATGCCGCCAAGACGATCGGCGCCAACACCCGCGAACTCAACACCATGCTCGCCGCACGTTCGGCCGAAATGTCGAAGATCCTCGACGAAACCGCACGGCCCTTGGTCGAGCGTTTCGCCCAGGGCGGCTCGGACCTGCAAAAGAGCATGGAAGAGGTCACCGAACGCGCCACCGAGAAGCTGCGCACCGAGAATGCCGCGCTTGTCGACGCACTCGCGAACCGCACCGCCGAAACCTTGTCGGCGGTCGAGGGCGCCCGCTCGTCGCTGTCCGACAGCGTCGCCGATCTCATCGGCCGGATGACCAAGTCCAGTTCGCAGCTCGGCCAGCTGATCGAGCAGGCCGCGGTCAATCTCGGCCAGGTCGATGAACGCCTGAGCGGCAGCACGCAAAGCTTCGCCGCCACCACCGAGAAAGCCGCGCAGACCTTCGCCAGCTCGGCGCGACTGGTCGATTCGAACACGACAAGGCTGACGGAACTGTCGTCGTCCACCTTGCGCGAGGTGGCGTCGATCGCCACCAAGTTCGACGAACACAGCCGCCTGCTGTCCAGCGCTTCGGACCTGCTGAGCTCGGCCCAGAGCAATCTCGAACACACGCTCGAGAGGCAATCGTCGCTCGAAGACCTCGCCGTCGGCCTAGTCAAGAAGTCGGAAGATCTCGAAAGGGTCATGCGCTCGTTCGAAAATCTCGTCGGCCAGACGCTGCAGAATGCCGAAGGCAAGACGATGGAATCGGCCGACAAGATCCGCAATGCCATCACCGACGTCGTCGATTCGGCAACCAAGCGCTTTGCCGATGCGACCGAAGAGATGCGGCGCACCGCGGGCTCGATCAAGAGCGAACTCGACCTGACCCGGGCCGAGCTCAAGAAGGGCGTCATCGAAATGCCGGAAGAGGCAAAGGAATCGACCTCGGCCATCCGCCGCGCCGTTTCCGAGCAGATCAACGCCCTCAAGGAGCTTTCGGACATCGTGGCCAAGTCCGGCCGCGGCGGCGGTGACGGATCAGAACCACGCAACCTGCGCCCGGCGCCGCAAGCGCCGGCCGCACGCGCCGCCGAGCCGCCGCGCCGTGCACCGGCACCGCAGCCGGACCTGCGCACGCCTCAGGCGCCCTTGGGCGGCCCTGCATTGCGAGGCACGCTCGACCTTGAGCGTCCTGCCGAGGCGGCACCGCGTCCGCGCGGCGATGCCAGCGCCCGCACGCCTCAGGGCGGATGGGTGCGCGATCTGCTTACCGCGGCATCGAACGATGAGGACCTCAGGTCGGCAGCCCCTACGGCCCCCGTGGAAGCGCAGCGCGCTACCCCTGCCCAGCGCTCGCCCCTGCATGTCGTGGAATCGCTGAACTCGCTCTCCGTCGACATCGCGCGTGCCATCGACCACGATGCTTCGATCGAGCTGTGGAACCGCTACCGGCGTGGCGAGCGTGACGTCTTCACGCGGCGGCTCTACACGCTGAAGGGACAGCAGACGTTCGACGAGATTCGTCGCAAGTATCAGGCCGAGGCCGAGTTCCGCGCCGCCGTCGACCGCTACTGCGACGATTTCGAGAAGCTGCTCAAGGATGTCTCGCGCAACGACCGCGACAACATCATGGCGCAGACCTATCTGACGTCGGACACAGGCAAGGTCTACACCATGCTGGCCCATGCGAGCGGCCGCCTGCACTAAGACAGGAATTGAACAGGCGGGGCCATGGTCCCGCCTGTGACTGTGCTGAACCTCCGGCACGCGCCGAACCTGCCCGCAGCACGTTTGCAAGCCGATCGACGCGTTCGGGACTTGCCCAAGTCGGATTTCCGACGCACTGAAGTCCACCGACAATACCCGCTGCCCTGACGCTCGAAGGGTGTGATCGTGAAGACGGCAATCATATTCGACTGCGAGTTTCTTTGCCTGGAGGGCTCGCAACGCCGATTCTGGTGCGCGGCACACGACCCCGACCCGGTGATCGCGCAGATCGGCGCGGTCAGGCTTGGACTTGAAGGCGACTTTCCCCTGCTCGGCACACACAAGGCCTATATCAGACCGGTCGACCGGTTTGGTCAGAGATACGCCCTCGACCCGTTCTTCACCAAACTGACCGGCATCACCGAGGAAGATCTGGAGACCGAAGGCGTGGCGCTAGGAGATGCGCTCGCCGACGTCGATCGTTTTTCCGACGGGTCGCGATTCTGGTCCTGGGGCAAGGACGAATTGAACATGATCGCCATCAGTTGCTATGTCGCGGGCATTCAGCCTCCGGTCCCGGCCACCCGGTTTGACAATGCCGTCAAGCTGCTGATCGCGGCCGGAATGCCGATCGAGGATCTGGCGAGAACGCCGAGCAACAAGCTCGCCGATTACTACGGCGTCGAACACCCGCCATTGCAGGGGCACGACGCGCTCGGTGACGCGCTGTCCGTCACCTATACCCTGCAGTACCTGATGAAGACCGGAAAGCTCCGCCCGGAAATCTTCGACCGCTTGTAGGTAGAGAAGCCTGGGGGGATGAAGCTTTGTGGGATTCCGGCGCCCCCGCGCTCAGATCACCGAATCCGTCCAGCTCACGATCTGCCCGGCGGCGTCGCCGAACGCCTTGTCGAGCGCGCTGACATAGGCAGGATTGCCGCTGCCCGAGACGGGTGCGGCTGCGGTAAAGCTCTTGGAGGCACGGACCTCGCCGTTGCGATCGTTCAGGATCCGCACGAACAGATCGACCTCGGCATGTTCGCCGCCGTCGACACGCACCTCGAAGGAGCGGATTTCGACGATCACCTGATAGTCGATCGCCAGGCCCTCGCCCGGCTTGCCGACGCCGGCAAAGCTGCCCGAGCGCTGGAAGGTCTCGGCCAGCCGCGCCTGCACGATCAGCGGCAGCCGGTCGGCCCATTGCGCGCCCTTGAGATACTGGATCGAGCGATCCGACGGTTTGATGACGATGTTCTGGCTGTCCAGCGCCTTGAGCGCCGACGGCTGCGCGATCAGGATCTGCTTGCGGCTATGGCCATGCGCGTCGACCGAAGGCGCTGACAGCTCGAACGTATCGAGCGGCGCGGGCTTGCCGCCCAACGCCGCGCAGCCGGCCAGCGTCAAGGCAAGCAGTGCCGCAGCCGAAGTCAACCCGCCCGTTTTCACCCACACAGACTTCACGCGCGATCCCCGTTGTCCCCGGATCGTAAGATCGACCCGCTTTCGCGGCTCATGTTTCTGGGGCGCGCCGACGCCGAAGTCAACGCCGCGCCCTGCCATCGAATTGCCGAACCTCGCCATCCCCACCCGAAAGGATGCGCTGCGGATTGCGGCTGAGATCGGTTACCGCCTCTTCGATGCGGCTGATCGAACGACGGCTGTCCTGCACCAGCGCTTCGACATTCGAAAGCCCTTGGCCCGAGAATCGCGCCAGATTGTCGGTGATGACGCCAAGGCGGGCATTCAGCGTGTCGGCAACCTGTTTGAACGACTTCAGCGTCGCCCGGGCATCCGCCATCACGCCGTCGGCCTGGCCCGACCCGAGCAAGGTATCGACCTTGGCAAGAATGCCATCGACGCGCACCGAGGCATCGTTGAGCCGTTGCGCGAGCTGCTTTGCATCCTTGATCGTCTGGTCGATGTCGTCGGCCCGGTTGGCGAACTTGTGGGTCACCTCAGCGATGTCGGCGGCGGCCTTGTCGGCGCTCTCACTGGCCTTTTGAATGTTGGCGAGCGCCGAGCGCACTTGTGCGGGATCGATACCGTCGAGCACGTTGTCGACCTTGGCCAGCGTGCCTTGCGTCCGTTTGGTAAAATCGTTGACCGACCCCACGGCTGTATCGACGTTCTTGATCACGCCGTCGAGCTGCTTCGACGTCTCCTTGAGGTTACCGGTTACCGCGTCGACATTGGCGACGATGCTCTTGATCTTGTCCTTGTCGACGGCGTTGAGAAGGCCTTCGGCTGCTTTCAGCGTGCCGTCGAGTTTGCCGGAAACGCCTTTCAGCTCATCCGCCAGCGTGCTGGCGGCGGACAGGAACTTGTCGATCCCGTCCGAATTCTTGGCCAGCGCATCGGAGAAGGTCTGGACATTCTGGACGGTCTGCGTCAGCGGCCCGCGAACGTCCTTGGTGAAGCCTTCGAGCTCGGTCAGCACCTTGTCGGCGCGGGTGAAGATATTCTGCGCCGTCTGCAAGAGGTTGGTCACCGCCGACGGGTTGGCGACGATCTCGGCGACCTTACCTTCCTTTTCCGCCTGGTCGAGGAGTTTCACTTCCTTGGGGTCGGCGCCCTTGAGCTCGATGTTGGCCTGCCCGGTCAGGCCGGCAAGCCCGATATCGGCTTGCGTCGATTTGGTGATCGGCGTCATGCGGTCGATCTCGGTATCGGCGATGGCAACCGTCGGATTGTCGACGTCGATATAGACGCGCTTGACGTCGCCGACCTTGACGCCGTTGAACAGCACGAAACTGCCGCGGCCAAGCCCGGACGCCGAGCCCGGAATTCGCACGCGCAGCAACGTCGTCTCGCCCTTGTCGCCGATGGCCGCCGTCCAGTAGACGAAGGCAAACGCCGCCAGGATCGCGGCCAGCGTGAAGATGCCGACAATGACGTAGTTGGCTCTGGTTTCCATTGTCCCACTTATGGCTATGCGCGCGCCGCAAGATCAAGTTGCCGGGCGCGTTTTCCGCGGAAATAGGACTTTACCCACGGTTCCTCGCTCTTCAGCATGTCGTCGATGGTGCCTTCGACCAGCACTTTCTTCTTGCCGAGCACGGCCACCCGGTCGCAAGCGGTGAACAGCGTGTCGAGATCGTGCGTCACCATGTAGACGGTCAGATCCATCGTATCGCGCAGCTTGACCACCAGCTCGTCGAACTCCGCCGCGCTGATCGGATCGAGGCCCGATGTCGGCTCGTCGAGGAAGACGATGTCGGGATCGAGCGCGAGCGCCCGGGCCAGCGCGGCGCGCTTGATCATGCCGCCGGACAGTTCGGACGGGAATTTCTGCGCTGCATCGGGCGGCAGCCCGACCAGCTCGATCTTGAGCATCGCCAGTTCGTCCATCAGCTTTCGCGGCAGGTCGAGATATTCGCGCATCGGCACCTGGACGTTTTCCAGCACTGTCAGCGCCGAGAACAGCGCGCCGTGCTGGAACAGCACGCCAAGCCGCATGTCGATGCGCAGACGCTCCGCATCATCAGCTTTCTCGATATCGACGCCGAACAGCTTGATCGTACCCGACTGCTTGCGCGTCAGGCCGAGAATGGTGCGCAGCAGAACGGATTTACCAGCACCCGAGGCGCCGACAAATCCAAGGATTTCGCCGCGCCTTATGTCGAGCGACAGTCTGTCGAGGATAAGCTTGTCGGCGAAGGACACGCTGATGTCATGCGCGGATAGCACGATGTCGCCCTCACCCGCGTCATCAGCCAATGCGCCTGCCCTTTTCCTGTTTCGCAGCTTCATCTCAGAACTCGATCGCTGCGTAGAACATGGCGAAAAGTCCGTCGAGGATGATGACGACGAAGATCGACTTCACAACCGAAGCGGTAACATGCTGGCCGAGCGATTCGGCGCTGCCGCCGACCTTCATGCCTTCGACCGAGGCAATCGTGCCGATGATCATGGCCATGAACGGCGCCTTGATCAGGCCGGCAAAGATGGTGCTGAGATCGATGGCGACGCGCAGCCGGTCGATGAAGGCGGCGGGCGGGATGTCGGAATAGAGCCAGGCAGCCAGTATGCCGCCGCCGAGTGCGGCGAAATTGGCGATGATGGTCAGGCACGGCAAGGCGATGACCAGCGCCACGAGCCGCGGAAAGACCAGGACGCCGATCGGGTTGAGCCCGATGACTTTCAGCGCGTCGACCTCCTCGCGCATCTTCATCGAGCCGATCTCGGCGGTGATCGCGCTGCCGGAGCGGCCGGCGATCATGATTGCCGTCATCAGCACGCCGAGTTCGCGCAGGATCAGCACACCGACCAGGTCGACGACGAAGATATCGGCGCCGAAATAGCTGAGCTGATAGGCGCCTTGCTGGGCAACGATGGCGCCGACGATCGCCGACATCAGCACCACCACCGGAATGGCGCCGACGCCCATGCGGTCGATCTGGTTGAAAATCGCCGCCGGGTTGACGGCATGGCCACGGCCGAGCTTCATCTGCGCGCCACGGATGGTGGCGCCGAGGATGTTCATCGAGGCGAGAAAATCGTCGCGCATCTCGTAGACCCGGCGGCCAACCGCCTCCAGCGCGCGAATGACGATGTTGGGCGGTCGCGCCGGGCCGGATTCGGGTTCGCGCCGCACGGCCTCGCCGACAGCTTCGAGCAGGATCGAAGCGATCTCGCTCTGGCCTTGCATCTGGATCTCGACGCCCTTCTTCTCGAAGGCGCTGACCAGCCGGTCGATCAGCCAGGCGCCGGCGGTGTCCATCTTCTCGATCTTGGAAACATCGAGCGCCAAGGTTTTGAAGCCGCTTCGCTTTTCGATCTTGCGCATGTCGGCGTCGATGAGCGCGACGGTCCTTGTGGTCCAGATTCCGGAGAAAGCGCAGCCAAGAACGCCATCCTCCTCGCCGATCGCCACGCGCGGTTCGTGGTCAGCCTCCCCTGCGGTCGTGCCGCTTGCGTCGCGCTTGCCGATGGTCAACATGGCGTCCTGTTTAGCCTGACGGGTCTGACCTGTCGATTTGCCGACAACGGTTGTCGCATAGCAGGAGCAGAAAAATATGGCGCGTGTCATTTCGGTCGAGGCCGAGCGTTTTCCCATCGCCGGAACCTTCACCATTTCGCGCGGTTCCAAGACCGAAGCCGAGGTGATTTCCTGCACGATCGGCGACGGCGGCCACTTCGGCCGCGGCGAATGTGTCCCCTACAAGCGCTATGGCGAGACCATGGAGGGCGTGCGCGACGCCATCGAGGCCATGCGTGGCCGGATCGCCGGTGGCATCGGCCGGACCGCCTTGCTCGATGCGATGCCGGCCGGAGCCGCCCGCAACGCCATAGACTGCGCCCTGTGGGATCTGGAGGCAAAGCTCAGCGGAACCTCGGTAGCAGTCGCGATAGGTGCTCTTCCCTTGCAGGCGCTCGAAACCGCCTACACGCTGTCGCTGGGCGAGCCGGAGGCGATGGCGGCGCAGGCCCGCGCCAATGCCGCGCGGCCGCTACTCAAGGTCAAGATCGGCGGCGACAACGACATTGCCCGCATCCGCGCGGTCAGGCAGGCAGCGCCAGACAGCCGCATCATCCTCGACGCCAATGAGGGCTGGAGCGACGACAACATCGTTGCGAACCTCGCCTTTGCCGCCGAACAAGGCATCGCGCTGATCGAACAGCCGCTGCCGGCCGGTCGTGACGAGATCCTGCGCCATATCGCCCATCCCGTGCCGATCTGCGCCGATGAAAGCGTGCATGAGGCTGAGAATCTCGAAGCGCTTGTCGGTCTCTACGATGCCGTCAACATCAAGCTCGACAAGTCGGGAGGCCTGACTGCGGCACTGGTGCTGCGCGATCGCGCCCGCGAACTCGGTTTCGGCGTGATGGTCGGCTGCATGGTCGGCACGTCACTGGCGATGGCGCCAGCGGTGCTGCTTGCCCAGCATGCCGATTTCGTCGACCTCGACGGTCCGCTGCTGCTTGCCCGCGACCGGGTACCGGGCCTTATCTACCAGGGATCGCTGGTGTCACCGCCCGATGTGGCGCTGTGGGGCTGAGCGCGCAGCAAGCCCGATGAGCACCAGCCCGATCAAGGCGATCGGGATCATGGCAAAGAAGCCGTCCACGCCGAGACGGTCGTAGAGCGGGCCGGACGCCAGCGTCACCACCGCCATGAAGAAGCCGTTGGAGAAATAGGCAATGCCTTGCGCGGCACCTGTCCGCTCCTCGGAGACGGTTTCGCCGATCATCTTCTGCAGGCCGATCAGCCCAAGCGCCACCGAGACCGAGTGCAGCGACTGGACACCGAAGAAACCGGGAATGCCGAGGCCGAGCGGCCAGACCAGCGGAAAGGCGATCCAGCGCACGATGGAGCCGATCCCCGCCATCACCATGATCGACACGACGGAGAACCGGTCAAAAAAGCGGGTGAACATCATGAACATGCAGACTTCCGACACCACACCCCAAGCCCATAAGAGACCGACAACCGAATCACTGATGCCGATCGATTTCCAATAGATGGAGACGAAACCGTAGAGGAATGCGTGGCTGGCGGTGATGACACCGACGCCGACGGAAAAATACAGGAAATACGGGTTGAGAAGCTTCGGCGCCGAATGCTGAATGTCGGCGGCCGACAGCGGTGAGGCGCGCCGCGGACGGCCTAGACGCGGCGCCAGCAGGCCGGCGGCAAGGGCCGCGGCAAACGCCGCCAGAATGACAACCGGAACGGCCTGCGAGCCGGCTGCCGACAGAATGAAGCCGCCGGCGACATTGGCGCAGAGATAGGAGATCGAGCCCCATTTGCGCATGCTTGTGTAGTTCGAACCGAAGCGGCGGACACCCGAAAGCGCCAGCGAATCGGCGATCGGCGAATGCGGCGTCCAGACAATGGTCAGCGCCAATGAGACCGCCAGCACCATCGCATAGGTCGGCGGCAGGAAATAGCCTGCCGACAAGAGCAGTGATGCAGCCATCAGCGCGACATAGACATCGGCGCGGTCCCTGGCACGGTCGGCCAGCGCGGTCAGTAACGGCGTCGTCACCACGCGCAGGAACATCGGCGCCGCCAGAATGACGGCGATCTGCTCGGCGTGAAAACCCTTGGCCTGCAGCCACAGTGGAAAATAAGGCAAATGCGTTCCGAGCGGCACGTACAGCGTCGCGAAGATCAGGCTCATGCGCAGTTCGAAATGGCGCGGCTTGACGAGTTGTTCGGACGAGAGCTGCGGCAGGGCCATGAATCGATCCAATCGCGCTGTATTCGACCGGACGGCAACGCGTGTCGATCCCTTAACATGGACGAAAACCGGACGAAACCGGTTGGACTAATTGATTGATTCCGAAGCCCGAAAAGACTTCGGACTATGCCGCCTGCCCTACCCGGTCTTCGATGAGCAACGGGATAAAGGGCTCGTCCGGCGCTTCGGGCAGCACCTGCGCCCAGGTCAGAATTTCCATGCGGCCGTCAAAATGCTCGACCACGGCCGTACAACTTTCCACCCAGTCGCCGGTGTTGATGTACTGGACATCGCCAAAATTCTCGATGACGGCATGATGGATGTGGCCGCAGATGACGCCGTCGACATGCGAGCGGCGCGCCTCGTCCGCAAGCATGGTCTGGAACGAGCCGATGAAGTTCACCGCCTTCTTGACGTTGTGCTTGGCCCAGGACGAAAACGACCAATACGGCAGGCCGAGCAGTTGCCGCAGCCGCGTCACCACGCGATTGACCAGCATGGCCGCGTCATAGGCATGGTCGCCGAGATAGGCGAGCCAGCGCGCATTGTGGACCACGGTGTCGAACTGGTCGCCATGGATGACGAGCAGGCGCTTGCCGTCGGCGGTCTCGTGGATGGCGCTGTCGGCGACGACGATGCCGCCGAAATGCACGCCCTGGAACTGGCGGGCGAACTCGTCATGGTTGCCAGCGATGTAGGTGATGTTGGCGCCCTTGCGCGCCTTGCGCAGCAGTTTCTGCACGACGTCATTGTGGCTTTGCGGCCAATGCCAGCTCCGTCGCAGCCGCCAGCCGTCGACGATGTCGCCCACCAGATAGATGATATCGGCATCGTGATATCGAAGGAAATCGATCAGGAACTCGGCCTTGGCCGCCTTCGAGCCCAGATGGACGTCGGAAATGAACATGCTGCGGAAAGTGCGGGGCTCTTGGCCGGACATCGCGATTTCACCGTTGCTTTCGCGAGCCTATGCCCCGATTCATGCAACAACCGTATGACGGTTGCGATTGGTCCAGCCGAAGGACTAGCCTGCCGGCCAAATCACAGGAGAAATCGTCATGGATCTTGGTATCCGCGGAAAGAAGGCCATCGTCTGCGCTTCGAGCAAGGGGCTCGGAAAAGGCTGCGCCATGGCGCTGGCCGAGGCCGGTTGCGACATCGTCGTCAATGGCCGCAACGCCGAACTGGTGGCCAAGACCGCCGCGGAGCTGCGCGAGCGTTACGGCGTGTCGGTGACGGAAGTCGTCGGCGACGTCTCCAAGCCCGAGGTGCAGAAGGCGCTGCTCGCGGCCTGTCCCGAGCCAGATATCCTCGTAAACAACAATGGCGGGCCGCCGCTTCGCGACTTCCGCACGCTTGATCGCGAAAAAATCCTCGAAGGCGTCACCCAGAATATGGTGACGCCGATCGAGCTGGTGCAGGCTGTCATCGACGGCATGGCCAAGCGCGACTTCGGCCGCATCGTCAACATCACCTCGTTGTCGGTCTATGTGCCCATTCCCGGCCTTGATCTCTCGTCCGGCGCGCGCGCCGGCCTGACCTCGTTTCTTGCCGGCGTGGCCAGAACGGTGATCGACCGCAACGTGACCATCAACAGTCTTTTGCCGGGTAAGCTCGACACCGACCGGCTGCGCGGGCCGCACGAGGCCGGCAGTGTCGAAAGCCCTGAGGCCGCAGCCGCGCGCAAGACCCGCATCAGCGCCGACGTTCCGGCCAAGCGGCTCGGTACGCCGGAGGAATTCGGCCAGATCTGCGCCTTCCTGTGCTCGGTCCATGCCGGCTATCTGACCGGGCAGAACATACCGGTCGATGGTGGTCTCTACGTCAGCGCCTTCTGATCAACTTGTCCGTGAAACTGCAGGAATGGTCTGTCAGAAAATCAAGATAAGCATCTGATTAATTGTGGCTTTCGACGCGCCACCGGGTAAAGCTCTCGGCGCGTCAATTAGCGTCGCGAAAAACCACGGCTGCATGCTAAAAGGGAATCTCCAGCCAGATTTCGAGGGAGCGGCCGCATGGAAGGCGAGAGCAAAAAGACGGCACGTTCGGACCTCGACGAAGCCGCCCTCTACTTCCACAAGCACCCAAGGCCGGGAAAACTCGAGATCCAGGCGACCAAGCCGCTCGGCAATCAGCGCGACCTGGCGCTCGCCTATTCGCCTGGCGTCGCCGCCCCGTGCCTGGAAATCCGCGACGATCCGGCGACCGCCGCCGACTATACCGCGCGCGCCAATCTTGTCGGCGTCGTCACCAACGGATCGGCCGTTCTCGGCCTCGGCAATATCGGCCCGCTGGCCTCCAAACCGGTCATGGAAGGCAAGGCCGTCCTGTTTAAGAAGTTTGCCGGCATCGATGTCTTCGACATAGAGATCGACGCGCCCGGTATCGAGCGCATGGTCGAGACGATCTCGGCCCTGGAGCCGACCTTCGGCGGCATCAACCTCGAGGACATCAAGGCGCCGGAATGTTTCGAGGTCGAGGAGCAGTTGAAGGCCCGCATGGCCATACCGGTCTTTCACGACGACCAGCACGGCACCGCCATCATTGTCGCCGCCGCCGTGCTCAACGGGCTGGAATTCGCCGGAAAAACCATATCGGACATCAAGATCGTCACCTCCGGCGCCGGGGCTGCCGCCCTTGCCTGTCTCAACCTGCTGGTCTCGCTCGGCGCCAAAGTCGAAAACATCTGGGTCACCGACCGTTTCGGCGTTGCCTACAAGGGCCGCACTGATGAGATGGATCGCTGGAAAGACCCTTATGTAAAGGACACCGAGGCGCGCACGCTGGCCGACGTCATATCGGGCGCCGATGTCTTCCTCGGCTTGTCGGCGGCAGGCGTGCTGAAGCCGGAACTGCTTGAGCACATGGCGCCAAAACCGCTGATCCTGGCGCTGGCCAACCCCAATCCCGAGATCATGCCGGAAACGGCGCGTGCGGCGCGTCCCGATGCGATGATCTGCACAGGCAGGTCTGATTTTCCTAATCAGGTCAACAACGTACTTTGTTTTCCTTACATATTTCGCGGCGCGCTCGACTGTGGTGCCAGCGCTATCAACGAGGAGATGAAGATGGCGGCGGTGCGGGCGATCGCAGCGCTAGCACGCGAAGAGCCATCCGATGTCGCGGCACGCGCCTATTCCGGCGAGACGCCGATCTTCGGCCCTGAATTCCTGATCCCTTCGCCCTTCGATCCGCGCCTGATCCTGCGCATAGCGCCCGCGGTCGCCAAGGCAGCCTGCGACACCGGTGTCGCGACGCGGCCGATCACCGACTTCGCCGCCTATATCGACAAGCTGAACCGCTTCGTCTTCCGCTCCGGCCTGGTGATGAAGCCGGTGTTCTCCTCCGCCAAGGCATCGAGCGCCAAGCGCGTCATCTATGCCGACGGCGAGGATGAGCGCGTGTTGCGCGCCGCCCAGGTGGTGCTCGAAGAAGGCATCGCCGAGCCGATCCTGATCGGCCGCCCGCACGTCATCGAGGTGCGCCTGAAGCGCTACGGCTTGCGCATCAAGCCCGGTGTCGATTTCGGCCTGATCAACCCGGAAGACGATCCGCGCTATCGCCATTATGTCGACCTTTTGATCGAACTCGCGGGCCGGCGTGGCGTCACGACGGAAGCCGCGCGCACCATGGTCCGCACCGACAACACGGTGATCGCAGCACTTGCGCTGAAACGCGGCGATGCCGACGCCATGGTCTGTGGACTAGAAGGGCGCTTCGAGCGGCACCTGCGCAATGTCACCTTGATCATCGGCCCCCGTGCCGGCATCAAGGACCACGACCTGTCGACGCTTTCCATGCTGATCTCGCAGCGCGGCATCATCTTCCTGACCGACACCCACGTCTCCGTCGACCCGACGGCGGAAGAAATCGCCGAAATGACCGTGCTGGCGGCGGAAGAAATCCAGCGCTTCGGCATCGAGCCTAAGGCAGCGCTCTTGTCGCATTCCGATTTCGGCTCGCGCGATTCGCCCAGTGCCCTGAAGATGCGGCAAGCAGCGGCGATCCTGGCGCGCATCGCGCCTGACCTTGAATGCGATGGCGAGATGCATGCGGACACTGCTCTGTCGGAGCACCTGCGCCAGCGCGTCTATCCCCATTCGAGGCTGAAGGGCGAAGCCAATTTGCTGGTGTTCCCCAACCTCGATTCGGCCAACATCACGCTGACGGCGCTCAGAACCATGACGGATGCGCTACACGTCGGGCCGATCCTGCTCGGCACCGACATGCCGGCTCATATATTGACGCCGTCGGTCACCTCGCGCGGCGTCGTCAACATGACGGCGCTTGCCGTGGTCGAAGCCGCCCACAAGGCACAGGCGGTCGTCAATCTGGGCTGAACACGGATTTCGCGGTAAACTGCAGTTAACCGCGAACACGGTAGCCTTGCGGGCTAACAGTCGGATTTGGAAGGCGGAGTTTGGGCGGATGGCAAGCGGAGGGTGGAAGCAGGCGCATGCTGCCGTGCTGCTTGGCCTCCTGTTGTCCGCAACCTGGGGGGTGGCCGAGCCACAGGCTGCTTCGCGGGTCTGCCGCCAGCTGGAAGCCGATCTTGCCGCGTCCTCGCGCGGCGGCGGTGGCGGTCCGGCGCTGATCCGGAAATACGATTCCGCAATTGCCAGGCAGCATGAGCAGATTTCGAAGGCTCGCAGCCAAGCGAGCCGGGCCGGGTGCGGTTTTTCGCTGTTTGGTCGCAACCTCAATCAATGCGCCGGACTCAACGCCACGATCGACCGCATGAATGCCAATCTCGACGCCTTGCAGAACAAGCGCGAGCGGCTGGCCGGCGGCGGCTCTCGCCGCGACCGCGGACGCATCCTGGCGGCGCTTGACGCCAATGGCTGCCGCGACGACATCGTAGCGCCTCGGCGGACGCCTTTGCAGGAAGCCAACCGCGACGGCGGCAGCGCAAACCTGTTCAATCAGCTTTTTGGCGGCAACAGCCAGCAACTCGATATGCTTGATGCGCCTAGCCCGCCCGACGATCCAGGCGAGGAGCGCAATGTCCGCCGGGTGCTCAACCAGCCCGGCATACCCGATTTTCCGAGCGTCGGCGGTGAGTTCCACACCTCCTGTGTGCGCACCTGCGACGGCTACTTCTTCCCGATGTCGAACTCAGCCTCGGCTGGCGATTTCGAACGTGACCAGAAGAATTGCGAATCGAGCTGCCCCGGCACCGAAATGCAGGTTTTCTACTCGCGCGGCATGGGCGACGATTCGGCCTCGATGACGTCATCTGTCACCGGCCGGCCCTACAGCGAATTGCCGACCGCCTATCTCTACAAGCAGCCCGATATGTCGCGGCCGCCGGCTTGCGGCTGCAACGCCGCCGCGCAGGGTTTTCAGATCATCGCCGGCAACCCGCCGAATCCGGAACAGTTGCAACCCGAGACGGACTCCGCACCGTTCATTCCGGTGCCGATCTCCAAACCGGATCCAGGTGCCGATCCCGAAACGCTGGCCAATCAGGAAGGCGGGCTCGACCGCGAGACGATCAAGCGGGTTTCCGCCAAGCCGGTGACGTCGCCGATATCAGCCTTGCCGCCGGAACAGCGGAAGGTCAGGGTCGTCGGGCCAACGTTCCTTCCCGACCCATCAGCGGCAATAGATCTGCAAGCTCCGGCCCCGAAGGCAGTCCGGTAAGGGCTGTTCTGAGCGGCATGAACAACGCCTTGCCCTTGCGGCCGGTCGCTTCCCTGATGTTGCCCGTCCAGTCCTTCCAGATCGTCGCGGTCCAAGGTTCCTCCGGCAACAGGTCGAACGCCTGTCGAAGGAAATCGCGGTCGTCATCGGAAAATTCCGGCTTCTCCTGCGGTCCTTCGCGCAGGATACGCCACCAGTTGACCGCATCGGCCAGCCTGTCGAGATTGCCGCGCACCGTCAGCCAGAACGGTTCGGCCTGATCGCCGGAGACGCCGAGCACGATCAGACGGTCTTGTGCCTCGGCGAACGGCATGTGGTGCAGCAGCGACCGGTTGAGCACGAACAGCTCGTCCGGATCGAACTTGGCGGCGGATTTCGATGTCGCCGCCGGATCGAAGCGTTCGGCGAGTTCGCCCATCGTCGGCACCGCCGCGACATTCTCCGAAGTGCCGACCAGCACGGCCAATGATGCGACGGCCATCGGCTCGATGCCGTCCTCGCGCAGGCTCTCGATGGAGAGTGCGCCGGTGCGCTTCGACAAGCCCTCGCCCGATGCGGTGGTCAGGAGATTATGGTGGCCGAACACTGGCAGCTCGGCAGCCAGCGCCTGGAACAGGGCGATCTGCACGCCGGTGTTGGTGACGTGGTCGTCGCCGCGGATGATATGGCTGACGCCCATCTCGATGTCGTCGACGACAGAAGGCAGCGTGTAGAGATAGGTGCCGTCCTCACGTATCAGGACCGGATCGGAAAGCGAAGCGAGATCGACGGTTTCCTCGCCGCGCACCAGGTCGTTCCAGTGGATTTCGGTGCGTTCCGGCTGTTGTGGATCGCCTGAGAAATTGGGGAGGAGAAACCGCCAGTGCGGCTGGCGGCCATCGGCCTGGTATTCGGCGATCTGCTCGTGCGTCAGGGTCAACGCCTCGCGGCCATAGACCGGCGGCAGGCCGCGCGTACGGCGCACCTTGCGCCTGAGATCGAGTTCCTCCGGCGTTTCATAGCAGGCATAGAGAACGCCTGCCGCCTTCAGCCTCTCGACCGCCGCGTCATAGATATCGAAGCGCCGCGACTGGTACTCGGTGGCGTCGGGAAAAATGCCCAGCCAATGCAGGTCGTAGAGGATGGCGTCGGAAAACTCCTGCTTCGAGCGCGCAATGTCGGTGTCGTCGAAGCGCTGGATGAATCGGCCCCTGTTGTTCATGGCGAACAGCCAGTTGAACAGGGCCGTGCGCGCATTGCCGATATGAATGCGGCCGGTCGGCGACGGGGCGAAACGAACGGTAACTGTCATGAGCGGGGCGTACCGGATGCTTTTGTGGTTGACAAGACGCGCCCCCGCGCTGCCCGGCAGACATAGAACATGGCGGCTGGAATGAAAAGACCGACGCCTCAGGAGGCGCCCAGTCCGGAGGCCTTTGTAACCGAGCGCTGCCAGCCGCTGGGGCCGGCGACCGGTTGAAGGCGATCAGCGGCCGAAATCATCGGAACTGAGGCGGGTCCAGCGGTCGCCCACCAATCCACCGATAAAAATGTCGCCGGAGCGG
The DNA here is from genome assembly GCF_040321775.1 of Mesorhizobium sp. M0243. Lineage (NCBI taxonomy): Bacteria > Pseudomonadati > Pseudomonadota > Alphaproteobacteria > Hyphomicrobiales > Phyllobacteriaceae > Mesorhizobium > Mesorhizobium sp. M0243. Next base: position 33,595 of record NZ_JAMYSF010000016.1, on the reverse strand, counting down.
ACCGCTTCCGTGACCTCGGCGACCCGCGAGCGCACCATCGTTCCCCCGGCATAGCGGAAGAAGACATTCTTGTAGCCAAAGAGTTGGGGGATGAATTTGGTTTGCGTCTGTCCGGTGATGCCGACGCAGCCCATCTCCCATGCGGCGGCGACAAGCGCATCCAGTGTCGCGCCCCAGTGCGATCCGAATGCCTGGATTTGCAACAGGTTCGCCATGTCGCCGGCTTGACCGTAGAAGGCATAACAACCGAGCATTTTGCCCGTTTCGTCGTAGATCCCACCGAAATGAAGGGGGCCGTCGGCCCGCTTCTCGGCCGCCAGCGCAAGCAGTCGTGGCAGTTCCCCATCCTTCCAACTCGGCCGAAGAGCGTAACCAGACAGGAGAGTCGGCAGCTTCTCGGCAAATTGCACGGCATCGATCGGCTCACGGTGGGTGCGATGTGACGATGAATGGAGGACGGGGGGCTCGAACCTTTTCTTCGCGAGAGCATCGAATGCTCTCGCGCATGGATCGAGTACAAGGCGAGGCAGGCCAGGCCATTTACGGTGCAGTGCGGAGGCGGCCATCGCCGCCGGCCGGAAAACATATGTCCATCCCAGACAATGCACCGGAAGGAGTTGGTACTTCATCGGGCGCGCGAAGGCCAAGGATGTCCGGTTGGCCGAATCGGTCAGTTGCAGATCGAATTCGCCTTGATGCAAGGCACGCAGCAATTGGGGTCCGGCCGAGCCGTCATCGGTGCCGGGGTCGGCCATGAGCGGCCCGATGATCGCCGCATTCAATGCCGCTCCATTGAGCTCGTAGCGGGCTTTCAGAACGCCGAGGAACCCACCCAGACGACCGTGCCGGTTGATCTGGACAAGAGCGTTGCTTTCCCCGGAGTGGCCGACAGGGTCGAGATAAATCTCTCTCATATACGCGGCCGTCTCCGCGATCGCGCGATCGAGGAGGTGACGGCGGCGCCGGCGAAACTTCGTCAGGAAGAGTGCGGCGACGCGCTCGAGATCTTCGGCGGCGAGCGGCCGAACCAAGCCATGCTGAGATTCCAGCACTGACGGCGCAGCCAACTTCTCCTCGGCATTTGCAGAAAGATGCATCGTGAAGAACGTCCGTAGGTTGCCCTCCATCGGATATATATCAACCAATGGTAGAAACAACGTATCTCGGTCGGTATGATGAACAGAGGTCTCAAGACTTACTATCCGGACAGGACTTCACAGGCAAATCAAGTCGGCCAGAATCACGGCGCTGATCGGCGGGTTGGCCGCGGCCCTGCGATCGCATGCCCTGCTCCAGTCCGCTGGGCTGACCGTGCCGGACAGAGGCGGCCTCCGGCCGAAGCTGGAGGCCGCCTCAGGTCAGCTCACAAGTCCCTTGGTCAGCTCGAGCGCCTGGCGTTCGAACAGGCGACGGTAGATGCCGCCTTTCAGCCGGATCAGTTCGTCATGCGAGCCTTCCTCGACGATGTTGCCGCGATCGAAGACCAGCAGGCGGTCCAGCGCCCTCACCGTCGAAAGCCGGTGCGCGATGACCAGCGTCGTGCGGCCGACCATCAGCCGCTCCATCGCCTGCTGGATCAGCACCTCCGACTCCGAATCGAGGCTCGATGTCGCCTCGTCGAGGATCAGGATGCGCGCATCGGCAAGGAAGGCGCGCGCGATCGCCACGCGCTGGCGCTCGCCGCCCGACAGTTTCACGCCGCGTTCGCCGACCAGCGTGCCATAGCCCTTCGGCAGGTTGGTGATGAAGTCATGCGCACTCGCCAGCTTCGCGGCATGCTCGATCTCCTCCTGCGTCGCACTCGGCCTGGCATAGGCGATGTTTTCGGCCAGCGACCGGTGGAACAGGATCGGCTCCTGCTGGACGATGGCGATCTGCCCGCGCAACGAGGCTTGCGCCACCTGCGAGATGTCCTGGCCGTCGACCAGGATTTCCCCCGCATTCACATCATAGAGCCGCTGGATAAGCTTGACGAAGGTGGTCTTGCCCGACCCGGAATGGCCGACCAGCCCGACGCGCTCACCCGGCGCGATGTCGACCGAAAAGTCGCGGTAAAGCGCCGATCGGTGATGGCCATAGTGAAAGGTGACGTTGTCAAAGCTGATCCGTCCTTCGGTGATCCGGATCGGCTTGGCACCGGGCCGGTCCTCGATGCCGAGCGGTTCGGACTGGAAATCGACCAACTCTTCCATATCGTTGATGGAGCGCTGCAGATTGCGGATATGCGTGCCGATATCCCTGAGATAGCCCTGCAGCACGAAGAGCGAGGTCAGCACGAAGGCAACATCGCCGGCGCTCGCCTGCCCCCACGACCACAGCATCAGCGCCAGGCCGATCACCGCGGCGCGCATGACCAGCAGCAGCACCCCTTGCGTGGTGCCGTTGATGGTACCGCGCACCCAGGTGCGCCGTGTGCGCGCACGCCATTTGGCGACGACCTTGGCCAGTCGGCGTTCTTCGCGCTCCTCGGCGCCAAAGCCCTTGACCACGGCGTTGCAGCTGACCGCGTCGGCCAGCGAGCCGCCGAGGCGGGTATCCCAGGTGTTGGCGAGCCTTGCCGCCGGCGCGACATAGCCAAGCGACAGCAGCGCCGTCACCGTGATGAACAGCACCGAACCGGCAGCAACGACCGCACCCATCAACGGCCAGAACCAGCCGAGCAGCAACGTCGAGCCGACCAGCATGACGACCGACGGCAGCAGCGCGATGAGGATGGTGTCGTTGAGCAGGTCGAGCGCCCACATGCCGCGCGTCACCTTGCGAACGGTCGAACCGGCAAAGCTGTTGGCATGCCAGTCGGTGGAAAAGCGCTGGACGCGATGGAAAGCATCGGCGGCGATGTCGGCCATCATCTTCAACGTCAACTCGACGATCCCCATGAACGCAAGATTGCGCAACACGACGCCGGCCAGCGCCAACGCCATCAGCATCGAGAACGCCGTCATCGCGGCATTCCAGGCAATCGCGTCGGCGCCGGCGCTGCTGGCGACGGCGTCGACCAGCCGGCCGGAGTAGAGCGGCGTCAGCACATCGGCCAGCGTCGACAGCAGGAAGCTGCCCATGATGAGCGAGAGCCGCCACGGCTGGCGCCGCCAATGGGTGAGCGTGAAGCCAAGAACGCTGCGAAAGGCGCTCGCGCGCAAATCGATCTTAAAACGAGCCATGATGTCATTCGGGCACAAACGAGCCCGATCCCGGTAGGTCGAAAATTGAAGAAGCCGCGCAAGGGGCCAATGAGTGCCCGGAAAGCGGAGTGGCATATTTGGCGTCTCGCCCATAATCGGGCGGCGATCGGCATCGGCATAAGTCTGTGCTCGATCCGGCGTCCGCTCGAAGGGGAAACCTTCGCGGAGCGCCGGATGAGACCTAGGCTTCGCGGCCTCGCATTACCATGTGAAATACTGCCATTCGGACCTCCCGCAAGACAATTGCGGAGCGGTCGTTATAGAGACGCTTCGATGCATCGCCAAGACGGGCTGAGGCCAAAAGCGTATCTGGTCCAACCACTGCGATTATTTTGCAACAATGGCGGGCAAGCCGCGCCTCATTCAGGAACGCGATCGAAGCGCATGTAGCGGCCATCGGTTGATGGCTTGAACCCGAGCTTTTCATACATGCCATGGGCATCGCTGGTCGACAGGCTCCAATGGAAAACGGTCCTGACCTCCGGATGGTCGATCAGGGCCTGAACAAGCCGGCTTCCTATGCCTTGCCCGCGATTCTCCGGCCAGACGATGATATCGGCGAGATAGGCGAATACCGTGCGGTCGGTGATCGCGCGGCCGAAGCCGACTTGCTTGCCATCGACATAGGCACCGACGCACAGTGAATTGGCAAAGGCGCGGCGATGGACTTCATCAGTGCGTCCGGCGCCCCAATAGCTTGCCATCAACAGGTCCGATGTCGCACGGAAATCGATCCGTGACATGTCGAAGCTGATTTCACAATCGGGCATGGCTGTCTCCGGCCGCACCGCCGCGCGCTTTCGGTACTTAGCTGCGATCCCTGAAACGATTGGTGATGGGATAGCGGCGGTCGCGGCCAAAATTCTTTTTGGTGATCTTCACGCCCGGCGCCGCCTGCCGTCGCTTGTATTCTGCGATGTAGAGCAGGTGCTCGATGCGCGTCGCTGTCGCCCGGTCATGGCCGCGCGCGACGATATCGTCGACACCCATCTCGTTCTCAACCAGGCATTCGAGAATATCGTCCAGCACCGGATAGGGCGGCAGCGAATCCTGGTCGGTCTGGTTCTCGCGCAATTCCGCCGATGGCGCCTTGTCGATGATGTTTTTCGGGATCACCTCGCCCGAGGGGCCAAGCGCGCCCGGCGGCACGTGGCTGTTGCGCCAGCGCGACAGCGCGTAGACCTGCATCTTGTAGAGATCCTTGATCGGATTGAAGCCGCCATTCATGTCGCCATAGAGCGTAGCGTAGCCGACCGACATCTCGCTCTTGTTGCCGGTGGTGACGACCATCGAGCCGAACTTGTTGGAGATCGCCATCAGGATGGTGCCGCGCGCGCGGCTCTGCAGATTCTCTTCGGTGATGCCTTCCTTGGTGCCTTCGAACATCTGCGTCAGCGCGTGCAGAAACCCTTCGACCGGCTCGAAGATCGGCACGATGTCGTAGCGGCAGCCGAGCGCCCGGGCGCAATCCTCGGCATCTTTCAGCGAGTCCTTCGAGGTGTAGCGGTAGGGCATCATCACCGCGCGCAGGCGTTCCTCGCCGAGCGCATCGACGGCGAGCGCCGCGCAGATCGCCGAATCGATGCCGCCGGACAGACCAAGCACCACATTCTTGAAGCCGTTCTTGTTGACGTAGTCCCGCAGGCCTAGCATGCAGGCGCGATAGTCGGCCTCCTCCCGGTCCGGAATTTTCGACATCGGCCCTTCGGAACAGACCCAGTGATCGCCCTGGCGTTTCCATGTAGTGACGTCGACCGCTTCCTCGAACTGGCTCATCTGGAAGGCAAGCGTCTTGTCGGCGCCAATGGCAAACGAGGCGCCGTCGAAGATCAGCTCGTCCTGGCCGCCAAGCTGGTTGGCATAGATCATCGGCAGCCCGCATTCGATGACCTGGCGGATGACGACCTGGTGGCGGACATCGATCTTGGCGCGGTAGTAGGGCGAGCCGTTCGGCACCAGCAGGATTTCCGCCCCGCTTTCGGCCAGCGACTCGCAGATATCGACATCGCCCCAGATGTCCTCGCAGATCGGAACTCCGATGCGCACGCCGCGGAAATTGACCGGCCCCTGGATCTCGGGTCCGGCCTGGAAGACGCGCTTCTCGTCGAACTCGCCGTAGTTAGGCAGATCGAGCTTGTAACGTTCCGCGATGATCTTGCCGCCATCGGCGAAGACGATCGAATTGTGCGTGCCGCTCTTGCGCTTCAACGGCGTGCCGATGATGACGCCGGGACCTCCATCCGCGGTGTCGGCGGCAAAATCCTGTGCCGCCTTTTCGCAGGCTTTCAAAAAGGCCGGCTTCAGCACCAGATCCTCCGGCGGATAGCCGGCGAGGAAAAGCTCGGTATAGAGCACGAGATCGGCGCCTTGACGTGCGGCATCCGCCCTCGCCTCGCGGGCCTTGGCGAGATTGCCTGATATGTCGCCGACAGTCGGATTGAGCTGGGCGACGGCGATGCGCAGGATGTCGAGCTTCTTGGTCATGCCTGCTGACTTAGCGCGGCAAAATTGCCCGGGCAATGGCGTTCGTTTGGACCAATTCGGACCGATTGACATACGTCAACCGTGTACGGACCGATCAACGTACTTCAATCGTGGCGATACGACCAGGTATCAGTCGTCGCCCATATATTCGCGCAGCGCTTGCGGCGAATGGTTCTCGCCGATCGACATCGCCAGGATGCGTGAAATATGCCGGCGCGGCAGATGCGTCTCCGCTGCCCATTGGTTGATTTGCCTCTGGATCTTGTCCAGGTCCTTCTTCGAAGTCGGGCTTTCGGCGATGTCTAGGCCGGCGTCGCGCAACGCCGCGGCCATATCGCCCGAGATGACGAACGCATCCCAACCCAGCCAGCGCAGGAAATACTGGCCCGTATTGCCGCCCAGCCGGCTGCCATGCTTGCCGAGCCAGGCCATCAGCCCGACCTGGTCGTCAGCCGGCCAGTTGGCGAGGAATTGGCCGAAACCGCCATATTCCTTCGACACGCGCTCGACGAAGGCAGCGTTGTCGCGCACGGATCTGATCTTCTGCGGGTTGCGCACGATGCGCTGGTCCGCCGTCAGATCGTGCCAGAAATCATCGGGCTGGAACAACAGCCGCTTCGGCTCGAAGCGCAGAAACGCCTCCTCGAAGCCCGGCCATTTCTGCTCGATGACGCGCCAGACGAAACCAGCGGCGAAGACGCGTTCGGCCATAACAGAGAGAATGCGGTCATCGGCGATGTCAGCCACGGCGGCATTGTCAGGCGCCGGACCCAGCAGCGACGTAAGTTCCTCTTCGCCGCCCTTGCGTTTTGCGGCGCGTGCGCGAATTTTCTTGAAATCGGCCATTGGTCCCTCGGCAACTGGAATCAATCTAACACTTCCCGTGTGAGCCGGCAGCCTCTACCTCTTACGGCAAGCCAAAGACCCTGGAGATGGCCATGAACAAGACGATCGACGACCTGGCGAACCGCTGGCTCAAGCGGCGGCCGGACGGCCTCAGCCAGCTCGAAAGCCGGGTGCTGCAATCGACGCTCGAACGGACCACCATCTCGCGCGACACCAACAAGGCCGTCGCCTTCCACCAGACCTTCGGCGACCGGCTCGCCGACACGATCGCCCGCATCGGTGGGTCATGGTCCTTCATCCTGACCTTCATCGCCTTTCTGATCCTGTGGACATCAGGCAATGTCTGGCTGCTGTCGCGTGACGCCTTCGATCCCTACCCGTTCATCTTCCTCAATCTCGTTCTGTCGATGGTCGCCGCCTTGCAGGCGCCGGTGATCATGATGGCGCAGAACCGCCAGACCGAACGCGACCGCATCGACGCCGCCCACGATTACGAGGTCAACCTGAAAGCCGAGATCGAGATCATGGCGCTGCATGAAAAGCTGGATGAACTGCGCCACGGCCAGATTCTCGGTATGCGCGACGAGATCGTGCAGCTGACCGAAATGGTCAAGCGGATCGACGAAAGGCTGTCTTCGCAGCAGTCGGCTTCATGACCGACGCAATCCATCATTTCATCGAACAATACGGGCTGCTCGCGGTCTTTATCGGTTGCGTCGCGGAGGGCGAAAGTGCCGCCATCCTTGGCGGCTTCTTCGCCCACCAGCAGGTCTTCGTCCTGTGGCACGCGGTTCTTGCGGCCGCGCTCGGCGCCTTCGTCGGCGATACTTTCTTCTTCATCCTCGGACGAAGCTTCGCCGACCATCCCTATGTCGTCAGATTGCGCAAACGGCCCGGCTTCCGCCGCGCCTTTCGGCTGCTCAACACCCATCCCGACATTTTCGTGCTGTCCAACCGCTATATCTACGGCATGCGCCTCGTCGGCGGCATTGCAGCCGGGCTTTCCAACATTGCCGCGCCGCGCTTCGTCATCCTCAACGCGCTTTCATCGGCGGTCTGGGCGGTACTGTTCGGCACGATCGGTTATGTCTTTGGACTGGGAGCCGAGCACGTCATCGGCCAGGCGTTGATGCATCACGAACGGTTGCTGATCGGGCTTGGCATCGGCCTGACCGTGGCCGTTCTGGCATGGCTCGTCGCCCGTCACATCGCCAGGAAGGAACGCGCCAGGGAGGACTGATCGTCAATCCACGCCGAGCGCCTGATCCCCCCGATCGAGGATCAGCGGGATGATCAGGTCTTCCTCGTCGGCAAGATGCCTTGTCAGCATGGCGATCAGCCGGCTGTTTTCGTCGGCATAGGCGTCGGCGGCAAAGCGCTGTCTGTCTTCGTTTTCCTGAAGCGTCTTGATGAACGCATTGGCCGCCTCGGCATTGCGCTCCAGCCCTTCATGAATGGTGTGATGGTCGGCATCGAGAATCTCGAAGCCGCGCTTCAAACGGGGCTCGGCCTTGGCGAAGACCGGAAAATATTGATAATCCTCGACATTGTGGTGACCGTCGAGATGCCCAAGAAAATGATCGAGGCGCGGCGCGAACCAGCGCGCGAAATCAGGCGCCGTCAGCCGTCCCTCACGGTAGTCCCCAATACCGTTGGCCAGCATGCCGCCAAGTTCGCGGAACATGTCGTGCCGCTGCAGCCACATATTGGCGATGCCATGGATGTTGGCATGGTCCTGCCAGTTTTCACGCGGGTATTTTTCGACGAGCCAGCGCAGATCGTCTGGCAGGCCAGCACGCTCAAGAAGCAGAAAGCTCGTGGCTTCGGACATGACAGTCTCCTTTGGTGACTGGCATGTAGGCATCGAAAGGCTAGATCGGTAGTCCCGTAATCCGCTCGATAATGGCGATACCCCAGACGCCGGCGACGATGAGCACCGAAATCAGCACCGCCAGCGAACCGCAATCCTTGGCCAACTGGATATCGACATTGAACTCGCGGCTGAAAGCGTCGCATGCCGCCTCGATGCCGGTGTTCAGCACTTCGACCATGATCAAGAGCAGTACGGCGCCGATCAGCAAAGCATAACCGCGCCACGAGATCGAAACGAACCAGCCGAGCGGCAAGGCAAGCGCCAGCAGCATCAGCTCCTGCTGGAAAGCTTTCTCGCTGGTGGCCAGCTTGCGAAACGCCCGCACCGAATTGAAATAAGCATCGATCAGCCGCTGCATGCCAAACCCCTTTGCGAATCACCGGCACGGGATAATGCAATGGCTGGCCAGATCAATGGAATAAGGTGACTTGTCCAAGATTCATTCAGCAACCGGTATGGACGGTGTCGACTTTTCAAACTGCGGCAGCCCGTCGTCGATCGAATAGTAGTCACCCTTGTCACCGACGAAGATATGGCATTCCCCCTCAAGACCTGTGGGCTTGTCGAACGATCCCGCCATGACTGAAACGTAGTCCTGGTCTCGCGGCTTCCAGAACAGCACCGATCCGCATGCCTTGCAGAACCCACGCCTGGCGAAGGTAGAGGCTTCGTACCAGGTGATACTTTCCGTGCCCTCGATCACAATGTCGGCGTTGGCAACATTGGTCGCGGCATAGAAATGTCCGCTCTGCTTGCGGCATTGCGAGCAATGACAATAGACGACGCCACGCAGCGCTCCGTGCGTTTTGAAGCGAACCGCTCCGCACAGACACGATCCCGTGTGATTGTCGCTCATTTCGACCTCCTCGAGGAAAACTCTGCCTCAGCATCGTCGTCAGGATTCCAGCTTTGCGACGACCACACGCAAGCAAATGCGACATGTACTGGCGTGGTGAATCCGAAATTCGGTTTCATTTTCAAGAGCGCGATGCGCGAATTTCGGATTCAAAGCCACCAAACTGGCGTCGTTTTCGATTATTGGGTGCGCAAATTTAAGCTTTTACAGCCGCAGGTAGAGAAAAACTGTGGAATCTCGGCAAATTAAGGAAACTTTAGCGCTGGCGCATTTATGGTCATGGCAAGCGAAGGTCGTGGGTGGGGACGCATCCCTTTGCAAGTTGTTCTGGAGTCGGTCGCATTCCCCAGGTCGGCGACAAAGGGAACCCGCGAATTCTACAGCGGAATCCGAGGGGAAGAATCAAAAATGCAGCCGGCAGCTCTTCCGACCGAACGAAGCACCGACATCGCGGCCAGTGTCGTTGCCACAATGCGCCAGCTGGGCGTGCTCAGCCTGCCGCGCAACTACGAGATTTTCTACGAGGCGCTGAGCGGCACCAATCGCGAACTCAGCCTCGCCGTCGTTTCGCTGAGCAGCCGGCCGACACAAGATGAACTGGACCAGATCGGGCGCACTTTCTTTGCCCACAACCATGGTCCGGGCATCGTCGAGCATGCCAGAGACGTCATCGCCAGGGAGCTCGAGGAGGTTGCTTCGTTGCTGCGGAGCGAGCGCAGCCACATCGAGAAATACGGCAGGATCCTCGATGAGACATCGAGCGGCCTCAGCGGCCGCAGCCTTCTCTCTCAGGATCTCCTGCAGAAGATCGCCAACGCCATGGCGGTTGCCACCAATTCGACGATCGATCACGGCCGGCAGGTGGCCTCGACGCTCAGCGACAAGACGGCCGAACTCGAGAGCGTCAAGTCGAAGCTTGAGGAGTATAAGCGGCTGGCCGACACCGATCCGTTGACCCATATCTGGAATCGGCGCGCCTTCGACAAGGAGATCACCAGGATCTACAACAGCAACAGGGGTATCCTGTTCAACGCCCTGGTTCTTGTCGACATCGACCGCTTCAAGGATATCAACGACCGCTATGGCCACCCGGTCGGCGACAAGATCATCCAGAGCATCGCCGATATTTTCCAGACCAGCATTCGCGGCGACATGTTCGTCGCCCGCACCGGCGGCGAGGAGTTCGCGCTGATCATCGAGGGCGCCAGCGAGGACGCCACCTATGACGTCGCGGAGCGTATTCGTGCCCTGATCGCGCAGACGCCGTTCACCAGCAGCCAGACCGGTACGAATTACGGCACCGTTACCGTCTCGATGGGTATCTGCATGGCGTCCGAAGCCGAAGGACCCGAAGATCTCTACACCAAGGCCGACCGGGCGCTCTATCGCTCGAAGGTCAGCGGCCGCAACCGCGTCACCAGGCACTCGACGATGGCAGGCCCCCGGGCCGGCAAGAGCTGGCTGCTCTACAAGAAGGACTGACAGTCCCTGCCCGCTGGTGCCGGGAACACTGGACTAGCGCAGACATAAAAGGCGCCCGATTTCTCGGACGCCCTTTCGTGGATCTTATTCGGACTGCGCGAAAATCAGCCGTTGGCAACCTGCTTGTGCTGCACCGGGTGGCTCTTCTTCAACAGATCCGAGACCAGGAAGGCCAGTTCGATCGCCTGATCGGCATTGAGGCGCGGGTCGCAATGGGTGTGGTAGCGGTCCTGCAATTCCTCGGCGGTGATGGCGCGTGCGCCACCGGTGCATTCGGTGACGTTCTTGCCGGTCATTTCGACATGGATGCCGCCCGGATGCGTGCCTTCGGCGCGGTGCACCTCGAAGAAGGTCTGCACCTCCTTCAGAATGCGGTCGAACGGCCGCGTCTTGTAGCCGGCGGCCTCGATCGTGTTGCCGTGCATCGGATCCGACGACCACACCACGGAGCGGCCTTCCTTCTGCACCGCGCGAACCAGCTTCGGCAGATGGTCGGCGACCTTGTCGGAACCGAAGCGGGCGATCAGCGTCAGCCGGCCGGGCTCGTTCTCGGGATTGAGCAGGTCGATCAGCTCCAGCAAGCCGTCCGGCGTCAGCGACGGACCGCATTTCAGGCCGAGCGGGTTCTTGATGCCACGGCAATATTCGACATGCGCATGGTCGGGCTGGCGGGTGCGGTCTCCGATCCAGATCATGTGACCCGAGGTGGCGTACCAGTCGCCAGAGGTCGAATCGACACGCGTCAGTGCCTCCTCATAGCCGAGCAGCAGCGCCTCGTGGCTGGTGTAGAAATCGGTCTCGCGCAGCGCGTAGTTGGTTTCCGAGGTGATGCCGACGGCCTTCATGAAGTCCATCGTCTCGGTGATGCGGTTGGCAAGAGACTCGTATTTCTCGCCCTGCGGACTGTCGGACACGAAGCCGAGCATCCAGCGGTGCACATTCTCCAGGCTGGCATAGCCGCCTTGCGCGAAGGCGCGCAAAAGGTTGAGCGTCGCCGCCGACTGGCGATACGCCATCTCCTGGCGAGCGGGGTCCGGAATGCGCGACTTGGGGTCGAATTCGATGCCGTTGATGATATCGCCGCGATAGCTGGGCAGCGTCACCTCACCCTTGGTCTCGTTGTCGGACGATCGCGGCTTGGCAAACTGGCCGGCAACGCGGCCGACCTTCACCACCGGCTGCGCGCCAGCGAAGGTGAGCACCACCGACATCTGCAGGAAGACGCGGAAGAAGTCGCGGATGTTGTCCGCGCCATGCTCGGCGAAGCTCTCGGCGCAATCGCCGCCCTGCAGGAGGAATGCGTCACCGGCGGCGACAGAAGCGAGCTGCTTCTTCAGCTTGCGCGCCTCACCGGCAAAAACCAGCGGCGGAAAGGTTGCGAGCTGGGCCTCCGTGTTCTTCAGCGCGGCAAGGTCCGGATAGGCAGGAACCTGCTTGATCGGCTTTGCTCTCCACGAATTCGGCGACCATTTCGTCATCGCTGCACCAACACTCTTTCCGGCGAGCACCCTCGCCCCCACTCCAGCCCCTATATGGGATGGCGGCTCCATACACGAAGCCGTTTTCGTATTCTAGACCGGAATTCAAGCGCTGGCGAATGGTCCGGGGCGGGCTATGCCGCCTTCTCCACCAGCCGCGCCAACTGCGTCATGACCACCGCCGAGCCCGCCAATCGCTTCTCGGGGGTTGGCCAATCGCGCACGAAGACGACGCTGTGGTCCGGCCGGATCTTGGCCAGCGAGCCCTGCTCGCCGATGAACCGGACGAGCCCGACCGGGTTGGAGAATTCGCGCTTGCGGAAATGGATGACGACGCCCTTCGGCCCGGCGTCGAGCTTCTCGACATTGGCCTTGCGGCAAAGCGCCTTGATGAAGACGATCTTGAGCAGATGCTTGACCTCTTCCGGCAACGGGCCGAAGCGGTCGATCAGCTCGGCGCCGAAAGCGTCGATTTCCTCGGTGTTCTCGAGATCGCCGAGACGGCGATAAAGCGCCAGCCTGAGCTGCAGGTCCGGAACATAGCTTTCCGGGATCATCACCGCCGTGCCGACGGCAATCTGCGGCGACCAGCCGCCATCCTGGACCTCGCCGGAATCCTTCACCTCGGCGACAGCCTCTTCCAGCATCTGCTGGTAGAGCTCGAAGCCGACCTCCTTGATGTGGCCGGACTGCTCTTCGCCCAGAAGATTGCCGGCGCCACGGATGTCGAGGTCGTGGCTGGCGAGCTGGAAGCCGGCGCCCAGCGTATCCAGCGATTGCAGCACCTTCAGCCGGCGCTCGGCGGTGTCGGTGAGCTTGCGGTTGGCCGGCAGCGTGAACAACGCATAGGCGCGCACCTTCGAGCGACCGACGCGACCGCGTAACTGGTAAAGCTGCGACAGGCCGAACATGTCGGCCCGATGGATGATCAGCGTGTTGGCGGTCGGGATGTCGAGACCGGATTCGACGATGGTCGTGGACAACAGCACATCGTACTGGCCGTCGTAGAAGGCATTCATGATGTCGTCGAGTTCGCCCGGCGGCATCTGGCCATGGGCCACCGCCACCTTCAACTCCGGCACGGATTCCTTCAGGAAATCATGGATTTCCGAGAGATCGCTGATGCGCGGCACCACATAGAAGGAATGGCCGCCACGATAGCGCTCGCGCAGCAGCGTCTCGCGGATGACCAGCGGATCGAAGGGCGAGATGAAGGTGCGCACCGCCATGCGGTCGACCGGCGGCGTGGCGATCAGCGACAGTTCGCGCACCCCGGTCAACGCCAGTTGCAGCGTGCGCGGGATCGGCGTCGCCGACAGCGTCAGCACGTGCACGTCGGTCTTCAAATCCTTCAGCCGCTCCTTGTGCTTGACGCCAAAATGCTGCTCTTCGTCGATGATCAGCAGGCCAAGGTTCTTGAACGAGATTGCGGAACCGAGCAGCGCATGCGTACCGATGACGATGTCGACCTGGCCCTCGGCGATACCTTTCTTGGTCTCGGCCAGTTCCTTGGCGCCGACTAGCCGCGACGCCTGGCCGACACGGATCGGCAGGCCGGAGAAACGCTGCGAAAAGGTCTTGAAATGCTGGCGCGACAACAATGTCGTCGGCACCACAACCGCCACCTGAAAGCCTTCCATCGCCGCGATGAAGGCGGCGCGCAGCGCCACTTCGGTCTTGCCGAAGCCGACATCACCGCAAATCAGCCGGTCCATCGGCTTGCCGGCGGCCAGATCGTCGCGCACCGAGTCGATCGCCGTCTGCTGGTCGTCGGTCTCCTCATAGGGAAAGCGGGCCGCGAACTCGCCATAGAGGCCTTCTGCCGGCACCAGTGGCGGTGCGGAGCGCATTTGCCGCTCGGCGGCGATGCGGATCAGCTGCCCGGCCATGTCAAGCAGGCGTTTCTTCAGCCGCGCCTTGCGCGACTGCCAGGCGCCGCCGCCAAGCTTGTCCAGCGTCGCCTCGGCTGTGTCAGAACCATAGCGCGACAGGAGTTCGATGTTCTCGACCGGCAGGAACAGCCGGTCGTCGCCGGCATAGTGGATTTCCAGGCAGTCATGCGGTGCACCGACCGCTTCGATGGTGCGCAGCCCGATAAACCGGCCAATGCCGTGGTCGGCGTGGACGACAATGTCGCCGGCCGACAATGCCGAGGCCTCGGCAATGAAATCCGAGGGACGCTTCTTGCGTTTCGAGCGCCGGATCAACCGGTCGCCGAGAATGTCCTGTTCGGCAACGACGACCAGTTTTTCGGTTTCGAAGCCGGATTCGAGCGGCAGCACGGCCAAGGCCGCCTGACCCGGCTCGAGCTTTTCGGCTTCCGCCAGCGTTGCAACCTGCTTGAGGTTGCCGAGATGGTGTTCGGCAAGGATCTGGCCAAGCCGATCGAGCGAGCCCTCGGTCCAGCCGGCGATGACGACGCGGCGGCGCGCCGCGCGCTCATCGGCGATGTGTTTGACGACAACGTCGAACACATTGACGTTCGGGTCGGCGCGTTCCTCGACAAAGCTGCGGCCAGGGCGCGAACCGGCATGAAAAACCTTTTTCGCGCCGGCGTCAGGCGCGTCAAACGGCGTGAAGTCGATCGCTTCACGCGGCCCTAGCGAGGCAATCAGGTTTTCCGGGGAGAGATAGAGCAGGTCCGGTGCGACCGGCTTGTAGGGCACGGCGTCCTTCAAGGCACCGTCCGCCTGCTTCTTGCGCGCCTCGTAATGGTCGAGGATCAGCGTGTGGCGCTCGGCCAGCGCCTCATGCGCCAGATGGTCGAAGATGACAGGCGTGTGAGGCAGATAGTCGAACACCGTCTCCAGCCGCTCATAGAAAAACGGCAGCCAGTGTTCCATGCCGGCAAACCGCCTGCCTTCGCTGACTGCTGCATAGAGCCCGTCATCGCGCTGTGGAGCGCCAAAGGCTTCGATATAGGAGCGGCGGAAACGGCTGATGGTTTCCGGCGTCAGCGCCACTTCGCTCATCGCCTGCAACGCCATCGACTTGCGCTGGCCGGTGGTGCGCTGCGTGGCGGCGTCGAAGACACGGATCGATTCCAGCGTGTCGCCGAAGAAGTCGAGCCTGAGCGCTTCGGTCCAGCCGGGGGCGAAAAGGTCGAGAATGCCGCCGCGCACCGCGAATTCACCGATACCGCGCACGGTCGGCACGCGTTCGAAACCGGACGTTTCCAGTCGCGACACCAGTACGTTCATGTCGATCTGGTTGCCGGGCCTGGCGTGGAAGGTCTGTGCCTCGACGAGATCCGCCGGCGGAATGCGCTGCAGCAGCGCATTGGCGGTGGTGAGAATGACGGCGCGGTGCGGCTTCTTCGCCAGCGCGATCATGGCGGTCAGTGCATCGAGGCGCTTGGCGGCCGCATCCGAGCCGGGCGAGACGCGGTCGTAGGGCAAGCAATCCCAGGCCGGCAGTTCCAGCACCGGCAGGCCGGGGGCCGCGAAAGACAGCGCCTCGATGATCGCCGGCAGGCGCTGACCGTCGCGCGCGACGAACAGAACCGGCTTGTCGGGCGCGATCTCGAGTGCTGCCTGCACCAGCGCAAAGGCTTCGTAGCCATCGGCGACGCCGTCGACGATGAACTGACCGGCGCGGTCTTTCGGCAAACCGATGGTGGGAATGAGGCTCATCAAATCACGGTCTTGTTTTATCGCAATTCCCCAGGGAAAACCGCTTCGTACTTTTCCTGGAATTGCTTGTGTTCAGAATGTCAGAGAACGGCGGAAAGCCAGGATCTTTTGCAGGACGGCACAATCGATGTCGGCCGGCACCGGGCGTTCGCCGGTGACCATGGGCAGGAATTCGGTATCGGGAATGTCGAGGAGCCTCTCATATTGGTCGATTTCCTCAGCCGTCAAGGCGCCGATCTCAGCGTCGGCGAAAGTGCCGAGGATAAGGTCCATCTCGCGCATGCCGCGATGCCAGGAGCGAAACAGAAGCTTGCGGCGGCGGACGTCGAGCCCCTCGCTTGATCTCGTCGTTCCGGTCATCGTGCCGCATCCTTGCTTGCTGCGGGCGCATATAGCGTGGATAGAAGGGGCTGTCAGCCTTGCAACGGCCCGGTTGGCGTCTAACATCTCGGTGTGACGAACATTCCTGACAGTATCGGCGCTAGCACCCCCGTCTGTCCTGCCGGACATCTCCCCCTCAAGGAGGGAGATCGTATGGCACGACTGCTTTCGCCAATTTCCAACTGCGCAAGGCGGGCGGCGAGGTCGGAACTGCTAATCTCCCCCCTTGAGGGGGAGATGGCCGGCAGGCCAGAGGGGGATGAGCGCAGACACCGCATGGTTTCTCTCAGATGAGGCCTTCCATCCTCGATCCCTTGTTTGTCCCGATCACCTCGCTTGCCGGCGTCGGGCCGAAAGTCGGCGCGCTTATAGAAAAAGTCGTCCCGGCCGACCTCGGTGACCGCCCCGCCCGCGCGGGCGACCTTCTGTTCGTGCTGCCGCACACCGTCATCGACCGCCGCAGCCGGCCGGGCATCGCAGGATCCGCGGAGGGCCAGATCGTGACGCTGGAGGTGCGCATCGACCGCCACCAGCCGCCGCCGCGCGGCAACAGGTCGGTGCCTTACCGGGTCTTCGCCCATGACGACACCGGCGAGATCGCGCTGACCTTCTTCCATGCTCACGCTTCCTACCTCGAAAAGGCGATGCCCGAGGGCGAGCATGTCGTGGTCTCGGGCCGCATGGAATGGTTCAATGGCCGCCCGAGCATGGTCCACCCCGACCATATCGCGCTGGCCAGCGAGGCGGAAAACCTGCCGCTGGTCGAACCGGTCTATCCCCTGACAGCCGGGCTCTCGGGCAAGGTGCTACGCCGGGCGATCGGCCAGGCGCTGGCGCGTGTGCCCGAATTTCCCGAATGGCAGGAGGGCGCTTTCATGCGCCGCCACACGTCTCCCTCCTTTGCCGGCGCGCTTGCCCGCATCCACAATCCGGCCGACCCGATCGATGTCTCCGTCGATGGCGCTGCCTGGCGGCGCCTCGCCTATGATGAGCTGCTGGCGGGCCAGGTCTCGCTGGCGCTGGTGCGGGCAAAAGTCCGCCGCCTGTCCGGCCGCCCCCTGGTCGGCGACGGCCGCATCGTCGAAAAACTGCGAGCCGCACTGCCCTATTCGCTGACATCGAGCCAGGAGTTCGCGCTAGCCGAAATCAATGCCGACCTCGCCGATCCCGAGCGCATGCTGCGGCTTCTGCAGGGCGATGTCGGCTCCGGCAAGACGGTCGTCGCGCTGCTGGCCATGGCGCGGGCTGTCGAGGCCGGCGGCCAGGCAGCCTTGATGGCACCGACCGAAATCCTGGCGCGCCAGCATCTGGCGACCATCACGCCGCTTGCCGCCAAGGTCGGGTTGCGCATCGCCATCCTCACGGGCCGCGAGAAGGGCCGCGAACGCGCTGATACGCTGGCCGGCTTGGCAAGCGGCGAGATCGACATCGTCGTCGGCACCCATGCGCTGTTCCAGGAGACGGTCATGTTCCACGATCTGGTCTTTGCCGTGATCGACGAGCAGCACCGTTTCGGCGTCCATCAGCGGCTTGCCATCACCGCCAAGGGCGACGCGCCAGACATGCTGGTGATGACGGCCACTCCCATCCCGCGCACGCTGGTGCTGACCGCCTTCGGCGACATGGACGTATCGAAGCTGACGGAAAAACCGGCCGGCCGCCAGCCGATCCGTACCGTTACGCTGCCACTCGAGCGGCTCGACGAACTGGTCGACCGCATGGTGGACGCCGTCGCCGGCGGCCAGAAGATCTACTGGATCTGTCCGCTGGTCGAGGAATCCGAAGAAATCAAGCTGATGTCGGCCGAAGACCGCTTCGCCTCGCTGAAACCATTGTTCGGCGATCGCATCGGTCTCGTTCACGGCCGCATGAAGGGTGCCGAGAAGGACGAGGCGATGCGCGCCTTCAAGCAGGGCGAGACACGCATCCTGATCGCCACCACGGTCATCGAGGTCGGCGTCGACGTACCGGACGCCACCGTCATGGTCATCGAGCATGCCGAGCGCTTCGGCCTCGCCCAATTGCATCAGTTGCGCGGCCGGGTCGGGCGTGGTGACAAGCCCTCCTCCTGCGTGCTGCTCTACAAGGACCCGCTCGGCGAGACCGCAAAACGCCGGCTGTCGGTGATGCGCGAGACCGAGGACGGGTTCCTGATCGCCGAGGAGGACCTGAGGCTGCGCGGCGAAGGCGAATTGCTGGGCACCCGCCAGTCCGGCACGCCGGGTTTCCAGGTGGCGCGCATCGAGGCGCATGCCGACCTTCTGGAGGCCGCCCGCGACGATGCCAGGCTGATCCTGTCGCGCGATCCGGAGCTGCAATCAGACCGAGGCGAGGCGTTGCGCCTGCTGCTTTATTTGTTCGGCCGCGACGAGGCCGTGCGGCTCCTGCGCGCCGGCTGAGCCAGGGCGGCAACCGACGGGTTGGCGAGCATTCCCTCGATCGGCTCGCCATTCACGACAACCATTTGCTTGACCTCGGGCGCCACCAGCCCGGCCGAGACGATCAGCTTGGCGCCGTCCTCGATCGTCATGTCGAGCAGCACGATGTCCGACTTCGGCACATACATCAGGAATCCGGTGGTCGGGTTCGGCGTGCACGGCATAAACACGGCAATCAGCGGATCGCCTTCCTGGTCAAGCTTCTGGTTGATCTCGGTTTCCTTCTCGCTGGCGACGAACACCAGCGACCACACACCCTTGCGCGGATATTCGACCAGCCCGACCTGGCGGAACATGTCACCCTTGTTCGACAGCACGGTCTCGAAAATCTGCTTCAGCGAGCCATAGATGCCGCGCACCAGCGGCATGCGGCCAAGCAGGCGCTCGCCGAAATTGACGATGGCGCGGCCGACGATGTTTGCCGTCAGGAAGCCGATCAGCGTGATCAGGATGAGCGCCACGATCAGCCCGAACCCCGGCACCGGAAACGACAAATAGGTGTCAGGGCTGTAGCGGGCCGGAATATAGGGTTTCACCCAGGAATCGACCCAGCCGATGAAAGACCATGCAATGTAGGCGGTGATCGCCAGCGGCGCGCAGACAATGAAGCCCGTGAGGAAATAGTTCCTCAGCCGGGTCACGCCGGAAGTCTTGGGAGCGTCGGACATGATTCACCGGAGGCGCGGGTTGCAGCGCAACATTAGTGAACCGGACGAAGCTTTGGAACTGCGAAGTTTTTAAAGAGCCGATTATGCCGCCGCTTCCAGCGAAGCAATCCAAACGGAAGCAGCATACGTTCGCGATTAGCCGAAACATCCCTCCCCTTCGTCATCCACGGGCGGAGCAAGGAGCGAAGCGACGCGGCGCAGACCCGAGGATCCATTCCGTGACGTCGGCCGAAGAATGCAACCCCTCAAGATGGTCGGCGAATCCTTCGGTCGCTATACTTCGTTCATGACGGGCTATGTCTATTTAACTGCGAGCCGGAAACGCGGCACCATCTATATTGGCGTCACAAACGATCCGATGCGATCCAGCGCGAGAAGTCGCTGAAACGTTGGCCGCGTCAATGTAAGATCGAACTGATCGGAATGGCCAATCCGGAGTGGTTCGAACTTTTCCGCGGGACTGGGTGGTAGCGCCAAGTTCTGCACCGCTTGATCCGCCACCACCGTCACGGAATGGATCCTCGGGTCTGCGCAGGAGCTTCGCTCCCGCTCCGCCCGTGGATGACGAAAGGATGAGGCCTACTCCACCGTCACCGATTTCGCCAGATTGCGCGGCTGGTCGACGTCGGTGCCCATGAACACGGCGGTAAAATAGGCGAGCATCTGGATCGGCAGCGCGTAGATGATCGGCGAGATGATTTCCGGCACGTCCGGCAGCACGATCGTCTCCATCGTCTTGACGCTCGTCAGTGCCGCACCCTTGCTGTCGGTGATGAGGATGATCTTGCCGCCGCGCGCCGCCACTTCCTGCATGTTCGACACGGTTTTTTCGAAAATGCGGTCGTGCGGCGCGATGACGATGACCGGCATGTTCTCGTCGATCAGTGCGATCGGGCCATGCTTCAGTTCGCCGGCTGCATAGCCTTCGGCGTGGATATAGGAGATTTCCTTGAGTTTTAGCGCGCCTTCCATGGCCAGCGGGAAATTGGTGTCGCGGCCGAGATAGAGCACGTTCTTATAGTGCGCGAGGTCGCGCGCGATCTTTTCGATCTGATGGTCGAGCTTCAGCACCTGATTGGCATAGCGCGGCGCTTCCGAAAGCTCGCGCACAAAGGTCTTTTCCTGCTGCTTCGAGATTGTCCCGCGCGCCACGCCGGCACGCACGGCTAGCGATGCCAACACCGACAGCTGGCAGGTGAATGCCTTGGTCGAGGCAACGCCGATCTCCGGTCCCGCCAGCGTCGGCAGCACGACGTCGGATTCGCGCGCCATCGTCGATTCCCGCACATTGACGACGGCGCCGATCTTCATCCCCGCCTTGCGGCAGTAGCGCAGCGAGGCCAGCGTGTCCGCGGTCTCGCCCGATTGCGAGATGAAGAAGGCGGCATCGTTCTTCGACAGCGGCATTTCGCGGTAACGGAATTCCGAAGCGACATCGATATCGACCGGTAGTCGCGCGTAGCGCTCGAACCAGTACTTGCCAATCAGGCCGGCGAGATAGGCGGTGCCGCAGGCCGAAATCGCCAGCCGGTCGATTTTGGCGAAATCGAAAGGCAGGTCGAGCGGCTTGGAGACGCCGCCGACAAAATCCAGATAATTCGCCAGCGTGTGCGAGATGACCTCGGGCTGCTCATGGATTTCCTTCTCCATGAAATGGCGCCGATTGCCCTTGTCGACCATGAAGCTGGTCGAAAGCGACTGCTGGCGCTTGCGGTCGACCTTTGTGCCGTCGATGTCGAAGATGGTGACGCCGTCGCGGCGCACCACCGCCCAGTCGCCATCTTCGAGATAGGTGATCGAATTGGTGAACGGTGCGAGCGCGATGGCGTCGGAGCCCAGAAACATCTCGCCATCGCCATGGCCGACAGCCAGCGGCGGACCGTTGCGCGCGCCGACGATCAGGTCTTCATCGCCCTTGAACATGATGGCCAGCGCGAAGGCCCCTTCCAGCCGCTTCAGCGCCTGGTGCGCGGCTTCGACCGGCTTCAGCCCCCTGGCGAGTTCGCGCGCCACCAGATGCGCCACGACCTCGGTGTCGGTCTGCGACGAAAAAGAATAGCCGTCGCGGATCAGTTCTTCGCGCAATTCGGCGAAATTCTCGATGATGCCGTTGTGGACGATGGCGACGCCATCGGAAAAATGCGGGTGCGCATTGGTCTCGTTGGGCACGCCATGCGTCGCCCAGCGCGTGTGACCGATGCCGATCGTGCCATCGAGCGGCTCGTCCTTGAGCCGGCGCTCCAGGTTGATCAGCTTGCCTTCGGCACGGCGCCGGGCGAGTTCGCCACGCTCGATGGTGGCGACGCCGGCCGAGTCATAGCCACGGTACTCCAACCGCTTCAACGCATCGACAATGAGCGGCGCAACCTGCGAGCGGCCGACGATTCCAACGATACCGCACATGCAGAAAGCCCCCGAATCCCCAGAAAACCAGCACTATTTAGGGATGGCCGGCCTGCCGTGAAAGTCACATTGCATTTCGTCCCGTGTAACGGAACGCTCATTCTTGTCGATGCACCATGACAGACCGCTCTTGCAATCCGGTTACTGCAATCGTTCGGTTTTTTGCGGGCCGGTTTTACTTTTTCTTCGCAGCCGCGGCCGAAGCAAAGCGCTCGCGCAATTCCTTGCCCTTGCCTGGAATCGTCTTCTGGCGGGCGCGGCCGAAGGCCAGCGCGTCGTCGGGCACGCTTTCGGTGATCACGCTGCCCGAGGCGATGTAGCCGCCCTTGCCGATGGTGACAGGCGCCACCAGCGACGAATTGGAGCCAATGAACGCGCCCTCGCCGATGTCCGTGAAGAATTTCGAATAGCCGTCATAATTGCAGGTGATGGTGCCGGCGCCGATATTGGCGCCCGCACCGACGCGGGCATCGCCGATATAGGTCAGATGGTTGACCTTGGCGCCCTCTTCGATAACCGCCTGCTTGACCTCGCAGAAATTACCGACTTTGGCCTTGTCTCGGAGATCGGCGCCCGGCCGCAGCCGCGCGTACGGCCCGACATCGCAATTGGACGCAATAGTGGCGCCCTCGATATGGCTGAAGGCATGGATCTTGGCGCCCGTGGCAATTTTCACGCCCGGGCCGAACCAGACATTGGGCTCGACGATCGTGTCAGCGCCAATCTCGGTGTCATGCGAGAAATACACCGTCTCCGGCGCAATCAGCGTCACACCCGACAGCATCGCTTCGTGCCGGCGACGCGCCTGCCAGATGCCCTCGGCCTGCGCCAGTTCGGCGCGATTGTTGATGCCGAGCGCGCTCTCGAAGCTGGCTTCGGTGGCGACGACATCGAGGCCTCGCGCGCCGGCGATCTCGACAATGTCGGTTAGGTAGTACTCGCCCTTGGCATTCTTATTGCCGACCGCGTCGAGCAGCCTCAGCGCGTGGGCGCCGGCTACCGCCATCGTCCCGGCATTGCAGAAGCCGATTTTTTTCTCCTCCTCGGAGCAATCCTTTTCCTCGCGGATGGCGACCAGCTTGCCGTCCTTTTCGATCAACCGGCCATAGCCGGTCGGACTGGGAGGACGGAAGCCAACCACGACGACGGCAGCACCTTCAGCCAGTTTCAGCCGCGCCACCGTCAGCGCATCGGCGCCGATCAGCGGCGTGTCGCCAAACATCACGAGAATATCGTCATGACCCTTTGATATCGCTTCGCGCGCGGCCAGCACGGCATGCGCGGTGCCGAGGCGCTTGTCCTGCACGAAGGTCTCAGCCTTTGGAGCGAATTTCGCCGCCGCCTTGCGCATCTCTTCCGCGCCATGTCCAATCACCAACGCTTGGCTGCCGGCGCCGGCAGCTTCGGCCGCCCTCACCACATGGGCGACCATCGGCAGCCCGGCGATCTGGTGCAGCACCTTCGGCAGCACGCTCTTCATGCGCGTGCCTTCGCCGGCGGCAAGGATGACGGACAGGCAGGATCTCTGGCTCATGGAACGACAACCATATGAAAAGGGTTGGGAATCAAAGCATGCTAGCAGTGGCGCCATGCTTCACCAATGCGGTTAAATTCCGGTGCGATGGTAGAGCAACTGACTTTTAATCAGCGGGTCCACAGTTCGATCCTGGGCTCAGCCTGGGCATTTGCCCGCCGCTACCCCAGCCGCCCCAGCACCGGGAAATTCTCCAGCAGCCAGTAGGAAACGGTCTGCACGCCGCCGGTGAGGAAAAACACGCCGGCAACGACCAGCAGCGCGCCGATCGCCTTTTCGACACGGCCGAGATGGACGCGGAATTTGCCGAGGAAGCGCATGAAGGCGCCTGAAAACAGCGCGGCGATCAGGAACGGGATGCCCAGCCCGAGCGAATAGGCGGCGAGCAGCAGCGCGCCCTCGCCCACCGTTTCGCGACCACCTGCCAGCGTCAGGATCGGCCCCAGCACCGGGCCGATGCAGGGCGTCCAGCCGAAGGCGAAAGCCAGCCCCATGACATAGGCGGCGACAGCACTCGCCGGTTTTCCCTGCGACTGGAAGCGCGCCTCGCGCGACAGCAGCGGAATGCGCAGGATGCCGAGGAAATTCAGGCCCATCAGGATGATCAGCACACCGGCGCCCATTGCCAGCGGCTCCTGCCAGACGCGCAGCAGCCGGCCGATGGTCGAGGCGCCGGCGCCCAGCGCGACAAAGACGGTCGAGAAGCCGAGCACGAAGGCGATCGAGGAAAAGAGCAGCGCGCCGCGTGCGCCTTCACGCGCTGTCGCACCGGCATTGCCGCGGAAATCGTCGACCGACACGCCGGCCATATAACAGAGATAAGGCGGCACCAGCGGCAGCACGCAAGGCGACAGGAACGAGATAGCTCCCGCCCCGATCGCGCTGACATAGCCGATGTCCAATGCCATTTCCAAGAACTCCAATGCCGTGACGCCGATATAGCGACGCGCAGCCTTGTCCACCAATCACCATTGTGTTGGCAAGATCATCCATTGCCCGACGCACTTGCCAGGAAGAAACGACGGCTCGCAGGCGTTGATGCTGTGAGGCCGCGATTTCCCGCGCGTCTCCAGATATCAGTCAGGGAGATTTCCATGAAAACCATAACCGCAGGACTGGCAGCGCTTCTACTCAGCACCGCCGCATCCTTCGCCGCCGACGCGTGGAAGGAAGCCGAGGTCAATGGCACCAAGATCTACACCGACGCCAACGGCATGACGCTTTACACCTATGACAAGGACGAGAAGGGCAAGACCAACTGCTACGACAAATGCGCCACCAACTGGCCGCCGCTGAAGGCCGAAGCCGGCGCCAAGGCGGATGACGAATGGACCGTTGTCGACCGCACCGACGGCACCAAGATGTGGGCCTATGACGGCAAGCCGGTCTACACCTTCATAAAGGACAAGAAGCCCGGCGACGTGACCGGCGACGGCGTCGGCGAAGTCTGGCACATCGTCAAGGCCGACTAAGCCACTCTATCCCAGTCCCGCCTGCTGACTGGTCGCCGGGCATCGCTCCATGCCGCCGGCGGCCAGCATCAATCAGCCGTTCTGGCGTCGAACCGACGCTATTCCCGGCCGTCACTCCGCGACTCGGTGGAAAAGTGAAACCAGGTCGTTTTCGCCGGCTCGGCACCACATCTCCCTTTCCCAAAATTCTGTGATTTTCTCCATACACTCTTAGAGTGTATTGCTGCGGACCGGCCCGCAATTTGGGCGCTTCCCCTTGACCGGATGCAAAAGCGCGGCCATGTGAGCGACAAATAGAACGAGATTTCGTCGCGCGCAGCGGAATTCTTCTGCCGCACCACAGCTGATATGAGACCTCATGGACGTCGTCGTCGTCGAATCGCCGGCCAAGGCGAAGACAATCAACAAATACCTCGGCAAGAACTACAAGGTTCTGGCCTCGTTCGGCCATGTCAGGGATTTGCCGGCCAAGGATGGCTCGGTGCGTCCGGATGAGGATTTCGCCATGTCCTGGGCGGTCGACACCGCCTCGGGCAAGCGGCTTGCCGACATAGCCAAGGCGGTCAAGGATGCCGACGGCCTGATCCTCGCCACCGATCCGGATCGCGAAGGTGAAGCCATCTCCTGGCATGTGCTGGAGGTGCTGAAGCAGAAGCGCGCACTAAAGGACAAGCCGGTCAGCCGCGTCGTCTTCAACGCCATCACCAAATCGTCGGTGCTGGAAGCAATGGCCAATCCGCGCCAGATCGATGCGCCACTGGTCGATGCCTATCTCGCCCGTCGGGCGCTGGATTATCTCGTCGGCTTCACGCTGTCGCCGGTGCTGTGGCGCAAGCTGCCGGGCGCCCGTTCGGCCGGACGCGTCCAGTCGGTTGCACTGCGCCTGGTCTGCGACCGCGAATCCGAGATTGAGCGCTTCATCCGCGAGGAATACTGGCAGATCGCCGCCCTGCTCGGCACGCCGCGCAACGAGAATTTCGAAGCGCGGCTGACGGCGTTCGATCGCAAGAAGCTGCAAAAGCTCGATATTTCCAACAAGGCGCAGGCCGACGACATCAAGTCGATGCTCGAAGGCGCGACCTTCAAGGCGGTGTCGGTCGAAGCCAAGCCGACCAAGCGCAATCCCGGCCCGCCCTTCACCACGTCGACGCTGCAGCAGGCCGCCTCATCGGGCCTCGGCTTCTCGGCCAGCCGCACCATGCAGGTGGCGCAACGTCTCTATGAAGGCATGGAGATCGGCGGCGAGACCACAGGTCTCATCACCTATATGCGAACCGACGGCGTGCAGATGGCACCCGAGGCGATCGACGCCGCACGCGACGCCATTGCCAAGGAATTCGGCGCAAAATACCTGCCGGAAAAGCCGCGCCAATATACGGCCAAAGCCAAGAACGCCCAGGAAGCGCACGAAGCGATCCGCCCGACGGATTTCATGCGCACCCCGGCATCGGTCAGGCAATATCTCGATTCCGACCAGATGCGGCTCTATGAGCTGATCTGGAAGCGCGCCATCGCCAGCCAGATGCAGTCGGCCGAGATCGAGCGCACCACCGCCGAGATCGAAGCGGTCAATGGATCGCGCACCGCCGAGCTTCGCGCCGTCGGCTCGGTCGTTCGCTTCGACGGCTTCATTGCCGCCTACACCGACCAGAAGGACGACGATACGGAAGACGAGGAAAATCGTCGCCTGCCCGAAATCCGCGCCGGCGAGCAGCTTGCCCGCCAGGCGATCAATGCCACCCAGCACACCACCGAGCCGCCGCCGCGCTATTCCGAGGCGTCGCTGATCAAGAAGCTGGAAGAACTCGGCATCGGCCGGCCTTCTACGTATACGGCGATCCTGAAGACACTCGAAGACCGCGACTATGTCACCATCGACAAGCGCCGACTGGTGCCGCAGGCCAAGGGCCGGCTGCTGTCGGCCTTCCTCGAAAGCTTCTTCAAACGTTATGTCGAGTACGACTTCACGGCATCTCTGGAAGAGAAGCTCGACGAGATCTCGGACGGCAAGCTCGCCTGGAAAGACGTGCTACGCGATTTCTGGAAGGATTTTTCCGGTGCCGTCGCAGACATCAAGGAACTGCGCGTCACCGACGTGCTCGACGCGCTCAATGAGGAACTGGCGCCGCTGGTGTTTCCCGCGCGGGAGGATGGCTCCAATCCGCGCATCTGTCCGAAATGCGGCACCGGCAATCTGTCGCTGAAGCTCGGCAAATTCGGCGCCTTTGTCGGCTGCTCGAACTATCCCGAATGCTCCTTCACCCGTCAGCTCGGCGACGCCGCCAATCCCAATGGCGAGAATGGCGGCGGCGAAGACGGCACCAAGGTCATCGGCAAGGATCCGTATACGTCTGAGGAAATCACGCTGCGCAGCGGCCGCTTCGGTCCCTATCTGCAGCGCGGCGACGGCAAGGAAGCCAAGCGCTCCAGCCTGCCCAAGGGCTGGACGGCCGAGTCGATAGACCATGAGAAGGCGTTGGCGCTGCTGTCGCTGCCGCGCGATGTCGGCCAGCATCCGGAAACCGCCAAGATGATCTCGGCAGGGCTCGGCCGCTACGGTCCGTTCGTGCTGCATGACGGCACCTATGCCAATCTCGAGAGCATCGAGGACGTGTTCTCGATCGGCCTCAACCGCGCCGTGTCGGTGATCGCCGAGAAGCAGTTGAAGGGCAAGGGTGGCCGCAATGGCGGCACTGCCGCTGCGCTCAAGGAACTTGGCGACCATCCCGATGGCGGCGGCAAGATCGTCGTGCGCGACGGCAAATACGGACCTTACGTGAATTTCGGCAAGGTCAACGCCACCCTGCCCAAGGGCAGGGATCCACAGTCGGTGACCATCGAGGACGCGCTGGCGCTGATTGCCGAGAAGGAAGCCAAGGGCGGCGGCGGCAAGAAACCTTTCCGCAAGGCAGCAGCGGCCAAGGCCCCGGCAACCAAGAAAGTGGCAGCCAAGAAGCCGGCCGCGAAGAAAAAAGGATAGGGCAGCGTGGCGCGCAAGATCACCGGCAGAACCCACGGCGATCCGCGCACCGCCGACACCAGGGCCAAGGTCAAGGACGACTACCGACCGTCGCGTGACGAAATCCTGCGCTACATCGCCGAAAATCCCGATCGCGCCGGCAAACGCGACATCGCAAAGGCGTTCGCGCTGCGCGGCGACGACCGCATCTGGCTGAAGGACATTTTGCGCGACTTGCAGGACGAAGGCGTCCTTACCAAGGAGCGCAAGGGGTTGGCCCGCGTCGGCGCCCTGCCCCATGTCACGGTCCTCGATATTTTCGACCGTGATGCCGATGGCGTGCTCTTGGCGCGTCCTACCGAACACACGGCCAATGGACCGCCGCCCATCGTTTCCATCCGCCTGTCGCGCAGTGGCGGTGGACCGGCGCCCGGCATTGGCGACCGCGTGCTGGCCAAGACCTTTCCGGCCGACGAGACGAACGTTGCCCTGGGCGGCCCCGCCTACACCGGGCGGGTGGTGAAGATTTTCGAAAAACGCACCGATGCCGTGCTCGGTGTCTTTCGCATCTTGCAGGACGGCACCTTCCGCATCGAGCCGGTGGAACGGCGCCAGCCCGAACTGATCGTCGACAAGGAATTCCAGAACGGCGCCAAGAACGGCGACCTGGTCGAGGTCGAGCCCGCGCGGGCTTCTCGCTATGGGCTGCCGAGAGCCAAGGTGCTCAACGTGCTGGGTTCGCTGACCAGCGAAAAGGCGGTCTCGATGATCGCCATCCACGCGCATGACATTCCGCATATCTTCCCGGCCGACGTCATCGCCGAATCCGAAGCGGTCAAGCCGGCGACGCTGGATCACCGCGAGGACTGGCGCGACCTGCCGTTGATCACCATCGATCCGGCCGACGCCAAGGATCATGACGACGCCGTCTTCGCCACGCCGGATCTCGACGAGAAGAACCCGGGCGGCGTGGTTGCCACTGTCGCCATCGCCGACGTCGCCGCCTATGTGCGCTACGGCACGGCACTCGACCGCGAAGCGCTGAAGCGCGGCAATTCGGTGTATTTCCCGGATCGCGTCGTGCCGATGCTGCCCGAGCGCATCTCCAACGATCTCTGCTCGCTGCGCGAGGGCCAGGACCGGCCGGCATTGGCAGTGCGCATGGTTTTTTCGGCCGAGGGCCGCAAGCTCAGGCACTCCTTCCATCGCGTCATGATGAAGTCGGCGGCAAAGCTCGCCTACCAGCAGGCTCAGGCGGCGATCGACGGCGCGCCGGACGACAAGACAGGCCCGATCCTCAAAACCGTGCTGAAGCCACTGTGGGACGCCTATGCGATCCTGAAGCGCGGCCGCGATGGCCGCCAACCGCTCGAACTCGACCTGCCGGAGCGCAAGATCGTGCTAAAGCCGGACGGCACCGTCGATCGCGTCATCGTGCCGGACCGGCTCGATGCCCACAAGCTCATCGAAGAATTCATGATCCAGGCCAATGTCGCGGCGGCCGAAACGCTCGAGGCGAAGAAACAGGAACTGGTCTATCGCGTCCATGACGCGCCATCGCTGGCCAAACAGGAATCGCTGCGCGAGTTCCTGCAGACATTGGGCCTGTCACTTGCGCGCGGCGCGCAGATGCAGCCAAGCCAGTTCAACGGCATTTTGGAGCGCGTGCGCGGCGCCGACAATGAAGGCCTGGTCAACGAAGTGGTTCTGCGCTCGCAGAGCCAAGCCGAATACTCGCCAAAGAACATCGGCCATTTCGGTCTCAACCTCCGCCGCTACGCCCATTTCACCTCACCGATCCGCCGCTACGCCGATTTGATCGTGCATCGCGGACTTATTGCCGCACTCGGATTGGGTTCGGGCGGGCTGACGCAGGACGAAGCGGCACGGCTCGAAGATGTCGCCGTGCTGATTTCCGGCACGGAACGCCGCGCAATGGCGGCCGAGCGGGACACGGTCGACCGTCTGATCGCCAGCTATCTCGCCGAACGCGTCGACGACCGGTTCGATGCCCGCATCTCCGGCGTCACCAAGTCAGGACTATTTGTCCAATTGCCGCAGTACGGCGCGGATGGTTTCATCCCGGTGTCAACTCTGGGCGGCGATTACTATATATACGATGAAACGGCCCGCTCCCTGTTCGGGGAACGCTCGGGCAAAGGCTACCAGCTCGCGGACCGCGTCGAGGTCCGACTCGTCGAGGTGGCGCCGATGGCCGGCGCGATGCGCTTCGAAATGTTGACCGACCCGAAGCCTTTGCCGGGCTCCAAGCGGTCGTTTCACAAGGCCAAGGGCCGCGCCCGCGCGTCGCAATCGCGACCGGGTTCGCGCGGCAGGAGACGATGATGACAACAGCCATGGAAGAACAGGTTTTCGGCGGAGAACATCACTCGGGCCGGGCCGCGCGCCCGCTGTGGACGGCGATGAAGCGCGGCCTGCTCGGCCGCTGCCCGCATTGCGGCGAAGGCAAGCTGTTTCGCGCTTTCACCAAGACCGTCGACACATGCAGTGTCTGCGGCGAGGAACTGCATCACCACCGCGCCGACGACCTGCCTGCCTATCTCGTCATCGTCATCGTCGGCCACATCGTGCTCGGCGCTTTCATGGGCGTCGAGGCGACCTCCACCCTGTCCACATGGCAGCACATCGCCATCTGGGTGCCGCTGACCATCCTTTTGTCGGTGGCACTGCTGCAACCCGTCAAGGGCGCCGTCATCGGACTGCAATGGGCCTTCTATATGCACGGCTTCGGCGGCGAGCACGACGTGATCGAGCCGCATCCAGGAGCCTGAGTCGCAACCAAGAATGCGGCCTGGCGCAACATGCCGACCGTGAAAGGCCACTTTCGCTTGCCAGAAGTTTCCGCTAGGTCCTGCGCATGGACGGTATGACCAAGGCGGAAGTCGACAAGATCGAGCGGAGCATGATCGCTCATAGCGACCCGCCAATTCGCCCGCGCGACGCGGCAACCCTGATCCTGCTCGACCGCAAGGGCGATAACGTGCTGGTTCTGATGGGCCGCCGCCATGCCGGCCACGCCTTCATGCCGGGCAAGTTCGTCTTTCCCGGCGGCCGCACCGATCCGGCCGACAGCCGCATTCGGGTCGCCGCCGCATTGCACCCGGAGCAGGAAGCCAGGCTGGTCGCCGGGCCGGGCCGCACAAGCGCCGCACGGGCCCGCGCCATCGCCCTGTCCGCCATCCGCGAAACCTATGAGGAAGCCGGGCTGCTGATCGGCCGCAAGGGTGCTTTCGCAACCCTCAGGCCCGATTGGCAAGGCTTTGCCGAACACGGCGTGCAACCCTCTCTCGACATGCTGCGCTTCGTTGCGCGCGCCATCACGCCGCCCAACCGGGTGCGCCGCTTCGACACCCGCTTCTTCAGCGCCTGGCGTGACGACGTCGCGGTCGAACTGCCCGGTGGCGGCCCGACCAACGAGCTTGAAGAGCTGGTCTGGCTGCCGCTTGCCAAGGCCAGGGAAGCCGACATACCCGACATCACCCAAATGATCCTGGACGAGCTGCAAAAGCGCCTCGCCCATGACCCGCTGTTGCGTCCGGGCGGTCCCGTGCCCTTCTACCGGCTTGTCCGCAACCGCTTCACCCGCGAACTTCTCTAGAGCAATTCCAGGAAAAGTGTGACGCGGTTTTCCGCCCGGAATTGCGTAAGATCAAACAGACAGAGTATTCAGAATCCCATGACGGTCGATACCCAACCACAGGGCGACGAACGCGTACACTGGCTGCCGATGGTGGCGGCGATCTCGTCGATCAGCGTCGTCGGCATCGCCATCGGCCTTGGCATGCCGCTGCTCAGCGTCATCCTCGAAACGCGCGGCCATTCGGCTTCGATGATCGGCCTCAACACCGCCGTCGCCGGCCTCGCCTCGATCGCCGGTGCGCCGCTGGCGACCCCGCTCGCCATGCGCTTCGGCGTTGCCTGGACAATGATCGCCATGATCGCCGCCGGCGCGCTGGCCTTTGTCGGCTTCCATTTCGCACCCGATTTCTGGATGTGGTTTCCGCTGCGCATCGTGCTGCACATTGCGCTGACGGTGCTGTTCATCCTGTCCGAATTCTGGATCAGCACCTCGGCGCCGCCGCACCGACGCGGCCTTGTGCTGGGCATTTATGCCACTGTCCTGTCGCTCGGCTTTGCCGCCGGACCGTGGCTGTTCGCCCATCTCGGCAGTTCCGGCTTCAGGCCGTTCGGCGTCATCATCGCGTTGGTGACGCTGGCGGCCATACCCGTGCTGGCAGCACGCAACGAGAGCCCGTCGATCGCCTCGGATGGCGAAACCAGCAATTTCCTGCGCTACATCTGGCTGGTGCCGTCGGCGACCGCTGCCGTGCTGGTGTTCGGCGCGGTGGAAACCGGCGGCTTTGCCCTGTTCCCGATCTATGGCAGCCGAATCGGCTATTCCGAAGCCGATGCAGCACTTCTCCTGACCATGATCGGCCTCGGCAATGTGTTGTTGCAGATCCCGATCGGCATGATCAGCGACCGCGTCAGCGATCGCCGCTACCTGCTGATTGCCTGCGCCACGGTCGGTCTTATCGGCACCGTCTTCATGCCCTTCTTCGCCCAGAATTGGCATCTGATGGCCGCGCTTCTGTTCGTCTGGGGCGGCGTCGTCGCTGCCATGTACACGATCGGCCTCGCCCATCTCGGCTCGCAGCTTTCCGGCCATGAACTGGCGTCGGCCAACGCCGCCTTCGTGCTGTGCTACGGCGTCGGCATGGTGCTCGGCCCGCAGGCGATCGGCATCGGCATGGATGCGTTCGGCCCGTCCGGCTTCGGCTGGTCGCTCGGCCTGTTCTTCGCCGCCTATATCGCTTTGGTCGCCGTCAGGTTGGTTCGCAAGATCCTGCTGTAGCGCGACTGTGGCCAGCCATGCATTTGGCACGGCACGGAGACAGGCTGCTGACAGAACCGTGTCAGGAGCACAGGGCTAAAAAGGCGTCCCAAAACACTCGAGGACCCTTCCATGATCGACAGCGGCTTTGAAACCACATCGCTACGAATGACACTGCTTCTGCTCGTAACGTTCCAGGCTCCGGCCGCCGACGTCGACCGCATCATGGATGCCGTGGTGGCGATAGCGCCGCTGGCCATGGGCAAGTATGACCGCAATGCCTATCAGTCGGCGCACGGCATCGAACGCTACAGGCCGCTTGACGGTGCGGCCGCCGGCGCCGAAACCGAATTGAGGCGGCGGCCCGGCACGGTCGAGGTTTCCTTCGAACTGCCGGACGATCAGGCGCTGGCCGCTCGTGTCGTCGAGGCGATTTTCCAAGCACATTCCTATCAGGAACCGGTGATCCGCATTCAACCGATTCTCGCCAGCCGTTCCAAGGGGCTGGACGACCGCGCCAATCCGAATCGCTGGTGGAACACGACCGGAGACTGGAAGAAGGTTGCTGCACCGGCGACAGAAACCGCATGATTTCCGTTCACCAGCAGGCTCAGGCGGATCGCACGAGGCTTGCCGGGCTTGACTTTCCGGGCGCGTTCTTTATGTGTCGCGCCAAGTTTCCCGCGTCCGGGTGTTTCCCCGTGCTCCAGCGGCCAAAACCCCACGAACAAACGGACTGATATCATGGCCAAAGCCGCAAACATCAAGATCAAGCTTCTGTCGACCGCCGACACCGGTTTCTTCTACGTGACCAGCAAGAACAGCCGCACCAAGACCGACAAGCTGTCGTTCCGCAAGTACGACCCGGTCGCCAAGAAGCACGTCGAATTCAAGGAAACCAAGATCAAGTAATCTGGGTTTCCCGCTGCAATGCCGAAACGCCGCCCAATGGGCTAATGCAGTTCACTTAGGCACCTTCAGTGTTCTGACAGGATATTTGGCTGGTAGCTTTTTGACGACACGGGGGCATGATCGCCCCCGTGTTTTTG